>JAZTYM010000055.1:0-35704 GCA_045637025.1 Akkermansia sp. | reverse complement strand
CGAGCGGTTTTGCGAACCCCGAACGCAGTGAGCGGGTGGTATCCCGTAGCCCAGCGTGACGCCACGTATGTGGCAGAACGCTGGGTAGGGTGGAAAAAGGGTCCCGAACCCCGTAGCGTAGCGAAGCGGGTGGCATAAAGGGTTGTGTTATGCTGGGACTCTGCCCTTGGGGCACACCGACTGGGTGAGCCTCGCTTTATGCCACCCACTCACTTCGTTCGGGGTTCTATCGTTATTCTATCCGAGACCCAGCGTTGCGTCGCTGCGCGGCCGTGGATGAGACAAAAAAAGCGGGACCCGTCTACGCCAAGGCTACGCCGCGGCGGGACTAAAGTCTCGCGCCCCGAAAAAATGAGCAGATTACGCCCAGGGATTTGCGATAAGATGGCGTGCGGTGGCAATGTGCGCGCGCATTGCCGATGCATCGGCACGAAGCACCTCGATAGATGCGGCATCGGTAGGCAGGGTGGCAGCGTGAGCGAGCAGGAATTCCAGCAGGCTGATGCGCTGCGTGGCGATGCGGATGGCATCCTCCGCGTGGTACTCTCTATCTGTGCCGAAATTATAGCGCGCCTGTTCCAGTTCCCATACAACAGACTTGCCCGCCATTACGCGGGTATCCGCATAATGGCGCAGCGCCTGGGGAATGGTGAGAGTACGCGAAAACATGCACCCGGATTTTAGCACAGTTACAACTTACGAGGCAAGATTGTTTGCGTTGCTAACAAAAAGATTATGCTTGCGTATCTTTCCGTGGATGGCTCGGGAGCAGGGAAAATGGGCGTAGGGGGGGGAGCTGAGGCGGTCTGGATGGGAGAGGCGTCCCATGAAGAAGTAACGAAATAATCAAGAAAAGTAAAAAAAATCTGTTGCAATCAAGCTAGCAAGGTAGTATACTGCATGCAGATGCTTGAGAACGTGTTATACATAGTGCTGGCTTATCTGATTGGCTCTGTGCCGTTCGGGTATATAGCAGGAAAGCTGAATGGAATCGATTTGCGTGAGCATGGTTCCAAGAATATAGGTGCCACGAATGCTGTGCGTGTGCTCGGCAAGAAGTGGGGCATACCTGTGTTTGTGTGCGATTTTTTGAAGGGTTTTTTGCCGCTCACGTATGTGATTGCAGCATTGGGTGATGGTAAGCCGTTGACAGAGTTTTCGTTGGAATCGATGCTTTGGGTGTTGGGGGTGATGTTTGCCTTGATATTGGGGCATACTTTCACGTGTTTCCTGCATTTCAAGGGCGGCAAGGGTGTGGCAACTACGGGCGGCTGCTTGTTTGCGCTTTCACCGATTATTGGTTTGTCTGCGTTGTTGACGTGGATTTTGATGATGGTGCTGACGCGTTATGTGTCGCTGTCCAGCATGGTGGCAGGTTTGGCGATGATGCTGGCCGCGGGGTATGAGTTCTGGTGGTGTGATGGTGCTGTTTCAGGTGCTGATGCCACGTTGCTGGGGATTCTCTTTACAATTTTCGCACTCGTGGTGTATAAGCACCGTTCAAACATTGTTCGCCTGTGTCAGGGGACAGAACCGAAAGCATTTACCAAAAAAGGTTGATTTATGGAAAGGACTTTTAAGAAGACTGCCATCATTGGTGCAGGGGCTTGGGGTACAGCTCTTGCGTTGACTGCCTCGTACAATGGTGGGGATGTGGTGCTCTGGACATATTTGGAGAAGGAGGCCGCTGCCATTCGCGAGACTCGCCGCAGCATGGTGGCTGCTCCAGAGGCGAAGCCGCTGCCTGAGAATGTGATGGTCACGAGCCAATGGGCAGACGTGGCTGGTGCTGATTTGGTGATAGTGGTGGTGCCCAGCGTGGTCATGCGCAGTGTGGCGCAGAGTCTTTGTGAGGTGGGGCTGGCGAAGGATGCCGTGATTGTGAGCTGCACCAAGGGCATTGAGAAGGACACCAACTTGCTCATGACGGAGATTTTGGCTGAGTATCTGACTTGCCCGATTGGTGCTCTTTCTGGTCCGAACCATGCAGAGGATATTGTGATGGAGCAGCCCAGCCTGACGCTGATTGGTTTTGCGGATATCGAGATTGCTTCTGCTGTGCAGCGACGCCTCAGCACGCCTTATCTGCGCATTTACACGACATCTGATGTGGTGAGCATGCAGCTGGGTGGCGCGGTGAAGAATGTGTTTGCCTTGGCCAGTGGCATTTGTGCTGGCTTGGGCTTGGGCGACAATGCCCGCGCCGCATTGGCTACCCGCGGTTTGGCTGAGATGACGCGCATGGGTATTGCCCGTGGCGGCAGCATGGATACCTTTATGGGGCTTTCTGGTATGGGGGATTTGGTGGTGACTTGTTACTCTGAGCACAGCCGCAACTTGACCGCAGGCCGCATGATTGCGCAGGGTGTGCCTGTGGATGAATGCCAGAAGCGCATTGGCCAAGTGGTAGAGGGTATTCCGAACACGCTTTCTACGTATCAGCTGGCTCGCAAGTTGGGTGTGCGTACGCCCCTGACTGATGCGGTGTACGAAATTATCTACAATGCTAAGCCTGCTCGCTTGGCTCTGCAGGAGCTTATGACGCGCGATCTCCGCAAGGAGGATGTGAAGGATTAAGCCACGCGATTTTAGCAACAAGAAAACCCCGGCTCTGTGTGAGCCGGGGTTTTCTTGTTTTGATGAAGTGTGCGATTAGATTTTCTCGTTGAGGATAATTTCGGCGATGCGGACGGTGGAGCCCGTTTTGGCTTTTTGGCGCATTTTGATTTTGGAATCGGGGAAGGCGAGTTCGATGGCATCAACAGAGGCGTTTTTGTTTTTGGTGTAGGCCGTTTTTTCGCCGTTGTTGGTGGTGTATTGTTTTTCTGATTCGCCAGCGGCTTCCGCTTTGCCTTCGAGGACGCTGATTTGAGTATCAAAGAAGACACTCCAACGCTTGAGGTAATATTGGCCCATCATTTCAGCGAATTGGCGGTGGGAATAGTCGTTGAGCAGGCCGATATCTGGGCGCCATGTGCTGAAGAGTTGGAGCATGCTGCGCTGCAACAGCTTTTTGTCCTTTTCGGTGGTGCCGCGGTTCAACGCGCCTTGCATGTAGCGCCCCAAGATGAAGTCGTTGGAGGTGTTGAGCAGAAGCGCGCTTTGGCGGATGTAGCCCAAGAACTTGTTTTTTTGCTTGATGAAGGCGGCCTTTTTCTTCTCGTCAAATGCTTTTTTGCATGCGGGGAGTTGAGCTCGCATTCTATCGGAGAGAATCTGGCGGCATACGTCTACGATGTCGTAGCTGAGCGTTGCAGAGTTCTCAAGCTTGTGCTTTTTGGCAAACTTGAGCATGAGTTTGCCTGCTTCGACGAGGTCTTGCGGATTGTAGTACACTTCTGCGGCAGACCAAGTGGAGGCTTTGACCGCGGTGAGCGAGGGGCGGGCGCAGGCGATGTTTTCTACGCATCCTTCACGCTGCTTGTTGGGGTGGTATACGGATTTTGCCAGCAAATCCAAGGCTTTGACGATGTCTGGGTCGGTCTTGCCATAGCGAGCGAGGGAGTATTCCTTGAGAAAATCGTTGCGGTTGATTTCGCCACGATTGTTCATGCGCTCGTAGAGCAGCGCATAGTACAGAGGGTTGGTTTCAACGCCTTCGGACAAGAGACCAATGCCTGCGGCACCTGCGGCATCTCCCGGCATTTTTTCAAGGAGCTCAAATCCCCCGTACATGCCGTGTTTGCCGCCAAAGTTGGCCAGCTCGCACCACACATAGGGGCGGCCTTGGTAGTTCTTCTGAAGATTCTGCTGCGAGGCCATGTTTTTGTTGAGCGCCAAGATGACGGTGTGTTTGGGATCTGTGCCTTGCAGCAGGCGGCCATCGGGGTTGCCGCCCCATGCTTGGATGAGCCAGATGGATTGTGGCGAGGCATCGAGCATGGCTTTTTGGACGGCCTGGGCGGCTTCGGTGAGGGGCGTGTTGCCCTTGTTGCCGCCTTCGTGGAAGAGGTCGCCACCGTAGGCCTTGGCGGTGGTACCATATACTTGGTGCAGGTGCTTGTACCAGAGTTTGGCGTATTCTGGGAAGGCCGGTGCTGTGGGCTGGAGCACGGCGGGGCGATTGTAGCCACACCATTTGCCCTGTGGGATGATGGTGCCATCTACCCCCTCCTTGGGGAAATCATGTGGGAGGAAGCCGACGTAGCCTTGGAGGACGGGCTCCATGCCCAGTGACTGCATGCGCTTGACGATGAATCTGCCGAGTTCGGCTTCGCTGTCGATGAGGGATTGGGGCAGGGGTCCGCCTTCGCCCTCGAGGTTGCCCATGTTCCACCACGCCGCGTAGGCGGGGGCGGGGATGAACTTTTGTATTTTATCGGCGGGGTAATCAAGGTCTGCGAGGAAATGTTGCCACACGAGTTCCAGCCCCGAGGTGACCAGCATGTATTTGAAGCCATTGAGGGCGAAGCGGTCTATTTCTTTTTCCCATTTCTTTTTGTCCCAGTGCGCGCAGCTGTAGCTGAGGGTGCAATAGTTGAGCGCGTAGTTAAAGGGGAGCGTCTCGGGCACGGTCACGCTGTTCTTGGGGAAGATGATTTTGGCGGGGTTGTAGTTATCGCCATTCCAAGACAGGTGGACGAGTGCAATCTTGCGCAGGTAGTATCCGTAGCCGCGTATGCATTCTAAGACATTGGGCGCAGCGATGTGAATCTGCTGGTTGGCTGATGAGATGACGGGAGATTTCAGCGTGTTGTCAATCTGGAATACAACTTTGTCTGCCCATTCGGGGGTGACGCGTTTGACCAGTTCGGCCGCAGGTTGTACTGCGGGGTCTTGAGCGCTCGCGACCATGCACGCCAGAGGCATGAGGCATGCGGCACTTAATGCGGAGAGTGAAGAGAGGTTCATGCGGTGTGTGTGGTGAGGGGGAAAAGAAAAGCGCCCGAGCCTAGAAAATGAGGAAACGGGCGCTTTTTGTTTAGTCGTTTAGGGTGAGGTTACTTCCAGGAGCGGATGTTTGAGATATTGTCTTCGTTCTCGTTGTCGTTGGTGAGACCATTGCCGAGACCATCTGCACCGAGGCTGAAGATATCGAAGTCTGGGTTGATACCACTGCCGACTCGGCCCTTGTCGTCCGACATTTCGCAGCCGAGACGATAGCGGTAGGGCTTGCCCCAGGGATCGAAGATGAGGTAGTATTTGCCCTTGATGCGCTTGCCATCAGCTTTGCTGGTAACGCGCTTTTTGACCACGGGAATACCCTCCATCTGTTCGCCGGACTTGGTGTCGACGATGACGAGTGTCTCGCAGTATGGCATGCGGGTGACACCGGAGCCTTTTTCCTTGTCGGGCTCGCCATCGTTGTCTTCATCGCACGAGAGCGCTTCATAGAGCACATGCGAGCTCCATTCGTCGCCACGGCCATAGGGACACACATCGCCATTGTCGGCGCGGTAGGCGTTCATAGCCGTTTCCAGCTGGGCGATTTGGGTTTGCGCTGTGCTGCGAAGCTGGCGGCCTTCGATGAGGCTCTTGGCTTCCCATACGCCAGCGGCCAAGAAAGCCAAGATGGCAATCACAATGAGGATTTCCATGAGCGTGAAGCCGCTCTTGCTGTAAGGCTTTGCGAGTTTCATGTCGTTAGACGTTCTTGATGATTTCCATCATGGGCATGAACATAGCGAGCACGATACCACCCACGACTACAGCCAAGAACACAATCATGAGCGGTTCGAGCATGGCGGTAAGGGCGGTGACGGAGTTGTCTACTTCGTCATCGTATACTTCTGCTACTTTCATGAGCATATCAGGCAGCTGGCCCGTTTCTTCACCCACGTCGACCATAGAAATCATCATGGGGGGGAAGATGGGGCAGGTGCTCATCGGGGTGACGATGGATTCACCCTCGCGCACGGAGTCGTGAATCTTGGTCACGGCATCTGCTACCAGCACGTTGCCTGCAGTGTCGCGAGTGATGACGAGAGCCTGCAGGATGGGCACACCAGAAGATACCAGCGTACCGAACGTACGGGAGAAACGAGCCACGGCATTCACCTTGGTGAGGTGACCAATCTTGGGTACTTTGAGGATGAAGGCATCAACCACGCGAGCACCCTTGGGCGTGCGCTTCCAGAAGGAAATGCCAACGCAAGCCAAGAAGATGACACCAATGGCCACGACGGCATTGGGGACGAAGGGAATCAGGCCGTCGTTCATGCAGTTGTCAGAGAAGTTGAAGACGAACTGGGAGAGCGCGGGCAGCTCCATGTTCTGACCTTCGAACATTTCCTTGAACTTGGGCACAATGACAAGCATGAGGAAGATAAGAATACCAACGGCGATGGTCATGATGATGAGGGGGTAGACCATAGCGGAAGTAATCTTGCCACGCAGCTTGTTGGCTTTTTCTTGGTATTCAGCCAAGCGGCGAAGCACGACTTCAAGCACACCGCCAATTTCACCAGCTTTCACCATGTTGACGAAGAGGCGGTTGAACATCTTCGGGTAGGTGGAAAGGGCTTCGGAGAAGGTGGAACCACCCTGCACAGAATCGCTCAGTGCGGTAATGGTGGCGCGGAGGTTCGGGTTGGGCTCCTGCTTGCTCAAGACGTTGAGGCTTTGCAGCAAGGGAAGACCTGCGTCGATAAGCGTGGCGAGCTGGCGGGTGAACACCATCAACTCTTTTTGCTTGATGGAACCACCGGCTTTGCCTTTTCCTTTGGCCTTCTTCTTGGCCTTGCCTTTTTTGGATTCCTTGGCAGCGGTGGGGCGAGCTCCCTTGGCGGCTTCTTCACATTCGCGCAGAAGGAGGCCTTGTGCGCGCACCATCTCCATGGCAGCAATCTTGTTATCTGCGGAGACGATGCCAGTTTTCTCTACGCCGTTCTGGTCGAGCGCGGTATACTTGAAATTAGGCATAATAGTAAGTAATTTTCAGAAAATTGTTTAATGAATGACTATAAAATAGCAGATGAGAGATGAAGCGTCAAGTTATTAGGTGTACTTCAGCACTTCTTCGATGGTGGTGTTGCCTTCAAAGATGTTCTGGATACCGTCTTCGCGCAGGGTGCTCATGCCCAGCTCGATGGCTTTTTGCTTCAGGACGATGGAGGGCACGTTCTGCGTGATGAGTTCCTTGATGGGGTCTGTGGCGTTGAGCAATTCGTGAATGCCCTTGCGGCCCTTGTAGCCAGTGTTGGCGCACTTGTCGCAACGAGCACCGGTGAAGAATTGCTGCTGCCCGATGAGTGCGGGGTTGATACCCAACTGGTGGAGCAGGGTGTTGGACGGCTTGTACGGGGTCTTGCAATAGGGGCAGATGGTACGCACAAGACGCTGGGCCAGCACACCCAGAATTGTGGCGGAGAGCAAGAATGGCTGCACGCCCATATCAATGAAACGCGTGACGGCGCCGGCGGCATCGTTCGTGTGCAGGGTGGAGAGCACCAAGTGACCTGTCAAGGCTGCCTGAATGGCAATCTGGGCGGTGTCCTTGTCACGAATTTCGCCCACGAGAATGCGGTCGGGGTCTTGACGCAGGAAGGCGCGGAGCACACGGGGGAAGGTCACGCCGATGGCTTCGTTGATGGGTACCTGCACGATACCGTCGATGTCGTATACCACGGGGTCTTCTGCGGTGAGAATCTTGGTGTCTTCCGTGTTGATTTCGCGCAGGGCTGCGTAGAGTGTTGTGGTTTTACCAGAGCCCGTGGGGCCCGTGACCACGAAGATACCATTGGGCTTGTTCACCGTGTCGATGATGTATTCATGGAGAGCCGGGTGGAGGTTCAGGTTATTGAGGTCGAGGCTGACGCTGTTGCGGTCGAGCACACGCATTACCACCGATTCACCATACTGCGTGGGCAGTGAGTTCACACGCATATCCACGCTGGCTTTGCCAAGCTTCATCACGATACGACCGTCTTGCGGCACGCGGCGTTCGGCAATGTTCATGCCAGCCATCACCTTAACACGGGAGATGACGGGGTTCGCCAAGTGGATGGGGGGAGGAGCCATTTCGTACAGGGCTCCGTCCACGCGGTAACGAATCTTAAACTCTTTTTCGAAGGGCTCTAAGTGAATGTCAGATGCCTTTTCCTTAATAGCTTGGGTGATGACCAAGTTCACAAACTTAATCACGGGGGCGGCATTGGCTTCATCCATGCCATCCTGGCTACCCACGCTCATGTTGTTGAGCTCGGAGAGCAAATCGCCCATGGCGGCATCTGCGCCACCATAGCATTCTGCGATGCGCGCGCGCACTTCATAATCTGCCGCAACGTACAGGTAAATGTCTTTGCCCGTCGCGACGCGCAAATCATCCACAGTCTGGGGGTTCAGCGGGTCTTCCAAGCAGACGTAGAGGCCTTCGCCCTCGCGGTATTCGATGGGGAGTGCCCCCAGCAGGCGTGCTTGAGCTGCAGGAATCATGGCCAGCAAGTCTGCTGGCGGGACGAAGCCTTCCAGCTGAATGTACTGGGCGCCTACTTCTGTGGCAATGATACTCCAGAAGTCTTCCGGGGCGCCGATAACGCCGAAATCAATGAGAGTCTCCCACAGTTCCTTGCCGCTATTAGACATTTCTTCCTTGACCTCCTTGGCCAGGGAACGGTCTACCATGCCGTTGTTGATGAAAACATCAAGTGTTACATCAGTATCCATAATATGAAAGAGAGGTGATGAGTGAGAGATGAGGGTTAGCTGGCATCGCCAGTGGTGACACGGATGACTTCTTCTGCCGATGTCTTACCGGCCAAAACCTTGCGGATGCCGTCTTCGCGCAGGGTACGCATGCCCAATTCGCGAGCGCGTTTGCGCAGCTGGGCCGAGGTGAGATCAGAGTTGATGAGACCGCGCACATCGTCCGTCACTTGGAAAATTTCGAAGATACCCATACGGCCCTTCATGCCCTTGCCGCGGCACTTGTCGCAACCACCGGGGTTGGGGACCTTGACGGGGCGGGTGACATCGATGCCGAGGGTGGCGGCCTGCTTGGGAGTGAGCTGCCCATCGAGCTTGCAGGAGCAGAGGCAGCGGCAGAGACGCTGTGCCATGATGGCACGCACGGCAGACGCGATAAGGAAACGGTCTACGCCCATATCCGCCAGACGTGCGACGGAAGATGGCGCATCGTTCGTGTGCAGGGTGGAGAGCACAAGGTGACCGGTCATGGCTGCTTGGATGGCGATGGCGGCCGTCTCGCCGTCACGAATTTCACCAATCATGATGATGTTGGGAGCCTGGCGCAGCATAGCGCGGAGCGCAGCCGCGAAGGTCATGCCAATTTCGGTGCGAATCATCACCTGGTTGATGCCCGAGAGTTCGTATTCTACGGGGTCTTCCGCCGTGATAATCTTCTTGTCGGGGCGGTTCAGGTGGTTGAGGCAGGCGTACAGGGTGGTGGTCTTACCAGAACCAGTGGGACCCGTGACCAAGATAACGCCGTCGGGCAGGGTCACTAAGCGATCGAAGGTTGCTTCGTCGTCAGAAAGGAAGCCGAGCTGCGGCAAGCCGAGCGCCAGTGCGGATTTGTCCAGAATACGCATGACGACGGATTCGCCGTGGTTGGTGGGCACGGTGCTCACACGGAGGTCGATGTGAGAACCATCCTTCAGGTCCAATTCGATACGGCCGTCTTGCGGTACTCGTTTTTCTGCGATGCTCATGGTGGTGCTCATCACCTTGAGGCGCGCTACAATGGGGCCAAGAAGCTTTTTGGGGTGGTTGGCAACCTCTACCAAACGACCGTCCACGCGGAAACGGATGCGCACGCGGTCTTCCATCGGTTCGATGTGAATATCAGACGCACGCATGCCGTGGGCATCATTGAACATGGAATCAACCAAGTCGATGATGGGGGATTCGGTGTCTCCCTTGGCATAGGTCTTTTTCTCGGGATAGTACTTGGCTATGGCCTTTTGCAAATCTGGCTCTGATGCAACGAAGAATGCAACATCTCGGCCCAAGAATTGCGGCAGACTATCCAGTGTCTCCATGGCGAAGGGGTCGGCAATGGCTACCTGCAGGGAGAAACCATCATCCCCGATAGGAAGGAAGCCAACGCGGCGAGCAATTTCGCCGTTGACGCTGGCGATGATACCAGGATCAACCTCAAATTGGGTTAAGTCCACGTATTCCATGCCAGAGTTGACAGCTGCCACCTGAGCAATGTAATCTGCGGTCATGTAGCCGTTGTTGATGAGGTATTCAACAACACTATCCATAGGAGAAAGCTGGTCGCGGATGGCATCAAGCGAGCCAGAGTCGATAGCTCCAGCTTCTACCAACAAGTCCAGAAGGTAATTTTCGTTCGAGTACACGGGAGAAAAACGAGAGGTTTAAGCATTTTGACGCGCGGAGGGAGAAGCCGTACGCCCGTTCATTACTCTACACTAAGAAGCACCCCGCGTCAATCACGCATTTCGTAAAAATACCCTTTTGCGCGGTATAAATTTCAAAATGAGTCCGCCTGAATAGCGTGTAGGGCGTTTGGCTGCATAAAATCAAGGTAAAAATCGTTCCTTTAGGGTTGCAATCGGGGCGATGGGAGAGTAGAATGATGCGCGTTATGAGCGAAGCTAAAAAAGAACTTTTGGATATTCTGTTGACCAAGTCTATCAAGACCGGTCATTTCATTTTGGCCTCTGGCAAGGAGAGCGATATGTACTGCGACTGCCGAATCACGGCATTGGATGCCCGCGGTGCTAATTTGATTGGTGAAGTAGGTTGGAAATTGGTGCAGGAGGAGATTTTGCCCAAGTTCCCCACGGCCGTATCCATCGGCGGTATGACGATGGGTGCAGACCCCATTTCTTTGGCTATTGGCATGTACTCAGCCTCTTCCGAAAAGCCGCTCAAGGTGTTCACTGTGCGCAAGGAGGCCAAGGATCATGGCCGTGGCAAGCGCATCGAAGGTAATTTTGAGGCGGGGCAAGATGTCATCGTGGTAGATGATGTGATTACCACGGGTGGCTCCACCATCAAGGCTATCGACGCTATCAAGGTCGAGGGTGGCAATGTTGTGGCTGCGCTTGTGTTGGTCGACCGCGAGGAAGGTGGTCGCGAGGCTATCGAAGCACTCGGTGTGCCTGTGTACCCCATGTTCACCCGCGCTACCATTTTTGGTGCAAAGTAAGCGATAGCCCATGTTGCCAGTCATTGCAGGCGTGGAGGGAATCCTCCTGACAGAGAGAGAGCGGGAGCTTTTCTCCCGTCTGCAGCCGGCTGGTTATATTTTGTTCTCTCGCAACATCTCGGATTATGAGATGACGCGAGAGTTGACGGATGATTTGCGGAGTCTCACGCAAGGCCCGGATACACCCATCATCGCCATAGACCAAGAGGGCGGGCGTGTGGTGCGTACCGCAGGGATTGACGTGTGTTTGCCCTCCGCATCGGCGCTAGCCGCCACGCGCAGCGAGCATATCATCACGCAGGCTGCATATTACAATGCCCAGTGCTTGTACACGCTGGGGGTGAACACTAATTTTGCTCCCGTGTTGGACATCGCTTCCGAGCGGGCCAATGCGCTCCCTGGGCGCTGCTGGGGGAGCGACACGCAGGATGTCATCTCCTACGCAGGCGTGTGGAATCGCTCCTTGCTGCGCCGCGGCATCATGACGTGCGGGAAACACTTCCCGGGGATGGGCGCAGCGGAGGCTGATCCTCATTATACGCTGCCTACGATTCGTGGCAATCGGGAAGACTTCTTGGCTGAAGCAGCCATTCCCTTTACCGCGCTGATGCCGGAGTTGCCATCGCTCATGATAGCGCATTTGATGCTGCCCGACATTGATGAAAAACTGCCGAGTTCACTTTCTCCGGCCTTGGTGCAGGGGTTCTTGCGCGACCAGCTGGGATATGACGGGGTGGTCTTTACTGATGATTTGTGCATGGGCGCGATAGCCAATAGCTACAGCCCCGCCCAATCGGTATCGCTAGCGCTGCAGGCTGGGTGTGATTTGCCGCTTGTTTGCCACAATGCTGTGGAGCATTTGGAGGAGATAGCAGCCGCGATACAATTGCTGCCAGATACATTGTTGAGCGATGTGGAGCGGCGCATTACCCGCTTCCGCATCATGCTCTCTACCTTTGCGCCTATGCGGTTCATCGAGTGGCGCGATTACTTGAAAGACGCGTCGGCATTTACCACGAGTGTGCCAGAGGTAGATTCCTCGGCGCCTTCATCGCCCGTGTTTGATTATTGAATTTTCCCACCCGCTATTTTACGCACAGGGAGGGGCAGTGCGTTGTCTTGCAACCACGACAAGTGGGTGGTGGTGATGAATGTTTGAGCATCTGGGGGGAGTGTGCTCAGGAGTGCGCGGCGGCGACTGGGGTCGAGCTCGCCAAAGATGTCATCAATGAATAGGATAGGCGGAGCACCTGTCTCTTCTCGCAGAAGCCCCGATTGCGCAAGGAGCAGGGCTGTGGCGAGCGTGCGTTGTTGCCCTTCAGAGGCAAAGCTTGCGGCGGGCACGCCTGTAATCATGAGCTGAAAGTCATCTCGGTGTGGCCCGATTGTGGTAAACCCGCTTTTTTCATCGGCCTCCGTGGTCGATTCGAGCGCCGTTAGCAGATTCTCGATCGTAGAAGGTGCGTATGCGATATCGACGCGCTCATCCTTGCCAGAAATCTGCATGTGCAGCTGGGTGATGTGCGGTTGGAGCAGCTGGAGTAGCTGCTGGCGTAGCATGATAAGCAACTCGCCATGCTGAGCCATCACGCCTGCGTAGCTTTGTAGTGCTGCGCGTGTGCGCCGTGGGTTGCGCAGCAACATGTTTCTTGCGCGCAGCGCTTTGCGGTATGCTTGGAGGGCTGCCCGGTAGTGGGGATGCCATTGACTCCCCAAAAAATCAAGGTATTTGCGGCGCTCTTCTGCCGCCCCGCTGACTAATGATATGTCGGTGTTGCTCAGCCAGACCACGGGGGGAGCATCTGCCAAGTATTCTGAGTAGTCTCGGCAGGGTATGCCATCCACATGCAGGTTGAGCTTGCGGGCTTCCCAGGAGAGCCGGCGGGTGCCCAAATCGGTGTCGAGGGAGACACCAAATCCCTTGTGCCCGTGGGAGACAAGGGATTCTAAGCGAGATGCGCGTGGAGAGTGCAGGGTGAGAGCAAGGCACATGGCCTCCATGAGACTTGTTTTGCCTTGCGCGTTGTCCCCCAGCAAGATGGCGCCCTCGGGCGGTATTTCCCAGCGAAGCGCTGGGTAACACCGAAAATTCATCAGGCGCAGGGTCGCGAGCATGCGTTAGCAAGTCGTTGGCAGGGCGCGGATAGCATCCATCACCTTCTTGCCGATGGCCAGTTGGCCTGCGCGCCCCTTCGCCTTCAACTCTTCTTTGGTGAAGACGATGGGATCACCCACGGTGATGGTGATAGGCTTGAAACGAAGCTTGCTGCTGTGAATGGGCAAGCAATCATATGCACCTTCGATGCGCAGGGGTTGGATGGGTACCCCTTGCAAGCGACCTAAGATGAGACCAATGCCCGGCATGGCATCGTGAATTTGGTTGTCGGGGCAGCGGGACCCTTCCGGGAAAATGATGATGCGGCCGCCGCTCTTCACCAAGCGCAAAACCCTCAAGATGCTACCGGGGTCTGGCTGCTCTTGATCGATGGGAATGACGTTGCAATAAGGAAGAATTACGCGCAAGACTGGGTTGTCGAACAATGTTTTGCGAGCCAAGAAGTGAATCCCCGAGCCTGAGAAAAGCTGCCCAATCATGGGCGGGTCGAGGAAGCTCTGGTGGTTCATCACATAGATGCAAGCGCCATCTTCAATCAGCTTTTCGCGGTTGATGACCTTGAGCTTGAAAAAGGCTTGTGCCACACCTTGCGTGAGACGCAGGATGAGGAAGTAGAGGAAATTCATTGTACGCATGGCAGAAAAGAAGAAGGAATGCTGTTAGTTGTTTGCAGCAAGTTTTGTACGGATGTCGGCCACAACCTTGGCTACAACTTGGTCAATGCTCAGGTCGGAGGTGTCTACCAGAGTGGCATCGGCCGCTTGGGTGAGGGGGGCGCAGGCTCGGGCGGAATCCTTGCGATCGCGCTCGGCAATCGAGTCGGTCAACCCTTGGGCGGCACGCCGAGCAGCACGTACTTCTTCAGAAGCCGTGACGAAATACTTGTAGGGGGTGTTGGGGAACACCACGGTGCCGATGTCGCGGCCTTCCATGACAACAGGTTCTACCGTGTTGTATTCTCGCTGCTTCTCGACCAGCAGAGCGCGCACCTCGGGAATTGCCGCAATGGTGGATACGTATTCGTTGGTCTCAGGCGTGGTCAATTCCTCTGCCAAGATGCGACCATTGCACACCACGGTGGACATGGAGCCCTCCTTGCCGAATGACAGGGGAATCGTCGGCAGCATGGCCTTCACAGCTTCCGTATCGGCGGGATTGACACCTTGTTGCAGGGTATACCAAGTCACAGCGCGGTACATGGCACCCGTATTGATGAAGGTGTACCCCAGTTCTTTGGCGATGAGTTTTGCCACGGTGGATTTGCCCGATGCAGCAGGGCCGTCAATTGCGATTGCCGGAGGATTCATACTGCGCAAAGTATACCCTCTCGGGGCTGGCGTGTCCAGCAAAAACATCAGCTCTGCTGTAGATAGAGCCGCGCGTGTGCCTCCACCTCCTGTGGTAGCCATGTTTCCGGTATGCAGCCCCCTGTCAGCAGGGCCTCTCGTATGGCAGATGAGGATGCAGGGTGGTCTCCTGAGATGAAGATAGAGCGAACACCCTCTCGGGGGTGCGGAGGAGTCGTGCGGTGGTATACAATAAATGAAAGGTTTTCGACGAGGTAATCAAACCTTGCCCAGCGGTGCAGTTGCTCCCATTGGTCGGTACCCATGAGCCAATAGAGCTCGGCTTGGGGAAAGCTCTGGCGGTAGTGTTCCACCAGGCGCCAACTCCAGCTCGGGGGGGGCAGCATCAAATCCAAGTCGGAGACTACAGCCCAAGGGAGTTCTTGAATCGCCAAGCGCAGCAAGTTCATGCGCGCCTCGCCGTCAAACATAGTCTGCTTGCCTGTTTTAAACGGGGAGCACGCGGCTGGCAGAAAAACGACTCGGTCTAGGCCTGCGCACTCCTTTGCCGCCACAGCGATGCTGAGATGCCCGCTGTGCACGGGGTCGAAACTCCCGCCAAATAGGCAAATTTTCATATATCACAGCCCTTCCGTATCCTTGTAGGGCAAGAAACAGCCAATGGGCAGTTTGATGTATTTGACCTCGGGCTTGAGGCGACGGTAGCGCTCAATAAACTCGGTAAGATCACCGTAGTTGCGGCTGTTTTTGGGGATACCTTGCTGCCCGCAGTTGGCGAGTACATTGTAGTGAAGTTCGGCGTGCAAGTGGGCAGGGAACATGCCACGGTTGGTGCCAATCGTGCCGACTTGGTCACCACGGCGCACGATTTGCCCCAACTGCACATCGATGCGGTCCAAGTGGCCGTAAAGAGTTTGGCAACACAGTACTTTGCCTGTCTTGGGGTCGCGGAATGCATGTCGCACGATGACGACTTTGCCCCAGCGGCCTCGGGCATCTGCTGCGTAGGTGACAAGCCCCGTGCCAATGGTGTAGACGGGGTCGCCCAAGTCAGAATTGCCACCGCCGTTGCCATTCCAGTCTTCGCCCATGTGGCGGGGCGTGCGCAGGCGCAACCCGCGAGCTTTGTAATAGCCCTCAGCATTGGGCTTGCCAACGGGGTAATCAAAGCCATCTGCCAGCGGAACAAAAGCCCACTTGCCATCGGTCGTTTTCTTGGCCATCGTAGCCGCAGAGCAGGAGTTGCCTGCTAATGAAAGCAACGCGATAGCCAGTATGAGAAAATTGCGGTAGAATCGTACCATGTAGTCATTCTAGCATATTCAAGGGCGAGCTTCAAGCATCAATCTCGCTGCTGACGCAGCTTCGTTTCGAAGGCGAATCATCGCAAGCTGCGCGCCTATGACTAGATAAGTCCCGCGCGTCATGTATCTTATAATCGGCATGCGCGTATGAATGGAGAAAATGCTTGATTAATGCGTTCGCTATGGTAATTTTGTCCAGTCTGGCTATAACAGTTGAGGGGAAGCAAGCTCAACGAACGCGCTATTCACACATATGTCAATACTCATATTGTTTCTACTCGCATTGGGATTATTCTATGGTCGCCCCCGGCTAGTTCGAGACCTAGCGCCCGCAGGGGGGGCTATGACCCATGAACGAACTCAGCTGATAAATGCTTTTTTCATCATCGTTGTCGTTCTTAGGCACATAAGTGAAAGAGTCGTGCCGTTTCACGGTATTGATACTTTATACAGCATGTATTTCAACAGCCCTGCAGGGCAAGCAATTGTCAGCACTTTCTTTTTTTTCTCTGGGTTCGGTATCATGAAATCCGTATTGCGCAAGGGAGACGGCTACGTTGATGCGCTGCTGCGTCATAGATTCTTGCGCGTATATATTCACACTGGGATATGTGGGGCCTTCATGTACTGTGTCTATGCGTTTATTTCGCATTTGACTCCGCTTGAAGCGACTATGTCGTACCTCAAGACGATGTTGGGAGCTGGTGCGTATTGGTTCGTTATGATGTCGTTGGTGCTCTATGTTTTTACTTACGTTTCATTTAAGATTTGCGGGTTGCAACGCCCGCTCCGCGCCATTGTGGTGATGTTTGTCTTGACGGGCGGACTGTGCGTGGGGTTGATACCCATCAAGCCGATGTGGTGGCTGGATACGGCATTATGTTTCCCTTGCGGGATGCTCATGGCGTTGTATCTTCCCCGCGTGGAAGGGCTTGTGCGGCGAACCCGGATACCCATCATGCTGGTGGGTGTGATGTTGGCTATTGTGGGGATGCTTCTTGTGCGCATGCACATGTATCCCTTCTATCTGGTGCAGGAAAAACTTCATTTGCAAGAGTGTTTATCAGCCGATTGGTATGTTTATTTGCGCGAGGCTTATCATGCGCTTTTATTCCCGTTTATGACAGTAGCGTGGGTGTTGGGTGTTTTGTGGTTTTTTGCGGGTATTGAGTGGAAAAAGATTCCCTCCTTTTACTTGTGGTTGGGTGGGCCTGCCGTGTTTTATATTTTCGTGTTGCATTTTATTCCTATGAAAATAATGCAAACGCTGAAGCTTGATGCTTCGATTGAAAAGGCGAGTGTGCTTCCGCACTTGTCGGACATGGGCGTCCTTTATCCAGAGTTGTCCATTGTCTTGGTGGTTGTGGCATCGTTGTTGATGGCTTACATAGCCAATTTGCTTATTTCTAAATTAGATAAGAGGATTTTTGTTCCCGCCCAAAAGCGATAATCTCGTTTGCCTCTTCAAATAAAAAGGGGGAGAACCATGTTTTGGTTCTCCCCCTTGCGGAAAAACTTGTGGGACTTTTATTAGACCACGCCTTGGTCAATCATGGCATCGGCCACCTTGACGAAGCCAGCGATGTTGGCGCCAGCCACGTAGTTGGTGAAGTCGGCCGTGCAGTCGGCGGAGAACTCGCGAGCGTGGTTGTAAGCGTTGTCGTGGATGTTCTTCATAATGGAGAAGAGCTTGGCATCCACTTCTTCGCTGGACCAGTTGAGGCGCATGCTGTTCTGGGACATTTCGAGACCCGAGGTAGCCACGCCACCAGCATTGGCAGCCTTGGCGGGACCGTACAGAATCTTGGCCTGCAGGTAATTGTTGATGCCTTCCAAATCGGTGGGCATGTTGGCACCTTCTGCCACGAGCTTACAACCATTCTTGATGAGCGAAGCTGCTTCTGCACCGTTGATTTCGTTCTGCGTAGCGCAGGGGAATGCGCAGTCGCAGGGGACGCTCCAAGGACGCTGCCCTTCGAAGAATTGGACGCCCGGGAAAGCATCTGCATATTCCTTGATGCGGCCGCGACGCACATTCTTGAGCTCCATAATCCAAGCGAGCTTCTCAGCATCAATGCCGGCGGGGTCGAACACGTAGCCGTTGGAGTCGGACATGGTCACAACCTTGGCGCCGAGCTGGGTAAGCTTCTGCACGAGGAACTGGGCCACGTTGCCAGAACCAGAGACAACGCAGACCTTGCCTTCCAAATCATCACCCTTGGTGGCGAGCATGTTCTGCGCAAAGTACACGCAGCCATAGCCTGTGGCCTCAGGACGGATGAGGGAACCACCCCAGTTGAGCTTCTTGCCCGTGAGCACACCTGTGAACTCATTGCGCAAGCGCTTGTACTGACCAAACATGTAACCGATTTCGCGGCCACCCACGCCAATGTCGCCTGCGGGTACGTCTGTATCTGGGCCGATGTGGCGCTGGAGCTCCGTCATGAAGCTCTGGCAGAAAGCCATCACTTCGCGGTCGCTCTTACCTTTGGGGTCGAAGTCGGAGCCACCCTTGCCGCCACCCATGGGGAGAGTGGTGAGGGAGTTTTTGAAAACTTGCTCGAAGCCGAGGAACTTGAGGATACCCAAGTTGACGGAGGGGTGGAAGCGAAGGCCACCCTTGTACGGGCCGATGGCGCTGTTGAACTCAACACGGTAGCCGCGGTTGACGCGGACTTTACCATTGTCGTCCACCCAGGGCACGCGGAAGATAATGGTGCGTTCTGGCTCAACGATACGCTCGAGGATGCAGTTGTCCTCGTATTTTTTGTTGGCGGAGAGCACAGGGGCAATGGTGGAAATAACTTCCTGCACAGCTTGCAGGAACTCCGGCTCGCTCGCATTTTTAGCGCGAACCTCATCAATGACTCGTGTGGTGTAGTCAGACATAGTGTTGTTAGCTGTCTGGGTTCCGCCACGGGCAAAATATAGTCTGCGCGTTGGCGGTCAGACGCGGGGATTATACCAGAATGCCACGCGTTGAAAAGTCTTTTTTCAAAAAAATGCAGCGTCACCCCATGCGCAGGGCGAGAGAAAGCCTCATTTTAGCCCTTTTTGGGGCTGCGCAGGGGCAGGTACATGAGGGAAAAAAGAGCAAGGGCAGGTAGCTGCAGCCAAAGATAATACCATGGCGCTGCACCCAAATAATCCAAGATGCAGCCGGGGACGGGGCTCTTTTGGGTGAATCCGTAGTTGGTGCCCAGCCACATGTTGACGGGGATGATGGCTAGCAGATAGGCATCCATGAGCAACAGCGAGCGCACGATGTCTTTGCGGCGTGCTTTCCAACGCTGCACAAAGATGACTGCCACCGCCGCGAGAAAGAGGAGACTGTGAGAAGCAAAGAAGATGAAGAAGGCAAAACGCGGATACTCCGCGGTCAGTGCCGGAGTGATGAGCCCCTGAACGCTGGCGGTCAGAACGCCGAAATACACGACGGCGCAGGCCCATCTTTTGCCAAACCAGAGCGCAATGATGGAGACGATGACCATGATGGAGCAGAAATGCAGGGGGAGATTTTCCTGCCACGGGGTCGTGACACCCCCAGTATGCCGCCAAGTGAACTCGATGGCAAATAAGAGGAGCATGGCCACAGCTAGAGCCTTGCAAAAGCCTTGGCGTGTACTATCGCTCCCTTTTACGCCCAGTAGCATAATCCCCCCAGTAGCCAGCAAGGTAAGTACAATGACGACCACGTGTGGCGTACCCCACCGTACAAAAGTTTCAATTTCTGGCTCCATGTTTACGATAAATCGGCCCAGATGGTTTTCAGATAGGGCTCACCGTCGAAATCAAAGGGCATGGGAGCAGATTGAAGCGTTGCCCCAGGGATGCCTGTGGCAACCATGTTGCGGAAGGCTGCTGGGGTGAGCTTGCGGCAGTTGGTGGTGCACAGAATCCAGCCTCCCGGTGCCAAGCATGCTGCGGCCTTGTCTACCAGTTTGCCGTAGTCTCGCTCCACGCGCCAGATGCGCCCTTTCTCATCGCGTGAGAAAGTAGGTGGATCCAGCACAATGGCATCGAATTGGCGACCCTGGCGGGCAAAGCGTTCGAGCCAATGCAGCACATCACCCTTGCAGAAATAATGCTGCGTGGGGTCGATGCCATTCATCTCCATGTTTTCTTTGCACCAAGTGAGGCAGGGTTGGGCGAGATCTAGCGTGGTGGTGGTAGCACCAGCCATGGCCGCGCAGACGGAGAAGGCACCTGTGTAGGCAAAGGTGTTGAGAAGTGTTGTGCCAAGGGCGCAGCGGCGGCGTACCTCTGCTCGGTTGTCTCTCTGGTCCAAGAAAATGCCTTGGGAGTATCCCGCTGCCATATCCATCATGTAGCGCACGCCATTTTCCATGATGGGGAAGCGCTCTGGCTGCTTGGGACCGCAAAGATGTTGCGGGGGGAGCTTCACATCGTTGTCCAATTGCTTGAGGTAAACGCTTTGCCCCGTAGCCCGGAGTTGTTGAAGCAAATCCGCGGGCAGTGTTGTGCTGCGCAGCGAGACGAGAAGCCGGTCTGCCAAGGCATCCACGAAGACTTCAGGCCAAGGAAAGCCGTCAGATACGCGGTAGGCATCTGTTTGCTGGGGCAGGCGTGCTTGCCGCTCACTCAGCAGTTGGGAAAGCTGCTTTTTCATGCAAAGGACAGGCTTCAGCGGGCAGACTGCGCGGCTTTCACGATGGTGGCGGCCATGGTAGAAAGCGCATTGGCACGGGTGGAGGCCAAGTGTTCCTTGAGGCCGCATTCGTCTAGCTTGCTCAAATCTGCCGCGATGATTTCATCGGGCGTCAGCCCCGAAAGCAGGCGGATGAACAGGGCAATAAGCCCCTTGGTGATGAGCGAATCGCTGTCTGCATGAATCATCATGCGCCCCATGAACATTTCGGTGCCGACCCACACGCGGCTTTGGCAACCTTTGATGAGGTTGTGCTGCTTGCGGTACATTTCAGGCATGGGGGGGAGCTTGCGCCCCAGAGAGATGATGAACTCGTATTTTTCCGTCCAATCTTCAAAGACGGACATATCATCCAGCAGCTCTTCTATGCGTTCATTGTAGCTCATAACTTAGCAGGCAGATGTTGCCAGAGTGTAGAGAACAGCTTTTTGAGCGTGCAGGCGGTTTTCAGCCTCGGTGAAGATGATGGGGGCGTGTGCCTCCAGCACTTCATCTGTGATTTCGTAGCCGCGGTAGGCGGGCAGGCAGTGGAAGACGCTGTGATTGGGGGCGGCCAAGCGCAGCAACTCGTCGTTCACCTGATAGGGGAAGAAAGCTTGTTCCTTGGTGCCTTTTTCTGCTTCTTGGCCCATGGAAATCCAAGTGTCGGTGTTGATGACGGAGCAATCGCGCACGGCCTCCTCGGCATCGGTGGTGCAGATGATACCATCGTAGTTGATGGCTGCCAAGGTCTCAGGCTTGGGTAGAGCATGTGCGGGGCCTGCGAGCGCTAGGGTGAAGCCCAGATGCTTGGCGGCCCACATCCAAGAGCGGCCCATGTTGTTGTCCACATCACCCAAGAAAGAAATCTTCATATCCTTCCATGCGCCCACGCCATATTTTTCTTCGAGCGTGAGCAAATCAGCCAAAATCTGGCAGGGGTGCTCCTGGTCGGTCAGGGCGTTGATGGTGGGCAGCTTGGAATACTTGGCGAAGTCTACGACTTCATCCTGCCCATAGGTGCGAATGACGGCACCGTGAATCATGCGCCCCAGCACGCGAGCCGTGTCTTTGATGGGCTCGCCGCGGCCCAGCTGGATGTCGCGGGTGGAAAGGAACATGGGGCGCCCGCCCAGTTCGGAGATGCCTACTTCAAACGATACACGGGTGCGGGTAGAGGACTTGGAGAAAATGAGTGCCCACGTTTGCCCGGAAAGGGGTTGCTCACGGTGCTGCCCACGCTCAGCCTTGAGTCTGTGAGCCAGTTGAAGGAGCTCCTGAATCTGCTCCCCCGTCAATTCTTCGATGGAAAGTAAATTTTTCATTGCTGGATGCGGCACGGTGAATGGAAAGTGATTTTCTACCACGCTTTGCCTCGCATGTAAAGCAAGGAATGAGTCAGTGCTCTAGGTTCTTGTGTTTACTCCTTGGGCTCAGATTTGCGGCGGCGGGTTGAGCCAGTGGAAGAAGAACCTGATTTTTTGCGCTTGCTAGGTTCTTTTTTTTCGCCAGCGGATGTACTTTGTTTGCGTGGGCTGCGGCGTTTTTTAGTGGGTGTGGGCACGGGTGCCTCAAGGGTAAACTCATCTTCCTCCGCAGGTTTGAGGGAAGTCTCTCTTCTGGGCGATTTCTTGGATGGCTGGGCCGCGTGGGTGCCTGTGTTTGCTTTTTGGTGAGTTCGCTTGCCTGTGCGGCGCTTGCGCAGGATGAGCACGGCTGGCAGGAAGAGTACAATCCCACCTGCAAGTTTCATGAGTGACCATCCGTAGAGGAACTTACCCTTGTAAACGTGTGCTTGGTTGGGGTCGTGCGGGTGAGTGATGATTTCTACAGATTGGTGCAGGGTGTAGTCATCGCAGTCCAAATCCGGCATGGCTTTGTTGATGGTAATGCCGGCCGGCAGGGTGAAGGTGACGAACGGTTGGTAGGCAGTAGCATCTGCGGCGCAGAGGTTTCCGTGTTCCAAAGCCTCGGTCTGCGATTCGAAGGGGCGCTGGCGCACATCGGTCACGACACCGTTGAGTACGGTGGCGTTGTGAACATAGAGTGCTGTTTTGCCCAGCTCCCACAGGGATGCACCAATGGTGTATGCACCTAAGAGAAGTGCAGCTACTGGAAGCGCATAGCGGCGCAGAACCTGTTTGATGCTGGGCATGGGGAAACTCAGTTAATGGCGACGCGTTGTTCGACGGGCTCAATACGCCCCTTGCTGATGCAGTGTTGTGCCCATTGCGCCACGACGGCAATATCATCGGGCAAGGGGGTGCGCAGCCCTTTGTGGCGGGGCGCGGCTAGATGAATGCTGGGAATCTGGGCCAAAATATCGCGAGCTTCGGCGCTCTCTGCTCGGTACAGGGTGTCTGCGCGCGGAATCTGCTGCAAATCAGCATCCATGAGGCGGATGCCTACGCCAAATTGGGCTGCCAAACTTTGCAGCTCGTCTGCATCGGCTGCTTCATCGCTCTCTCCAGGCAGGAGGATGAGCTCTGTTTCATGTGCCCAGTTGCCACAGGATAGTGCGCGGAAGAAGGCCTTGCGGCAGCTTTCAGCTCCATCATTAAATCCTACGCATACGGCACGGTAGATGGGGGCTTGGGGGCCCTCCGTGTTATCCACGAGATAAGCGCCGTTTTCATCGCGTGCGCCTGCGGGCCATTGCACGGCCACTAAGTCGGGGTGTTGCCAGCTTTCTTCTTCTTCTACCGGGTAGACCAGCACGCCCAGCCCCGCAGTGTCGTACAGGCGTACCGCAAGGGCAAGTGCTTTGTGCAGGGGGCTGTTTCCAGTAGACCCCGCACCGGTTTCATCCTCAAAGATAGTGTGCAGCGAGCTTGTTTCGCCCTGGGGGCGCAGGTAGTATCCTTGCCCGTTGGCCACGCGTGCCAAGCAAGAGTCCTCCTCGAGCGCGATAAATGAGAATTGCGAGCGCAGCGAACGATCCGAGTACGAATCTCCCAAGATGGCGCGCACGCGGGCTATCAACTCCGTGCCCTTGATGGCATCTTCCTCTCGTTTGGGGAGCAGAGAGGGCAGTATCTCTTCAAGTTGTCTCTTGAGGCTCATGGGGGAAGACGAATTAGGCGCGGATTTGGGTGCCGCCCAGTTTCAAATTGGGGTCTACGGGTGTATCGAGCGGGGAATAATCACCGATTTGGGCGCGCAGGAAGCCTGCATAGGCAATCATAGCCGCGTTGTCGGTAGTGAAGTGGGCTGGGGGCAACACCAGCTCAATGTTGCGGCGGCGGCATGCTTCTGCCATCTGTTCGCGCAGGGCTTTGTTGCAGGATACGCCACCCGATACGGCGATGACCTTGTGCCCCGTTTTCTTGGCGGCATTCATCGTCTTGCGGATGAGCACATCGATGATGGCTTGGCGCACGCTTGCGCACAAATCATTCATGTCCTGTTCAGGTAAATCATGCGGATTACCACTTTCTACCAGAGTGGGGAGGGTATAGAGTACCGCCGTCTTGAGCCCAGAGAATGAGAAGTCGAGGTGCGGTTCGTGCATCATGGGGCGCGGGAACGCAAAGCGCTGGGCGTCCCCTTGCGCGGCCCTCTTGTCGATTTCTGGGCCTCCGGGATAGGGCAAATCCAGCATCTTGGCTACTTTGTCGAAAGCCTCGCCCGCCGCATCATCGCGAGAGCGCCCCAAGAGATGATACTCACCGATGCCTTGCACATCAATGAGCAAAGTGTGCCCGCCCGATACCACCAAAGCCAAGTGAGGGACCAATCCGCCCGCGCGGTCGATGAACGGCGAGAGCAGATGTCCCTCCATGTGGTTGATGGCGATGAAAGGCTTGCGCGCCGTCAGTGCCAAGGCTTTGGCGGCGGTGTTGCCCACGAGGAGCGCTGCCACGAGTCCTGGCCCCGCTGTGCTGGCAAAGACATCCACATCGTGAATGCTGCGGTCTGCCTGTTGCAGGGCCTCCTTCAGCACGCCCGGCAGATTGGTGGAATGATTGCGCGAGGCTAGTTCCGGGATAACTCCGCCATAGAGCCGGTGCAGGGGAATCTGGGTAGAGATGACGGAGCTGAGCACGCGGGGCGTGCTGCCGGGTTGCTCTTCTACCAGAGAAACGGCGGTTTCGTCGCAGCTAGACTCTATTCCCAGTACCAACATGGCTCATTGTGCAGATTAGGCTTTTTTTGCGGCGGCTGATGCGGGGCTTGCCTTTGCCCAGCACCACATCTTCGGTGATGGTTACCTTGTCGATGCTCTTGTCGCTGGGGGCTTCGTACATCACATCAAGCATGATGCGTTCGAAGATGCCGCGCAGGGCACGGGCGCCGGTGCCGCGTTCAATGGCTTGCTTCGCCATGGCATGCAGGGCCTTTTCCTCAACCTTGAGTTTGATGCCGCTCATGGACATGAGCTTGGAGTATTGCTTCACGAGGGCGTTCTTCGGCTCGGTGAGCAGATTGACCAGTTGCTCTTCTGTGAGGGTGGTGAGCGGCGCAAAAATGGGCAGACGCCCCATCAGCTCAGGAATCATGCCGAACATGAAGAAGTCTTCAGGCATGGCCTTGGAGAGGATTTCTTCTTCCGTGTACTCCTTTGTGTTGCGGTCTTCTTCGATGGAGGCGAAGCCCATGGCCGAGGAGCCAATGCGCTTGCGGATAATGCCTTCCAGTCCGACAAAAGCGCCACCGCAGATGAAGAGGATATTCTCGGTATTGACGCGGATGTACTGCTCATTCGGGTGTTTGCGACCACCCTTGGGCGGGATGTTGCATTCTGTGCCTTCCACAATCTTGAGCAAGGCTTGCTGCACACCCTCGCCAGACACGTCACGCGTGATGCTGACATTTTGGGTCTTGCGGCCGATTTTGTCAATTTCGTCCACGTAGATGATACCGCGCTCGGCCTTGGCCACATTCATATCAGCAGCTTGCAGCAAGCGCAGGATGATGTTTTCGACATCTTCGCCCACGTAGCCAGCCTCCGTCAGCGTGGTGGCATCCACAATGCAGAAGGGTACATCCAAAATGCGTGCCAGCGTTTTAGCCAGCAGGGTCTTGCCGCTGCCCGTGGAGCCGGCCAGCAAGATGTTGCTCTTTTCCACCTCTGTGCCATCATCGCTTTTGGCTTGGCGGAGTCTCAAGTAGTGGTTGTACACCGCCACGCAAAGGGTGCGCTTGGCAAAATCTTGGCCAATGACGTAGTTGTCCAGCATGCTGTGCAGCTCCTTGGGGGTGGGGAGCTCATCGAGCTTGCGGGTCTGTACCTCCAAAAGTGAGGATTCGTCCGATTTGTCTTGGGGCAGCAACTCGGGGTGAGTCCCGCGCACCAGAGAGAGTACGCGCTCGGCGGCGATGTCGCCCAGTTTCGAGGTGAACATGTGGTAGTTCATCCCCTCAATACAGGGGAAACAGATGCTCATCCCCCCCAAGTGAAGCATGGGGCGACCTTCGCATTCTGCTTCGCCACAGAGTTCGCAGTTGTGTTTTTTGCCTGCCATGGCTTTGGTGTGTGTTTACTTCTGCTCCGTCTTGTTGGTGAGAATGCGGTCTACCAGACCGTAGGCCATGGATTCCTCGGCGGTCATGTAGTTGTCGCGGTCTTGGTCTTGCTTCACGGTGTCAAAATCCTTGCCGGTGTGCTGAGCCAAGATGCCCGTGAGGCGTTTGTCCAAGCTGAACATGAAGTTGATGGTGCGCTGCACATCAGCTGCGGTGCCCTGAGCACCACCACGCACTTGGTGAATCATCACATGCGAGTTGGGCAGGCAGAAGCGCTTGCCCTTGGTGCCTGCTGCCAGCAACACAGAGGCCATGGAAGCAGCAATGCCAATGCAGTAGGTGTTGATGTCGCAGGAGACAAGCTGCATGGTGTCGTAGATGGCAAGACCCGCGGTGACCGAACCGCCGGGGGAGTTGATGTAGAGGTGAATATCCTTCTTCGGGTCGGTCATTTGCAGGAAAAGCAACTGTGCTATCACAGAGTTTGCCACCGTGTCATCAATCTCGGTGCCAATGAAGATGACTCGGTCGAGCAACAAGCGGGAGTAGATGTCGTAGGCGCGCTCGCCTTGGCTCGTTTTTTCGATGACGGTGGGAATGTAGTAGTTTTTGGGAGTTTCCATAGCGTGTGTTCAGCTTACTTTAGCACAATTTTGCTCGCGTTGGGAAGAGAGAATCAGGGCATGTGCTCATGTATGACCCAAAAAAGAAGCCGGAGTCCTTGTAAACTCCGGCTTGCAGGGTGTGTGAAAAATCTATCAGCGCATGTCGAGCACGGGGACGAGGAGTGGTTCCTCGGGGCCTGTGTATTTGGAAAGCGGGCGGAAAAGGGTGTTGTCTTCCAGCTGCTCCAGAATCTGTGCGACCCAGCCTGCCGCGCGGGCAATGGCAAAGAGTGTGGTGAACATGCGGGTGGGAATGCCCAAGCTGTAGTACACCGTGGCGGAGTAAAAGTCCACGTTGGCGTTGAGCCCCTTGCGGGAGCGCACAATCTTGGCAATCATGTCGCTCATGCGTATCCACTTCGGTTCGCCGATGGTTTGGCACAGGCGGATGGCTATGCGGCGCAGTTGGGGCGCACGCGGGTCCAGCGTCTTGTAGACGCGGTGACCCATGCCAAAAATCTTTTCCTTGTGGGCCAGCTTGTCGTTGATGTAGGCTTCCACGTTTTCCTCGCTGCCAATTTCCTTGAGCATTTCAATCACAGCTTCGTTGGCGCCGCCGTGCAGGGGCCCCTTGAGCGTGCCAATGGCGGAGGTGATGCAGGAGTACATGTCCGACAGGGTGGAGGCGGTCACGCGGGAGGAGAAAGTGGAGGCATTCATGCCGTGGTCGGCATGCAAAATGTAGGCCACATCCAAAATGTGCGCTTCGCCGGGGTCGGGCTCTGTGCCTTTCAGCAACCACAGGAAGTGGGCGGCCTCATCCAAATCTGTGCGGATGGGGGGCAAATCCAAACCCTGGCAGATGCGGTAGTAGTAGGCGGCCATCACAGGTATCTTGGCGATGAGTGACAGACCGATTTCTTTCATCTGGCTGGGGTCCTTGGTGCGGTCGTCATACATGCCGAGCATGGAGACTGCTGTGCGCAGGGCGCTCATGGGGCGTGCCGTTTTGGTGGCACTCTTGAAGAAATCGAGAATGGGCTGGGGCAGTTCGCGGTCGTTGCGAAGGCGTTGTTTCAAGCCTTCCAGCTCTTCGCGGTTGGGCAGTCGCTTGTTGAGCAGCAGGTAGATGATTTCCGTGAAGGAGCACAAATCTACCAAATCCTCAATCTCGTACCCGCAGTACAGAAGTCGACCCTCCTCACCGCGCACGTCGCTCAAGCCTGTCTCATTGGCGATGATGCCCTTGAGACCTTTCGTAAAAATAGGTTTGTTCGGTGTCTGCTGTTCGTTCATTCTCGTGTGTGTCTCCGTTGGTGTGTGTTGTGTAAGTCAGCGGAGCAGGGGAGCCTGAGCTCCCCTTTAGATGGTGTTGTGGGTGATAATACCCCGTTGGGCTATTAGTCCACGTAGTACCACAGGTCGGCAAGCTCGCCCATGGCCTTCAGTTCGGCATCTTCGCGGGCTTCCAGCCAGCTCTTGACTGCCTGACGCTGTGCTTCGCTGGTCTGGGTCGGGTTCTCGGCAAAGGCGCAGATGTTGCAACCTTCATCGGTCATATTGCCTTCGCAATTCAACCCATTGGCCTCGATGCACTCGGAGATGAATGCATGCAAGAACTGTTCACAATCAGTGGATTCAACGTCGCCCTTGTAGTCAAACGTAAACTTAAAGCAGAGTTCGCGGAACTCGCCCACGCGGTATTTCTTGCGGAGTCTCTTCTTCATGGTGCGCCTAGTGTAGACGATGCCGCCCTATCTGTCAATGTTAAATCGCGTTCTCTTTTTATTCGGGGCGTGGAGATTCCCCTGTGTCCGAGATGACATATCAGCGTTGCTCCAGTAGTGAGGAGCAACGCTGATGAAAGCGCCGTCGATGGTACGGCGTTCTCAGGCTTCTTGCGCGACGCAGGCTCGGTAAATGCCCTCGGCATCTGCCACATCCACCGGCTTGACGCCGGGCAGGTGGCAAGTGCCCAATCTCGGTCCGTAGACGGCGAGAGCGGCTTGCGCCATGGCGGCAAAGTCAGCGTCGGCGGGTATGCCCAGCTCTTGCATGGTTTGCGGTAGGCCTAGTTCGCGATACCAGGCCCGCAAGCGTGCAATGCCTTCGCGCACCACCAGTTCTGTGTCGCGGCTGGGGGTGACACCCATCACATTGGTAGCCCACTGTGCGAAAATGCCGGGGTTTGCTTGCCACACATGTTCAAAGTAAGCGGGAACGATGACGGCGAGCCCAGCCCCATGTGGCACATCGTAGATGGCGCTCAGCTCGTGCTCAAGCCCGTGGCAGGCCCAGCTTTGGGCGCGCCCCAATCCCAGCAAATTGTTGTGAGCAATCGTGCCCGCAAGAGCCAATTGCCCCCACGCATGCTCATTTTGCGGGTTGCGGCGTAGGATGGAGGCTTGCTGCATGATGGTGCGCATGGTTGCTTCACCCAGTGCATCAGTCAGTTCGGTGCCGGGGGTGTTGGTGAAGTAGCGCTCAAAGATGTGGCAGAGCATATCACATGCCCCATAGGCCATTTGTTCAGGGGGCAGGGTTAGGAAGAGCTCGGGGCTCACGATGCTAAGCGCGGGGCGCAGACTGTCGTCCCCATAGCCCAGTTTTCGTTTGCTTTCTTCGTGCGTGAGCACAGTGTTGGGGCTGTTTTCGCTGCCAGCAGCCGGTAGGGTCAGGATGACCGCCACTGGCAAGGGGGTGGAGCTCTGCCGCTCTTCGCGGGTGTAAAGTTTCCAGACATCGCCGGGGTGCGTGGTGCCCAGTGCTATGGCTTTGGCGGAGTCAATGACACTACCGCCCCCCACTGCCAGCACCGCATCCACTCCTTCGGCTCGCGCTAGCTCAATGCCTTGCCGAACCAGTGCTACGGTTGGATTGGGTTTCACCCCGCCCAGCTCCACATAGCTTATACCTGCGGTCTGCAGGGATTGCACGATAGCGTCGTACAAGCCACTGCGTTTCACGCTTCCACCACCGTAGTGCAGTAATACTTTGCGAGTAGTCGGTTGCAGGAGGGTGCCAATGTTGAGGTATTCTCCATGCCCGTAGACATAGCGGGTTGGGTTGCAGTAGTTGAAGTTTAACATGCCCTTATGCTACTCTTATTCGGCTCGCTTTGCAAGATAAACCAAAGAAACAGTCAATAGTTAGGGCGTGTTGGCTTGTGGTGGTGTTTTTGAGCTTGAAAAAGGGGGGGCAAAGTGCTAGTGTAGCGGGAAGAAAAATCCGTTGTGGAGCTGGTATGAAATTGTGTGTTAATCTTTCTCTGCGTAAGGCGTTGTTGGCATGTATGGCTGCTGCGTCGCTTTTCTTTACCTCAACCTCATGGTCTGCCGAGACTTATACGGTTGAAGGGGTGGATGCTGATAATCTTTTAAACTCTGAGCGCTTCTATGATAATGGCAAGGGGTATTATTGGCCTTGGACAGGGTATACGCCATTCAAGGGTGCTACAAACTTGTATAAGAAAACGGGGAGCTACGCTTTCTTGGGAGATTTGTCCAGCCGCGTGGGCACGGCCAGCGGGATATCGGCCAACACCTTTTCTCAGTTGAAGAATGATGCCAACACCTGCTGGTATAATGTAGCCGCCAACATTCTCCAGTATTGGGAGGGGTATTACGGGGTGTTTGGGGATGACGCCATCTACGGTTATACCTACAACAAAGATTATGCCGATGATTTGGGCGGTACGCAATCGCTCAAAATCGGCATGCACTTCTATGATAACTGGGACAATGAAGGTGGAAACCTGCAAATGGCAGCGGGTTGGTACTTGGTTGGTGACAGCGCGGTTCAAAGTTCCATCTCAAAAGGTATATTGAATTACAGAAATCAGGGCGGCTTTTTCTCGCAATATTTTGGAGAGGAAGAGTCCGCCACTCGGTACTCGTATACTGAGGATTTGGGTGTCGCTGATTTTGCGGATGTGTTGGCATCTCACCTTGGCTACGAAAAGCAAAAAGATGGCGGGTATAAGCTTGTTCGCCATGGGCAGATTGCGGATATCAGCATCTGCTATTATGGGGCGGGAAATGTGCGGTCTGGACATGCTCTGACCTGCTATGGCTTTACGGTGGGAGATGATGGGGTGATTGAATCTCTGCAGCTTACTAACTCCGATGACCAAGAATATGAGTTGTTCACCTTGTATGTGAAATACACGAATGGGCAATACCGTTTGTTCACAGATGCGGCCTGCCTCCGAGAGTGGGTCTATTCTAAGTCTACTTGGATGATTGAGAGCATCTCCAGTATTGCCACGCCGCAAGTATTGCAGCAGATGTATGCCGAATACACGGATGCCGATAATCCGCTTGTGTGGAATGGCCAAGCCGAGGCGTGGAGTACCACAACCCCGCCGACGGGTGTCGAACTGCCCGTTGCGGAGGATGGCTGGAGCGTAGATGTGGGCGGTGAGCTCTATGCATCCTTTGGCGATTCTGCTCGCAAGGTGTGCTTTGATGACCGAGCTGCGTCTGGTCAAGTGAGTGTGCGCGGTGCGGTGGCAACGCCAGAGTTGCACCTCTGCAACAGCTCGTTGGACTACACCTTCACAGGCTCGTCATCTGCTACCATCAAGGCTGATACGCTGCGCACCAGCGGGGGGGGACATGCCGCTTTTCGCCATATTGTATTGTCGGGCGGTATTGCTCAGTTGAATTACTACACCCTAGAGTTGGGCGTGGGAAGCTCGATGTCGTACCAATCGGCGGCGCTTTCTGCGGGGACGTCTCTCTCCTTTACTGGGGGCTCTGCTCAGTTTGAGAGCCTGACACTCGGCTCGCACAGTTCGTTGTTGATTGGGGCCGATGCTCATTTGACTGCTCAAACCATGGTTTGCGGCTCAAGTGTAACCTTTAATTTTACAAGTGCGGGCGCTTTGTTGGATTTTGATGGTACGCTGACGGCGGCTTCGCCCATTTTCATTGAAATGACGGGGAATGCTGTGGCGGGCAGCCTCTATGCCCTTGTGCATTTTGATGATGGTTTGAGCCAGTGGGAGGACGTGTTTCACTCGGCCTTTGGCACGCTGAGCTTCAGCAACAATACGCTTTATTTGAGCTACGCTCCCGTTGTGCAGAAATCCTTCGGGCGCGATTTCTCTACCATTTCATCTGCCCTGGAGGATGCTGCACTTTTCTTCGATGGCTCAACGACGGGTACTGTCGCCGTTGATGGCGAGGCTCAAGTGTATGCGCTGGATGTGACGGCTGGTTCTTATGTGTTGCAGGATGGTAACGACCCCGGAAAGCTTAGCGTGGAAAGCTCCATCACGGTGAGTGGTGAGGCTCATCTGGAGTCTCGTCTCTCCTCGTTGGGTGGCAACCTCATCTATTTGGAAGACCAAGCGCAGCTGACCTTGGCTTCGTCCACCCAATGCACCATTTCATTGTTGGCCGCGGCGGCGGATACAACCGTGAGTATCAACAGCGGCACTACGGCCCTTTTTGAAGATGTCGAATCGTTGGGTACATTGCAGGTCGCTTCAAATGCTGTGGCGGTCTTTGCCAATGATCATGATGTCTCCATCGCCGGCACGCTTTCTGGAAGCGGTGCCGTCAAGTTTACCAATGGTAGCGACTCGTCGGCTGTCGTATACACGCTCACGTCGACCCAGCATACTTTCTCCAATATCACAGTCGGGAGCACCAACTTGGCGTCTTCCCCGCGCGCCATTTTGGCTATTCCGTCAGTGAAAACGGGACAGTTCAACATCTTGGCAGACGGTGAGCTTCGCCTGCTTCAGAATGGGGAGTTTGCCGCCACCGCTACGGGAACGGGTTGCTTGTCCATTGCTCAGGGCGCCAATGTGCAATTGCGTGTCAAGAATAGCAGCATGACCTTTGCTTCCACGCTCGATGTGATGGTGCAGGGCACCGCTACGGTGGGGAGCGAGTCTTCTCTTGTCTCAGGTAAATGGGCCTCCGATGTGAGCGTCTCTGGTAAATTGACCGTGTATGGCAAGACGGGTGCCGTTTCCATGGATTCGCTCGCCCTGAATGGCGGATTTGTCAGCTTTGAAAATGTGTATGCATCTGGCACCAGCTATGAACCCTTTGTGCGTTCGTTGGGGAACGTAGTCGTGGGGGAGAAGGGCGGCACAATCTATGATAAGTTTGAAGAGGGCTATGGCAAGCTTCATTCCAAAATCAACATCAATTCACTCACTGGTTCGGGCGATTTGTCGTTGCAGGGGGCGTCTTTCTTGACCATGCATCGCTTCCGTATCGAATCTGTCGGGAGCGCTGGCTATGATGGCAATATCACCCTGTTGCACGATAGTCGCACGTACAACACTTCTTATTACCAAGGTTCCGTATTGGAGCTGGGGAATGTGCAGATGGAGGGCTCGGTTACGCTTCAGTCTCTATCCCCGGGCAACAGCACACAGGTGAATTCCCTGTTCATCACCGCTTTGGGAATTGATGGCAATGTGACGATTGGAGGCTTGAATTCTCTGGAATCTCCCAGCACGCAGATTCATTTGTATAGCGGCAATCTCCTCGATTCTCTGGGCGATTTGAGCTCGTCCAAGACATTCTCGTCCTTTGTGTCGGAAGAAGCTCATACGCTCACGATTGATTCGGACTCCCATCATCATTTTGCTGGTACGGTAGGCGGCTCGCTCAGTTTGGTGAAAAAGGGGAAGGGTGAGCAATCCTTCTTAGGGGATATGAGTGACTTTAACGGCTCGGTTGATGTACAAGGGGGCACGCTGCGTATTCAGGATGCCTTCAACGCGGCTTCCGTGCGCGTGTCTCAGGCCTCTTTGCTGTCCGCCGGGACGGTGAATGCTGGCTCTAGTCTGACAATGGCGGGTGCTTCCCTCGCCGCGAAAACGCTTACTTCGTCTGCGGGGCAATTCTCGGGTATCAATCGTATCGATACGGAAGATTATACGAAGGGTGGCACATGGACGCTGAATATTACCACGGAGCATGCCGCTCAGGCCGTCATTACCTTGAGTGGTTCGCTCTCGCTCACTTCAATTGTGGTGCAGTATGATGCCGCTCAAATGTATGCGGCCGACTATGTGCTTCTGCGTAGCGAGGAAGAGGTGTCCCTTGCATCCATGACCCCGAACACCCGGTGGGTGACGGAATCCATTGGCGGTGTGCGCTACTATACCCTGCTGTACTATCTTGCCGAAGGCGGACTCTTGGCTCCGCGCAATACCCCGACAACGCTGACATGGAATGATGCGTCGGGTGTGTGGGCTGCGCAGCGTGGGCACGATGAAGAATCTTGGAGCGCAAGCGAATCAGTCCATAATCGTAATTTCTACGATGGAGATACGGTTGTGTTCAATCATGAGGCGGCTGTTTCAATCGAAGGCGTGGTGAAACCTGAATTGGTGACGGTAAGCAACATGAACGGTACGGTTTCCTTCTCTGGTTCGGGCAAGATTTCGGGTGCGGCGGCGCTTTCTAAATCGGGCAATGGCACCTTGGTCATCCAAACAGCGCATGATTACACGGGGGGAACCTCTATTTCAGGGGGCACCGTCAGGATTGGACATGCTTCGGCTCTCGGTACGGGAGCGGTTGATATTCAGAACGCGACATTGGATGTTGCAGGCCTTTCGCTGGGCAATAATATCAAGACCAGTGGCGTGACGACTCTGAGCAATGCGGAAAATTACCAAGGCCAACTCACCGTGTTGAACGGTAGCCTTTCTGGGCATGTGGGCTTGACCCGCACCGCCACAATCAAGGGTGGCACGGTGAATGCCGTGTTGAGTGGAGTTGGCGGTGTGCAGGTCTCAGGTTCAGTTACCTTGTCTGGCGCCAATACCTATTCTGGCAAAACCATTTTGAATGCCGCTCAGCTGACGGTGGGGCATGCTTCCGCTCTGGGTAGTGGTGCCATTTCCAGCTCATCCACTAGTTCTATCACGGTGAGCTCCGGGGTTACTTTAGCGCTTACTTCTGCTATTTCCAATGGCGGCACGCTGTCGTTGTCTGGCCATTTCGATGCCTCTGCGCTGGAATCTAAGTCCATTTCAAGTGTCAAGGTAAACACGGCTGGTCTTGTGGGAAAGAGTGGCTTCAACTCGAGCGGTGGCTACACAGTGCAGATGGTGCAGGGTGGGAGCGTACGAGATACTGGCGCGGTCATTCACTACGGCTCAGATATTCTTTCTTTGGGCACCAATGGTGTGGCCACCCGTGCCGCCGTCATCGATTACTCCTATTATGAAGTTGGCTCGGGCGATTCCTCATGCGTTTCCGACATCAATTCTGTGGCAGCGTCTCATGGTGTTGCTGATGTGGGTATCACCCTTTCTGACGGCTCGCTAGACTTGGATGCTGATGTGACTGGTCAGTTGATTCTTCGCGGGGGCGAGCTCTCGATGAATCAAGGTGAAATCAGCATTGAAGGGATGCTCTCATTGGAAAAGAAGACATACCTTACTCTCTCTGACTTCTTTGAAGTGGGAAAAACATACACGCTTCTCTCCGCCGAGAGCCTCAATGGAGATTTTATCAACAATCTCATCGTCCACGAAAGTGCGCGCCGCTCCTATTCTCTTTCGGTGGAGGACAACACGCTCTCCCTCACAGTCACGGGTACTCAGGCCAGCCTCACCTGGGCTAATGAGAAAAATGCGGTTTGGCAAGAGGCTGCCGGCGGTTGGCGGGAGGGGCTGCCTTTCCATAGGGGCGACAGCGTCACAATTGGAGATGCTACGGTGAGTATTGTGGGCGAGGTTGCTCCCAACTCAATCTTGCTGAATCCTGATAAGGCGCTGACTCTCAAGACGAGTTTTGATAAGAAGACGGGTGAGTGGTCTGGCTTCATCGCAGGTCATGCCCAAGTCATCATCGATGCTGCGCCCAAGGGCAAGGTGACTCTCAATGATGGCAATTCCTATACGGGTACAACCATTATCGAATCTGGTATGGTGAGCGTGGGGGGCGTGGATTCCTTCGGCAAGAGTGAGGTGTCCATCTACGGCGGCACGCTGGACTTGAAGAGCAAGGCCGTGGAGAACGCCATCACCCTTGCGGGGGAGGCTTCCATTAAGGGTGGGGCCAAGTACATGGGCAAGTTCACCATGAACAGCGGCGAGCTGTTGAAGGGCTCTGTGCTCAACATCGCTGAATCCTCCATTGCCACCTTGGCCGGTGGCAAGATGGATGGTACGCTCTCGGGCTTGGGTTCTGTCGCGGTT
>JAZTYM010000054.1:0-16848 GCA_045637025.1 Akkermansia sp. | reverse complement strand
CGCTACAAGGTGCGCCAGGTGAGCTTTGGCGGTATCTCCGTCTATACCCCACAGGAGCTCGAGCCCGGCTTGAGCATGCACCCGTGCCCAAATCACAGATTTTTTGCTGCGCGTAGGGCAGACTTGGCGGGATGATGCGAGCAACGCTGTGGCAGACGTAGCGCGCAACCGCCTCCGGCTTGAGGTGATGCCGGCTCTCAACCGTGCTATGGGGAGAGAGGTCGCCTCCATCATCAACCGCAGCGCTCGCTTGCACGAGGAGTGCATGGCTGCGTTGGATTGCGCGCTGGCTCAGTTGCCGCTCACCGACCCCCAGGGGCGGCTTTATTTGCCCACCTTGTTGGATAAGCCCGAGGCCTCTCGTGTGAATTTGCCCGGCGGCGGGCGAGCTGTGCGCCGCCAAAAACGCCTCATCGTCGAACCCGGTTGCCCGAGCGAGGATGAGGCGTAATGCAGCGCGTGTGATGCGCGCTTTTTTTGGGGGGGGAGGCTTATTCTTCGGTGTCGTCCTCGCCAGACTCTTCGTCTTCGGCGTCTTCATCTTCGTCCTCAGCTTGCTTTTTGTTGGCAAGAGAGGGAGCAATGCGCTTAAAGAGAGCCTCGGCATCCACGTTTTCGTCGTCTTCCACCTTCACCGCCTTGACGGCGCCACTGGCATAGACCACTACGATGGTGCTATCGTGGCGCTCCAGCGCAGGCATGACCATCTTGCGGAATGTGGCCAAATCCGTCACGCTTTGCCCCTTGACCGGGTTGCCGTCGGAGAGCCAGGGAAGGGTATCCAGATTCTGACGGGCCGTGGTGCGGATGCAGGAGTTGGGGTTGTCGCGGTCTTCGGAGGCATCTGTCCACGAGACATAGGAGACTGATTTTTCATCTGCCAGCATCACGGAATCCGAGCCGACGTTGACGCGCAGGTCGCTCGGGCAGTGGAAAATGGTAGAAACTTTCATCTTGGCCTTTTCGGAGCGCGGATACACGGTCGAGTCGAGTTCCGGGGCGACAGAAATCCACCAGCCGTCCGATTCGTTGACAGTCTTGGTATCTTCATCATCATCCATGCCGCTGGTGGGCAGCAGGGCCTTGTGGGCCATGTCTTGGCTGTACTTGAGGCCCAATTTCGAGATTTGCTCCAGCTGGGTACGGCATTTGGTGACATCACCCGCCTTCAGGTGATTGTAAAAGGCTGGGGCTGCGATGCCTACCAACGTGGCTAAAATAGCAATCACGACAATCAGCTCAATGAGCGTGAAGCCGCTTCGGCGGTGTGTAGAACGAAAAATCATAACGCTCTTAATCTACCATATATCCCCCACCTGACAAGTAAAAAATGCTGCTTGCCGAGCCAAATTCTCATCCGTGGAGGGGTGGATACACGGCATAGTGTGCATCATTGATATTGAATGCAGTTGTGAAAAGGTATTAGAATGCGTGTGTAGACGCCTGAGGACAGCATTTTGCCTTGTGTAAGGGCGCGTGGTGTGTATAATGCCGTCTGGCTGCGGTCTTGAAATAACGATTCTATGGCATAGTCAACAAACAGGCGGCCAATTTTGCCTGTTAAGCCTAGTTGTTATTTGTGAACGTAGAGAAGAGAGTGATGAACGACAACGATAGTACCAAGGGGCAACCGCAGAGGCCTGTGCTGGGGGTGGAAGTGGAGGATGAGCCGCTGCCACCGCCCTTTGATGCTGCACCAGTGTCGCCAGTGCCTGAGTCTGCCCCAGAAACGGCGAAAGTGAGCCTCCAGCCCGTGCTTGCAACGCTGGTTGCTAAGATGAAAGGCGCGTGGTTGGCTATAAGTCTGGGAATTGGCGCAGCGGTGGCAGCCGCACTGGCTGTGCAATTTCAAGGTCATATCGAGAGGCTTGAGCAGAACATTGCTCAGCACCAGCAGGAGCTTGTCGCGTGCCAAGAACAGACCAAGAAGGAGTTGGCTCTTCTTGCTGAGACCAAAGTCGCAGCCCAACAGGTGGAGGAAACCCGCGCTCAGATGGAGCAGGCCGCGGTTGATTGCGACAAAGCTCGTGCGGAGTATAGGGAGCTTGCGCCACTGCGTTATAACTCGCTTCCCTTTGATGAGTTGATGGCACGGGGGCAGTCGACGGTGCGCCAGTTGGAGGCGCAGATAGAGGATTTGGACACCCGCAAGGGGCTATATTTGCCCCCCGAAAAACTCACCACTAAGCAGCTTCGAGAGCGTGCTGCATACCTGAAAAAGTATGTCGAGCTCTATCTCCGAGCCCGCACGATTGGTTGCACTGTTGTCCTGCACCGCATGTGTGCGGATGTTGTGGAGCACTATGCATGCGGGATGCAGAGGGCAGAATCATCCGAGGTGGCGCAGCTCTTGGATCGCGCCTATACAAGGGAGCGAGTGCATGCCTCATATCGCTTGCATGCTCTTGGCTTCAATGGCTTGACTGTTGAGTTGGTGAGCGAGGTCACCGTGCCGGGGCTAGAGCCCCAATGGAGCAAGGAAACGTGGAAGATGAATGAAGCGGGCGCCATTGTCCGCTGGGCAGAGACACTGAGTTCTGGTGAGCCCCCGACCCTATCTCAGGGATTCTGCCGTGCGAAATGCAAGACTTTGATGAAATGATGAGTTCGTTGAAGCCAGATACGCCGCAGGTGGCGTCCTTTTCGTGGTACAAGCGCCCCGCAGTGTGGATAGCCGCTGTGGTGTTGATACTGTGTGTGGTATACGCAGTAAAGATGCACCAGAGCCTCCAGCAGAAAGAGGCCGCACAACAGGCTGTTCTACTCTGCATTGAAAAGGAGAAACAAGCCACAGCCGAAGCCCGTGCAGAGCTTGCGGGCCAGCCTGAGTCACTTGCTGCGTTGAAGAGCCGCTTGGCTGAGCTTCAGGCGGAACTTGAGAAGCGGCAGCAGGTGTTGGCTAGAGAACAAAAAGAACTCGATGCGCTCAAACAGAATGAATTCGTCCAGGAATACATGAAAAGGGCACCTGAGATGAAAGCGATGATTCGACGCATTCAGGAACTGACCGCGCTGGAGAAGCAGAAGCTTCAAGAGTACAAGGAGCTGGTGAAAAAGAACCGTGAATGACATGTTGCGAATGAACATACAGTCCGTGTTGGCCTTGGGTATGGCCATGGTGTGCGCGGTTCCCCTGCAAGCAGAGGAGTTGGCGGCGCCCAGCCTGACACAAGGCGCACTTATCTCCATCTCCCATGGGGTGCTTTCGCGAAAAGATGCGTGGGCTTATACCCGGCGGTATAAAAAATCGCCAGAGCCGTGCAGCTTATCGCTTGTGGTGCGCGAGCTTATGCCTGTCAACGGGGTAGAATGTTACATTGATTCAGCGGGGCTGAAAGAGGCAACGCTGGAGGGCTATGGGAAAGTACCCGTGGTGCTTTATTCTCGGCACGGGAATATGGCGGAAATCGTGTTGAATGCGGAATCTCCTACCCATGGGAGAGGCACCACCTATTATTTGCGGAACTCGCATCGATATTACCCCGCTTTTTTGGCGCGCGGCGGGGGCTCTGGTGCCACCATCACGTATCTGAGCCGAGAGGGCAATGTGTGGATGGGGACTATCACCGGCTGTTTCTACTGCCCGTATATGCAATTGATATACCACTTCAAGGATGCTCCTGTGTGCGTGGAGCTGCCCAAGGAGGGGCAGACGATAGATGATCTGGTTGCGGCCTCGCAAAAGGCTCCTGCCGTGGCAGAGGAGGAGCCCTAGGCCACATGCTGTTATGATCCCTTTCTTCCTAACGCCGCGTAATGCGGCGTTTTTTTGTGCCTTCCCCTAAAACACATCCGCCCGGCAGGGCGGGAAGCCTAGCCGGGCGGGAAAGGGTGGTTGCGCCGCGCGCAATATCAGCGGAAGCTGAGTGACTTGACCTTGGCGGAGAGGGTGTCGAGCATGGCCTTGTGGGCAGCGTCGACCTCTGCGGCGGTGAGGGTCTTCTTGGCGTCGCGGTAGAGGAAGGTGTAGGTCATAGCCTTGCGGTCCGTGGGGAGCTTTTCACCAGTTGGGTCGGTGAAAACGTCCTTGAGACGGCAGGAAACCAGCAACTTCTGCTTGGCGGATTCTACAGCCTTCATGATGTCTGCGTGGCGGGTGGCGGCGGGGACATCCAAGGAGGCATCGCGGCCAGAGCCGGGGAACTGGGGCAGCTCGGCAGCCTTGTAGGGAGCCGTAGCAATCTGCTGCAGTTTGCGCAGGTCGAGCTCGGCGTAGTAGCACTCAGCGGGCAGACCCAGGTTGCGGCAGCTCTCCAGCGAGAGGCGTGCAAAGTAACCGCAGGGCTGGCCATTGAGCTGAATATCGGCCCCCAGAGCGGCGTTGTCGCGGTCGCGGGCGGGGGTAAGGGTGAGGGCTGCCTTGGGCACCAAGATATCAAGCGCAGCATGCAGGTGCTGGTAGCTTGTTTGGGCGGGCTTTGTCACATCCCAGCTGGCGGGGGTGAGCTTGCCGGCCATGAAGATGCCCAGCACCTCGTTTTCGATATCGCGGCCCTTGCCGCCGCCTGTGTTGCGGAACACGCGGCCACACTCGAAGAAGCGCAGCACTTCCATGCCTTGGTTGATGTTGCGGGCAGCCACAGCAATGAGGCCTGGTGCCAGAGAGGGGCGCAGCGTGGAGTGGTCTTCCGAGATGGGGAGTGCCACGCGGATGATGTCCCCCTGCATGAGCGGCTTGATGGGCAGGGCATGCTGCACGCTGGCAATGGTGGGGTCGATGCTCTGCTCGGCGATAAGCTTGAAGGTTTGCACCTCGCGGAAACCGGCACCTGCAAGCTTGCGGGAGAGGGCCATGCGATAGTCATGGGCGCGGTCGTGGGCGCTTTCTTCCACAAAGATGGAGGTGTTGGTGGCGGGGATGTTGTCGATGCCGTACACGCGCACGATTTCTTCCAGTAAGTCGCAGCTGCGCTTCAAATCCAGGCGCCAGGGCGGGCAATCCCAAGTGGTGGAGTTGGGGCTTGTTTCCTTGAGGCCCAAATTGCGCAGGATGCGGGCGGCTTCCATATGCGGCACAGAGGCGTTGGTCATCACGTCCAGCTCCTTCCAATCAAGACTGACTTGGTCGAGGGCGTAGTGAATGAGTGCATCTGTCCCCTGCGTGAGCACGGTGGCGGTGGGGGCATTTTCCTCGGGCACGAGGCAGGGAGCCTGGCCCCCCACGAGCACGGGCTCGGCGGTGCCACCAGCACACTCCAGAATCAGCTGGGTGGCGCGGGCTGCTGCGCGCAGCACGTTCCACGGGGAGGTGCCGCGTTCGAAGCGGTAGGAAGAATCCGAGCTCAGCCCCAGACGGCGGCTGGTGAAGCGGATGTTGCTGCGGGCAAACCATGCAGATTCCAGCACGATGTCGGTGGTGGCCTCTGTCACGCCAGAATCCAGGCCACCCATCACACCACCCAGAGCGAGGGCTGCGCCGGAGGCATCAGAGATGACGAGGTCGTCCGTGCAAAGCGTGTAGGTTTCCTCCATGAGGCTGGTGAACTGCTCGCCCTCGGCGGCGCGGCGGATGTTGAGGCCGCCTGTCAGCTTGGCAGCGTCGAATGCGTGCAGGGGGTGCCCCAGCTCGAAGAGGCAGTAGTTGGTGATATCGACTACGTTGTTGATGGGGCGCAGGCCGATGGAGATGAGGCGCTCTGCCAGCCACTCGGGAGAGGGGCCAATCTTCACGCCGCTGATGCGGGTGGCGGTGTAGAGCGGGCACACATCGGGGGCAGAAAGGGTGATGAAATCGCCCGCAGCGCGTGTTTGAGCGGCGGCGGTGGGGGCTTCGGCAGGGTCTGCCTTGAGGGCTCGCCCGGTGATGCCGGCCAGCTCGCGAGCCATGCCCCAGTGGCTGAGGAGGTCGGGGCGGTTGGGGGTGATTTCCAGCTCGAAGATGGTGTCGGTGTCGATGTAGTTGCGGATGGGCGTGCCGATGGGGTAATCTTGGGGCAGGAGCCACAGGCCGTGTTCCTTATCGGGCAAGCCCAATTCAGAGGCAGAGCAGAGCATGCCACAGCTGGCATGGCCCAGCATCTTACCCTCGCGGATGGTCCAGCCGCCCGGCAGCTCGGCCCCGGGCAGGGCGCAGGGCACCTTGTCGCCCACCACATAGTTGGAGGCACCGCACACAATTTGGCGCAGCTGACCTTCACCCGCGTCTACTTGGCAGATGTTGAGGTGGTCGCTGCCTTCCACGGGAGTTTTTTCCATGACCTGAGCCACGACCACCAAATCGGTGGTGACGCCGCGCTGCTGAATGCCCTCTACCTCAATACCGGCAAAGGTGAGCATATCGGCCATCTGTTTGGTGTCCAGACCGTCCAGATCGATATAGTGGGCAAGCCAATTCAGGGAGATATTCATACTGATGAAAAATGGTAAGGGGTGAAATTATTGGAATTGAGCAAGGAAGCGGGCATCGTTTTCGATGAGGAGGCGGATATCGCGGATACCCCAGCGAATCATCGCCAAGCGCTCCAGACCGATACCGAAGGCGAAGCCTGTGCAACCGGTGTAGAGTTGCTTGCCGGTGGCTTTATCGATGTTCTCAAACACGGCGGGGTTGACCATGCCGCAGCCAGCAATCTCAATCCAGCGGGGAGCCTGACCTGCGGCTTGGAGCAGCACGTCAATCTCAAAGCTGGGCTCGGTGAAGGGGAAGAAATGCGGGCGGAAACGCACGGCGGTCTCGCTGCCAAACAGGGCTTTCAGGAAATACTCCAGCGTGCCCTTCAGGTCACCTACGCTCACGTTCTTGTCCACATAGAGACCCTCAATCTGGTTGAAGGCGGAGAGGTGGGTGGCATCAATCGCATCGCGGCGGAAGGCCGAGCCCGGGCAGATGATGCGCACGGGGGGCGCCTGCTTTTCCATGACACGAGCCTGCACGGTGCTGGTCTGTGTGCGCAGGAGCTTGCCGCTGTCGAAGTAGAAGGTGTCTTTTTCGTTGCGGGCGGGGTGGTCATCGGGCGTGTTGAGGGCGTCAAAGCAGTGCCATTCGTCCTCGATTTCGGGACCATCGGAGAGTGTGAAACCCATGCGGCGCAGGATGCGCACAGCCTCATCGCGCACGATGGAAATGGGGTGCAACCCGCCTTCGGGCAGGGTGGCGCCAGGCATGGTCAGGTCTACCCCAGCCACGGCAGCGGCATCCAATTCACGCTGCAGTTCCGTCTTGCGGTCATCCAGCGCAGCGGTGATGATAGCGCGAGCTTGGTTGAGCATGGCACCCACGGCCGGTTTGTCTTCCTTGGGTACATTGCGCATGCCCTGCTGCACTTGGGTGAGCGAGCCTTTTTTGCCGAGGATGCTCACGCGGGCATCCTCAAGTGCTTTCATATCGGCAATGCCGGCAATTTGAGCCAGGGCATCGGCTTGTACGTTGGCAATCTGTTCTTTCATAAAATGGTCGGTGATGGGGGGGAGGGTTAAGAGGGATTTTGCTGGTTTTTGAGCCACGCCTCGTAAAGGTCTGGGCGGTTGGTGCGGGTGCGGATGATGGCTTGCTCGTGTTTCCAGTCAGCAATCGCTTTGTGGTTGCCGGAGAGGAAGATGGCTGGCACTTCCATGCCACGGAAAACATTGGGCTTGGTGTAGGCGGGGGCTTCTAGCAGACCATTGGCAAAGGATTCTTCCTGATTGCTGCGGGCATCTCCCAGCGCACCGGGGAGCAGGCGAGCCACGGCATCGATGACGATGACGGCAGCAATGGCGCCATTGGTCAGGATGTAATCGCCAATGGAGAGCTCCAAATCTACCAAGGTGTCAATCACGCGCTGGTCGACACCTTCGTAGTGCCCGCAGAGGATGATGTAGTGGGTGTTTTGCTCCGTCTCTTGCAGGCAGGGGGCTGCCAGTTCTTGAGCCAAGCTTTGGTTGAAGACACGCCCCTGCGGGGTCATGAGAATCACCCGGGTGTTCTCCCGGCGCAGTTCTTCGATGGCCTCGAAGATGGGCTCGCATTTCATCAACATGCCCTGGCCACCGCCGCACAGATAATCATCTGTGCGGTGGTATTTATCGTGCGTCCAATTGCGCAGTTGGTGGGCGCGTACGGAGATGAGCCCCTTGTCGGCAGCTCTGCCCATGATGCTTTGGGAGAGCGGCCCGGTTATCATCTCCGGGAAGAGGGTGAGCACGTCAATTTCCAACATGTGCGACAGGGTGCGGTGTGGGGTTATCAGGCGTTGGCGTTGTGGTGCAGCATGGCTTCCACATAGCCATCGATGTTGCCATCCATCACGTCCTGGATGTTGCCGGATTCAAAGCCCGTGCGCAAATCCTTCACCATCTGGTAGGGCTGGAATACATAGGAGCGAATCTGGTTGCCCCATGCAATGTCGCCCTTTTCGGAATACTGGCGGTCTGCCTCGGCGCGCTTGCGGTCTTCTTCCAGCTGGATGAGACGAGCCTTGAGCATGCGCATGGCTTCTTCGCGGTTGCGCAGCTGAGAGCGCTGGGTCTGGCACGCCACGATGATGCCCGTGGGCAAGTGGGTCAAACGCACGGCGGTTTCCACCTTGTTCACGTTCTGACCACCCTTACCACCAGAGCGGTAGGTGTCCATCTTCACGTCGGCTTCCTTCACCTCAATTTCAATGTCGTCGGAGATGTCGGGGGTGGCGTCCAAAGAGCAGAAGGAGGTGTGGCGCTTGCCGGCGGCGTCGAAGGGGCTCATGCGCACCAAGCGGTGAATGCCACGCTCGTTCTTGAGGTAGCCGTAGGCGTATTCGCCGTCAATCTTGATGGTCACGGAGCGGATGCCAGCTTCATCACCATCGGTGCTTTCCATGATTTCTGTGTTGAAGCCATGGCGCTCGCAGTAGCGCAGGTACATGCGCATCAGCATGCTAGCCCAGTCGCAGGCTTCTGTGCCACCGGCACCAGCGTGAATGGTCACATAGCAGCCAGCGTTGTCGTGCGGGCCGTTCAACAGGGTGATGAGTTCGAACTCTTCCAGCTTCTTGCCCCAGGCGTTGTATTCATTCCACGCTTCGGGGGCCATGTCGGGGTCTTCACCAGCCATTTCAATGGCTACTTCCACGTCTTCCAGCCCGCTTTCCAATGCGCGGTATTGCTCCAAGCGGCGCTTAAGCGGGTTGACTTCTGCCATCAAGGCACGGGCAGCTGTGGGGTTGTCCCAAAAATCGGGGGCGCTCATGCGAGCATCCAGCTCTGCTACTTTCTCTTCAATGCTTCCGAGGTCAAAGATAGCTCCCGAGCTCGGAAAGACGGCTGCGCATGGCTGCCGTGTCGAGCGCCGAGAGATCATAATTGGTGGTCTGGTTTTCCATACGCGCGCCAGTATACTCTCCTTGCATCAGAAAGTCAAGGTCATGCACAGTCTGTCGTGGAAAATGTAGCTATCTGAACGCTGGTGACACGATTCGTAGCAACACAGCGCCGAGGTTGAGTGCGGTGGATATGAGAACGCCCCGCTGGGTGGGCGGGGCGTGGGGGTAAAAGGGGTTTTCCCCGTGCCTAGGGTCAATCTTTCTTGGAGTTGCGCACCAACTTGATGAGGAGGAAGAGCGCGATAGCACCGATGCCGATGAGGGCAAGCACTTTGTGGTCGATTTCTTGCACCTCTGTGGCGCGAATTCGCACCGCAGGGCTGTTGAAGCGCCAGTGCTTGGCATATCGATTATCCGCTCCGTTGCCATCGGGGAGGGTGCCATCGGGGCGGAGGTTGAGGCCGGTGCCGCGAATGGTGGCGGGCGCAGGGGGGGGCTCGAAGCATCTGATGGAGCATGCACCCACCTGTTCGTTTTGCCACAAGATGGTGACGGCGAGCATGTTGTCGCGCGTGAAGGTGAAGTTGGATTTTTCTGCATCTTGGTGGATGGAAACCTTCATCTTTTCCACTTGCGGCATCTCTGTGACAAGCGCTTCTGTGCCATTGGAAATGATGACCTTGCGTCCTTCGCCGGAGAATTTTCCAGTGGGGTGCTGGTACCACGAGATGGAGTCTAAACGGTACTTTTTGCCTTTCTTCAGTTTTTTGGCGCCCAGCATTTTATCGACATCGACGTAGAAGGTGAGCGCCACATCATTGCCCCAACGGCAGGAGATTTGATCCTGTTTGGCGGCCTTTTCGGGTTTGGCATATAGGGAGGATACGGTCTTATCAGCGGTGACAAGTTTGGTGTCCAATACGACCTTGTTGGCTGTAAATATAGAGCTAATCTCGTCCCAAAGAGAGGCGCTGGATTTGCTGGCGGTGCGTTCCTCTGCGGAAAGGAGGCTGCCAAGGGCTAAAAGGAGGATGAGAAAGTGTTTCATGAGAGCTAAAATGAACGCGAGGAGTCTATACGAGGGTAGGGGGAGTGTCAATCTCAAAAAAAGAGGACGGCTCGGTGTTGAGCCCGAGCCGTCCAGATGATGGGAGGGTGCTAGTTTAGCGGCCTGCTTCAGCGTGATATTCCTGCAGGGTACGCACGCCAGCCTTCTTGTTCTTGTTGTGCACAATGGCCTTGGAGCAAGCAAGTGCGCTAGACAAATCGGTAGCGTAGGACACCTTGTTGTTGACGGTGGCGGCGCGGATGGCCACCTCGTCTTCGCGGGCGTCGTGGGAGCCGGGGGTGTTGACCACGAAGGCGATATCGCCGTTCTTGATGCGGTCCACAATGTTGGGACGATGCCCCTCGAGCACCTTGTAGGCGCGTTCGCATTCGATGCCGTTTTGCAGCAGGTAAATCATCGTGCCCTTGGTGGCGCAGATGTCGAAACCAGAGTCGGCGAAGTTCTGTGCAATCTCCAGCACGGATTCTTTATCGCGGTCGTTCACAGAGATGAAGACCAAGCCCTTGTCCGGCAGCGGGTTGAAGGCGGAAATCTGGCTCTTCATGTAGGCCAGCTCGGGGTCGGTGTCGATACCCATCACCTCACCGGTGGAGTGCATTTCCGGCCCCAGCACCACGTCGATACCCGGGAAACGATTCCAGGGGAACACGGCCTCCTTCACGGTGTAGTAGGGGGGCACTACTTCCTTGGTGAAACCAAGTTCTGCCAGAGTCTTGCCGCTCATTACCTTGGCAGCCAGCTTGGCCAGCGGCACGCCGATGGACTTGGAGACGAAGGGAACGGTGCGGGATGCGCGGGGGTTCACTTCGATGACGTAGAGCTGCTCGTCCTTGATGGCGAATTGGCAGTTCATGAGGCCCTTCACGTTGAGCTTGGCGGCCAGTTCCTTGGCAGCGCGCATCATCTCGGCGTGCATCTTGTCAGACACGCGGTTCGGGGGAATCATGCAGGCAGAGTCACCAGAGTGGATGCCGGCGGGCTCCACGTGCTGCATGATGGCACCCACCACGCTGGTGGTGCCGTCGGCAATCACGTCGACGTCGATTTCCAAGGCGTTCTGCAAGAAGCGGTCCACCAGCACGGGGCGTTCCGGAGAGGCGTCTACGGCTTCTCGCATGTAGGTGCGCAGCTCGGTCTCATCGTACACAATCATCATGGCGCGACCACCCAGCACGAAGGAGGGGCGTACCAGCACGGGGAACCCAATGCGCTTGGCCACTTCCACGGCCTCTTCCTCGTTGGTAGCGGTGCCGGCTTCTGCTTGGCGCAGGCCGATTTCATCCAACAGGGCGGAGAAATACTTGCGGTCTTCTGCAAGCTCGATGCTGCGGGGGCTGGTGCCGATGATGGGCACGCCGCGCTCCTGCAGAGCTGCTGCCAGGTTGAGGGGTGTCTGGCCACCGAACTGGACGATGACGCCGTCGGGCTGCTCGACATCACAGATGTTGAGCACATCCTCCAGAGTGAGGGGCTCGAAGTAGAGCTTGTCGGAGGTGTCGTAGTCTGTGGAGACCGTCTCAGGGTTGGAGTTGACCATGATGGTTTCGTAGCCCAACTCCTTGAGGGCAAAGGAAGCGTGCACGCAGCAGTAGTCGAACTCAATACCCTGACCGATGCGGTTGGGACCACCGCCCAGAATCATAATCTTCTTGCGGTCGCTGATGCGGGCATCATTCTCTTCGCCGTAGGTGGAGTAGTAGTAGGGGTTGTAGGCATCGAACTCAGAGGCGCAGGTGTCTACCATGCGGTAGGTGGGGATGATACCCTTGGCCTTGCGTTCGGCGCGCACGTCGTCTTCGCTGCAACCTCGGGCCAATGCAATCTGGCGGTCGGAGGAGCCGAGCTTCTTGGCCTCCTTCAGGTCCAGCGTAGCCAGCTTCATGCCAGCTTCAGCCAGCTGTTGCAGCTGGTCGAGGAACCAGGGGTCAATCTGGGTGAGTTCGTGCACTTCATCCAAGGTGAAACCGTTGGTGAATGCGGTCTGCAGCCAGAAGATGCGCTCAGCGTTGGGCACAGAAAGCTTGGCAGCAATTTCTTGGCGGGTGGGATTCTTCGGGTCCTTGGCGTCGAAACCAAAGCCCCAGCGGCCCGTTTCCAAGGAACGGAGTGCCTTTTGCAGGGATTCTTTGAAGGTGGTGCCGATGCTCATTACCTCGCCCACGCTCTTCATGGCGGTGGTCAGGCGCTCATCAGCCTTCTTGAACTTCTCGAAGGTGAAGCGGGGAACCTTGCACACCACATAGTCAATCGTGGGTTCGAAGGCGGCGGTTGTTTCGCGGGTGATGTCGTTCTTGAGCTCGTCGAGCGTGTAGCCCACAGCGAGCTTGGCAGAGACCTTGGCGATGGGGAAGCCCGTAGCCTTGGAGGCCAACGCGGAGGAGCGGCTCACGCGGGGGTTCATCTCGATAATCACCTGACGACCAGTGCGCGGGCACACCGCAAACTGGATGTTACTGCCGCCACTCTTCACGCCGATTTCGCGGATGATGGCGAAGGATGCCTCGCGGATGATGGCGTATTCCTTTTCGGTAAGAGTCATGGCGGGAGCCACGGTGATGGAGTCACCCGTGTGCACACCCATGGGGTCCAGGTTTTCAATGGAGCAGATGGTGATGCAGTTGTCGGCGCAGTCGCGCATCACTTCCATTTCAATTTCCTTCCAGCCCAGCAGAGATTCTTCGATGAGCACCTCGTGCACGGGGGAAAGATCCAAACCGCGGTTGACAATTTCTTCAAACTCTGCCTTGTTGTAGGCGATGCCGCCACCCGTGCCGCCCAAGGTGAACGCGGGGCGGATAATCATGGGGTAGTTGCCGATGACGTTCTTGGCGATGTCCCAAGCTTCGGTCATGTTGTGGGCCACGCCACTGGCCGGCACGTCCAAGCCAATCTTAATCATGGCGTCCTTGAAGCGCTGGCGGTCTTCGCCCTTGTCGATAGCGTCGGCATCTGCGCCAATCATGCGCACGCCGTGCTTCTCCAGCACGCCCAAACGGTGCAGCTCCATGGCTGCGTTCAGGGCAGTCTGACCACCCAGGGTCGGCAACAGGGCGTCCGGCTTCTCGCGCTCGATGATTTTCTCGATGTATTCCGGCGTAAGAGGTTCAATGTAAGTGCGGGGTGCCGTCTCCGGATCCGTCATAATAGTGGCGGGGTTGGAGTTGACGAGCACGACCTCGTACCCTTCCTCTCTCAATGTTTTACAAGCCTGGGTACCGGAGTAGTCAAACTCACATCCCTGGCCAATAATAATGGGGCCCGAACCGATGACCAATATCTTCTTAATAGATGTGTCTTTAGGCATGGTGCTGTGTAAACTGGCAGTTGTATGCCACATCTGAGCCTAAAATGCAAGACTTTTTTGCCACCCGCGCGCATAAAATAGAAGCGAGTCCCGCATTTTGGGGCGAGCTGTTGTTTTGAAGGGGGAGATTTTCTCTTGACTTTTCGCGGTCCCTTCGTTATTTCATTCTCTGTCTTGGTTTTGTTTTAATTTTGTTGAGAGTATGAGTGCAGATTTACGTGCCATAGGGGCGCAGACGGATGGCGGTCCCAAGAAACAGCGAAACTCCGGCATGGATATTCTGCGTATTTTGGCCATGCTTTTCATATGTGCTCTGCATTGTGACGAGCGCGGTTTGGGTGTACATGTGGGGGCAGATGCGGTGAGCCAAGGTGTGCACGCCATGTGGATGAATGTTGTGCTGATGGGGGTGAATCTCTTCATGCTCATCACAGGTTATTGTTGCATAGGTGCATCATGGCGCTTGTCTAGGTATGTGTCGATGTACTTTCAGGTTGCTTTTTATTCGGTGGGGTTCATGGTGTTGATGTATGTGCTACCCTTCGAAAGCCATGAATGTATGTGGGAGGTAATCGTGAAGCGGTGCATGGATATTCCTTTGGCGGGTGGATATTGGTATTTTACTGTATACACTGGCTTATTTTTCATCATGCCCTTTTTGAATAAGTTAATCTGTTCATTGAGTAAAAAGCAGTTGCGCTTGTTGGTGTTAGCCTGCGTTTTTGCCTTTTCTTTTCTCAATATCGGGGGCGGAAAATGGATTGCACAGGGCGGCATGAATCTCATCTGGATGATGGGATGCTACATCATGGGCGCTTACATACGTTTGGAAGAGGTTCGAATCAAGCCGATTATCAGCTTGTTGGGATTTGTTGTTTTGATTATTGCAAGCGCCGTGCTCAAGGAGTTTGTACCATCTTTGGCTCGTGATTATACTTCACCTGTCTTTCTGGGGGCTTGCGTTTGCCTAGTCTTTTTCTTTAGCCAGATTCGCATTAAGCACGAGGGGGTGCGCGCCATGCTGGCGTGGGTATCGACATTTGCGTTTGGCGTATACCTGTTTCATTGCCATCCTCTCACATGGGGTGTTAGCTCAAAAATCATATTGCGTATGGGGTTTGCCATTGATTTTGCTTGGTGGGGGTGGATCATGATACCGGTTGCCATATACGCTATGGGGACCTGCGTGGATTGGGGACGGTCGTGCCTCTTTAAATGGGTTGGCATCAATCGCTTGTCCGAGCGCCTGTCTGCTGCAGCGGCAGATGTTGTCAATAAGTGGATTCACTAAATTGATGAGATAAAAATACGGGCAGCTTCGCGGGAATATGCGAAACTGCCCGTGGAAAAATGGGGGATGGTGCCTTAGCGCGTGCCGAAAAGGTCTTGCAGGGAGGCAAAATCAGCCGCGGTGGGTTGGTCGGCGCGGGCGATGGCTTCTTTTTGGGCGGCGGTGATGTCGGCCACACCCTTGGAGGCCAGCGCGAGCATCTGGGCCATCTCCTCAGCGGTGAAGACGGCCTCCTCACCAGAGCCTTGCACTTCCACATACTGGCCACCTTCGGTCATGACGACGTTCATGTCCACCTCGGCGTCGCGGTCTTCTACATAGCAGAGGTCGAGCAGGGGGGTGCCGCCCAGCTTGCCGACGGAGACTGCGGAGACCAATTGTTTCATGGGGCTCTTTTCTAATTCACCCGTGGCGACAAGCTTGTTGAGCGCAATGGAGAGCGCAACGGCCGCGCCCGTGATGCTGGCGGTGCGGGTGCCGCCATCGGCCTGCAGGACATCGCAGTCAATCCACACGGTACGCTCGCCCAGAGCTTCTAAATCCATGACGGCGCGCAGCGAGCGGCCAATCAGGCGCTGGATTTCAACCGAGCGGCCATCTACCTTGCCGGCAGAGCTATCGCGCTTCTTGCGGTCCAGCGTGGAGTAGGGGAGCATGGCGTATTCTGCGGTGAGCCAGCCGCCGGGCACATGCTGTGCTTTCATCCAGCGTGGTACATCGTTTTCAATGGTCACAGCGCAGATGACACGCGTGTTGCCGAAACAGGAGAGCACAGAGGCGGTGGCGTGGGGGGCTACACCCAGCACAAATTCAAGAGGGCGCATTTCATCCAGCCCTCGGTTGTTGAGTCGTTCCATGTGCTCAATCTACCACGCACCCCGCCTGCTGGCAACCCGGAATTTTGTCGCAATACCCATCTACAACACCATTTTTGACAAAAAAATGAACTTTTTCTACATTTTATTGAACGAAATGCCGCGGGGCCGTGTCCACATATTCAGAGCGCCATGAGTGAGGCGCAGCGCGAGGCGAAAGCCAGCGAAAATCTTTTTTTCATGTAGTAGAGTTGATTATAAGCGAAGCGGAGGCCGTCAGGTCTCCGTTTTGTTTTTGAGGTTGACACAAAAATGAATCCTCATATAATGGCCGTGTGAAGCTGAGCAGGCAGTTATACAAGTATTGTTTATGCGTGGTGGCCATGATATTGGCTATTGGCGCGGAGGCGGGAGCATACACAATTATCGGCGGAAGCCGCTCGCAACGCGATAGTGCGCTGGCGAAGCATTACAAATTAACGGCTGAAGAGATACGGACCCGCATCAAGAAGAGTATGAAGTTCCCGAAGGAGGGGGATGTGTACACCCTGTCCGCAGCTATCCCGATGTTTTGCCAAGGGGAGAATAAGGACGGGCGCTATGTCTATGGTTCATGGCGTTCATACACCTCCATCGGCACCAGTTGCAGCAATGCACAGACCTACCAGGCCTTGTGCTCCAAACCTAAGACCAAAAAGCAGACGGCCGCCTTTTTGCAGTCCAAAATGGAAGAGCATGCAGCTTGCATACTGAGAGAAAAAGAGGCCATCGTGGTAAAGGATGTCTATTTTCCCTCATCGTCCCCCTCATCGAGTGGCGTCTCGGAGGACCAGACGAAGCAGCGCCGGTACGCATCAGAGTATAGCAAGTTTTTGAAAAAAGCTATCATCTTGGTGGAGCGCGCCGAAGCCGGGGATGATGAGCCCCGCGCTGGCTATGTGGCTTTGGATGATTTATTGCGCAAGGCAAAGCGCTGATAGAAGCTTGGGGCGGCTCAGAAACGAGCCGCCTTTTTGTGTACGACCGACGCGATATGCGCACTGCGGTGAAAGTCCGCGCGGAGCCGCGATGATGCGGAATCCCAGACCTGAAGAACAACTGCGGGGAGGTAACAAACCGTGGGAAAGGAAGTTCGAGGGGAAATCCCGACT
>JAZTYM010000053.1:0-35744 GCA_045637025.1 Akkermansia sp. | reverse complement strand
GAAAGCCGACTCCATGCAGAACGTGCGCGTGGAAGTGGGTGTGGGTGCTACCTACATGGCCACGGCTAAGACCGCCGTCTACGGTGAAGTGAGCTTCATCGGCGACATGGTGCGCGACAACCCTGCCACGCACATCGGCGGCGTGTGCCGCGGAGGCTCCAACCCGGGCCACGCGGGCATGAACCTGAGCGTAGGCGCTACACACGCCCTCAACGAGAGCTGGAGCCTGAACGCAAGCTACAACATGGAGCTGCAGCCGCGCGCCAACGCGCACAACGCGAACGTGGGCGCAAGCTACCGCTTCTAAAGAAAGGCTCTTGGCGAGCAGATAAAGAACGAGCGTAGCGAATGACTCGCTACGCTCGTTTTCTGTGGTTGAAGGCCCGTTATTTGCTGATGATTTTAGCGTTGGGGGAAAGACCGTAGGTTTGCGGTTCGTACATGAGCTGGGCTTGGGCTGGGGGCGCGGTGGCGGTGCCGGCGCGTTTGACTCGGGCGTAGTAGCTCATGTTGAGGAGGTCTCTCCCCGCCCAGCGGGTGCAGAATCCGCGCACGCGGTCGGCCAAGTATTCCTTGTGGTCGAAATAGTAGCTCCAAGGCTGCCACTCTAGGCCTGCGGCTTGGCTGGGTACGTTGGGGGTGATGGCTTCCATGCAGGAGGGCAGGTAGTCCTCCAATACCAAGTACTGCAGCTCCTCGGCTGCTTTGGCGCAGGTGAGGGTGACACGCACCACATCCCCCACGTGGAACTCTGTGGCGGCTTGCCAGCGGCCATCCTTGCCCCGGACCTCGTATACGCGGGTGACCTGCATGCCTTTTTCGGTGACACCGGGGTAGTCCGTCTGCTCGGGCAGGGCTCGGAACTTCACATTCATGTAGGCCGTGCCGGCGGTGGTGGTGAGGGTGGTGGGCAGCTGCGCAAGGGTGTGGGAGACGGTCGGTGACAGGCGGGTAATGCCGTTACCCAGCGTCAGCTGTTGGCCATCTTGCAACTGCACGGTGGCGGTGCCTGCATCGGCGTTTTCCAGTTTCAGGTATTCACCCAGCGCTACCATCATCCAGGCGCTTTGCCAGGTGCTGCGGTGGCGGTAATCGTGGGCCTGGGTGCGCAACCAGCGCAGGAAGCTGTTGTGGCGGTCGCTCGGGTTCTCTCGCAGGGCAGAGATGAAAGCAATATCTTCTTTGACCGTGTTGGCGAAGCACCAACGCCACCGCGGCTGTATGGTGCTTTCGTTGAGAGCCTCTTTCAGCGCGTCGGAGATGAGATCATCCTTGCCGCAGGCTCGGCCAATGGCATAGCGGGAGAGCGGGGAGAGTTCATTCAACTCCTTGCTGCTGCGGCTGGTGAGGTAGCGGCGCAGCTTGCTCAGGGGCTCAGCCGGCATGGGGTAGCCATTTTCTTCTGCGATGGTGAACACCATGGCGGCGTGGGCGCTGGCCCACAGGCAGGATTCGGTGGAGGAGCCCCAATAGCCCAGACCCCCATCTTCTTTCTGTCGCCGGAAGAGCTGCTCTACACTCTCGGTGATGATTTTGCTGACCTGAGTCGCGCTCACCGCTTCCATAGTGGGGGTGAATGGGGCCAGACGGCTGTGATATATCCACGGCAGCAAGCCGGTGGAGGTCTGCTCGGTGCAGCCATAGGGGTAGCTGAGCATGAAATCCATGCAGGATGCCAGATGAAGCAGGGGATTGGACGAGAGCTCGATGACAACGCTGCCGCGCGTGGAACTCGCCAGTTCAGTAGCCGCCAATGCGGCGATGTTCAACGCCGCTTGGCCTGTGGGTTGCACCAGGTGGTGCGTTTCCTTGAGCACGGGGGCCGGATAACGCACGGGGAAGCTGCCCTCTACTGCGTCGCTGCCGCCGGGGGCTGTGGCTCGCCAACGCAGGGTAGTGGTGCCCTCCTGCGTGGGGGTGATGGTGAAGAAAAGCGTGCCGGTGGAGCCTGTTTGCAGGGCGATACTCTGCGTATCTGCTCCTTCCAACTCCACTTTCCAGGTGCCGGCCTTGTCAGTGTTGTTGGTGATGGTGAGTGGCAGTTGCAGACTGTCACCTACGCTCATGAAGAAGGGAGTGCCGGCCGTGAGCATCACGGGAAGTTTGGCAGTAATGCTGTCTTCCTGGTGGCCGAAACGCTTGCCACTCTTATCGATGGCTACGGCAAAAATCTGCCAGGTGGTGAGTGTATCCGGCAGTTTGACTTGCGTGCTGAATTTGCCCTCGGCATCGGTACGCAGTGCGCCTTGCCATACCGCTATGGGCGCAAAATTGGTGCGCAGTCGCGGGGGGGCTGTGCCCTCATCTCCTTCCTCTTCTTCATCCTCCAAAGCGCGTTGCATGACAACAACCGGTGCTACGGGAGCCGCGGCCATTTCCATTGCGCCGTCCTCCTCTGTTTCCTCTTCTGCCCAATGAGCATCCACCGAAGCCAGAGCACGGGCGCGGTACGAGTTGCGGCTACTCATGGCCATGGGTACAGCCCCGGCGGCGCGGGTTTTTCGCACATTGGTGATGAGCGGTAAGTAGCGTCCATTACCCACAATGTCGCCCTCCCACACGGCGGGCATCAGCGTCAAGGCAGGGCTGATGTGAGCTTCTTCGTCGGAGATGCTCATGGCTGAGAGTTCCAAGTATGGCAGGTTGACTTTGCCAAAGTATTCGGCCAAATCAGGCAGCGTATAATTCGCCACGGAGAGCATGCCTTCGTCCACCGCGTACAGGGTGACTTCTGCCTCGGCCGGTGTGCCATCGGGCAGGGTCACACGACCGCCAAACGTGAGCTCGCTACCTGGCTTGGCTGTGTCTGGTAACGCATCCATCTGGATGTTCAGCTCCATGTCAGGGCGCTCTTTCTGGCATTCGGATGCTGCATGGCTCCAGCGTGTATACAGACCGGTTTCATTCGGAAGCGTTTGGTGCAGTTCGCAGCGCAGGGTGCCGTCTTCACCTTGTTGCAGGGGGAGTGAGAGCGTTTGCTTGCCTTTGCGCACCATCCTGGTTTCCACTCGGCTACCTTGGCGAGAGTGCAGGAAAACCAGAGCTTCGCCCTCGCGTGTGGCGGTCAACTCCAGTTTTAGTGAGTTGGCTTCGGCAGAGGCGACCAATCGGGATTCGGGCATGTCGTGTTCATGGCTGTTGCGCCAGCTATGCCAGGGTAAGCGGGCAGAGAGCTTGCGCCCGGCTCTGTCCGTGCCTTCCACAAGAACCACGGGATGGTCGCTCACATCGGGGGATTTGATGATATCTTTTAGCGGCAGGTCGATACCATGCTCGCTGCCGGCCGGGATGGTGTGCGTTTTGTCGTAAAAGCATTCTTCTTTCGTGCGGGAAAGGCAAATGCCACCGGGAAGCTGTTCGTGTTGGGTGGCCTCAGCCATGATGCGGACTCTCACTTGTTGTTCGCGGTCGAGCGGTGCGTCCTTTTGGGTGGGAGCCTTAAGCAAGCGCAGGCGTGTGTTGTCCAATTGGGGCATGAAATCAGCCGCGTAGAGGGTGTGATGAATGGACTTCAGTTTCTTGTACTCCTGCCTGTCGTTGGCTACGCTGCCTTCGATGCGGATGAAGGCAGAGCCTGCTTCGGAATTCGGCATGGGCGCTATTTGTCCTTGCACGGTGAGCTTGCCCGAGGAATCGGTTTTGAGCGTCTTTTCTATGTGGCTTGCAGGTTTATCATCGGGTGAAAGTGTTAATGCTTTGTAGCTGCTCTCCAGTTTCAGGGTGACGGTGGCTCCGTTCAGCGGGGTGCCGTTCAAGTCCGTAGCCTGCACCGTGGCGGCAAAGCTGCGGGGGGCGATGCTGTCTGCCTTGAGTGTTAAATCAGCTTCAAAAGCATCGCGGCGAAAGATCTGGCAGTTGATGTCTATGGTCTCTGTGGCTTTGCTGTTGCCTGGGATGCCGGCGCGCACGGTGTAGTCGCCAGTAGTGTCTTCCTCCCCTTCGGGTAAGGTGAAACTGTAGGTCCAGGCTCCGAACTCATCGGGAGTGATATCGTGTTTTTTCAGGACTTCGCCATTGGGTTTGCGGATGGTGAGCTGCACCAATTTGGTCATGGGGGAGAGGGAGCAATCCCCCTGAGCATCGGAGATGCGAAGGATGCCGCGCAGGTTTACCGTGTCGCCTGGGCGGTAGAGAGGCCTGTCGGCAAAAATGTTTTGGCGTAGTTCATCGTCATTGCGATAGCGAGGGCGAGAGTCGCTATCCATCAATGTAAAATCATCACCTGCAATGGCAACAACACCGCGCGGATTGTTTGAGCGTCTGGGGTGAAGGTATAGTCCATGCGTGATGGCGGATTTGCTGCCATCGGCGGCGTAGATTTCCGCTTCTTTCACCAAGGACCCATCGCTCAGGCGGGTGATGATGCTCATGCCATCATCGGTGCTGCAAATCAAGTCTGAGACCCACAGAATGGCATAGCTTTCGTCTTCTAGCAGGGCTGCATCCTGCCCCACGGCTGCGGCCTGTTTTCGTGCACCGGGCGCAGCTTTCGGTTTCATGGAGACGATGTAGATGCCCGGTTTGGCCGGGCCCCCGGTCAGGGTGTCCAGGTTGACTGTCAGTTCTTGCGTGCAGAGCAGGGCAGTGTCTGCTGCCGCAGGCAGAGCCATATTTTGCGGGGCAAATGAGGGGAGACCCTGCAGAAATGCTTCTCTTCGCTGAGTCTGGGTGCGGTTTTTACGCTCCGTTGCGGGGAGGCTTCGGCGGATAGTGTTGGCCATGTGTTTGGAGGCATTTGGCACTTCATCCAAGCGTTTTTCTTCGACAGCCAAGCGGTATTTCAGGCGGTTGAGGGTGCTGGATTTTTGTTCCATGATATCCCGCGGTGCGTTGATGAGTTGCAGGATTTGTTCTGCTCCCATGTACCATGCTTTCAGCTCTACAGATTCGGCATTGGTGGTGTGAATGCGGAAATGGTGGTCTCCTTTGGCCGGGATGTTACGCACCGATGAATCCACCTGGGGATAAGCCGGGTTGATGCTGATGCGGTGCAGGTGGTCGCAAGCGGTTGCCAGCCCATTGGCTGCTGCGGTACCCTGGGGGATGATGAGCTCCAAATCGGCCGGTTCCATGTCATCCAGAGCCAGCACCATGGCCTCGGTAGTGGGGGCGGTTTTGAAGCTCACCCGCAAGTTGTGCTCGCTTCCGCCGATGCGGACGGTTGGGTCCTCGTAGGAGCTTTCTTGTTCATCCTGTATCAGTCGGAACGTCGTATTTTTGCCGCCGATGCTCAGCTGTTTGCTGCCATCCGCGTTGTTGGTGGCAGTGTGGCCTCCGCAACGGATGGTCATCTTGCCGAAAATCGCCGGCAGGTCGACGGTGCGTACCGGGGCGGAAAATTTGACTTTCAAACGCATTTCCCGCTTCATACCGGCTGCTGTTTCTTCAGCGTTCGGGCGGGTCATGTATTGGATGAGGCCGGTGCCCAGCTCTGTTTCTGGCGTGAACGCATTGAGCCCCCACACATTTTTTGTGTCCTTTTTATTGGTGCGCAGCCCGCTGCCTTCTGCGGGGACGATGTGCAAATCCCACGTCTTGTCTGCGTCCAGTCCCTGGGGAGCTTGCACGATGACGAAACCCGGTACCACGGTGTCCCCGTTTATTGTTTTCCAGTCTACCTTGGCATCAGTCAGGACTTCCAGGGCGAGGTCGCTGCGCGGTATCTGTTTCAGCGTGGCCGGCTGAGCCTGTGCGGGAATGGTTTTGCCAAAGCCTTCTACTTCATCATCATCTGTCTTTACCTCGCGGAATTCGTAGCGCACGGGGCTGTTGGGGGAGAATTCTATGGCCTCCTTGCTGATGTAGGAGACCGGGTACACGCAGAATGTGGCTGTGGGGGTGCCTTCCAATTGGCTGGCTTGCAATGTTGTGTCCGGCATACGGAATTCGATGACGCTTGGCTCAATCTTTCCGCCGCCCAGGTAGCGATCTTGACCGGGGGCAAAGCTCAGTCGGAAGGTTGTTTGCACAGAGGTGCCGCGCTTGAAGCTGATGCTGAGCCTGTCTTGGTCCGTCCATTCGCATGTCGGCGGGTTGTCGGCATCGCCTGTCACGGTGAAGCCCGTGGGCTCATCGTCGTATACTTCGCTGCGTTGCACCACCGGTTCATCGAACTTGAGGTGTATATGTGCGCCGTGGTACGGGGTGACACTCACCGCGTTCAAGGTGGTGCTCAGCCCCAGAAAAAGGCTCAGAAAAAGGGCTTTCATCTTCATGCTTGTATACTACACAAAATCAGTCTGATTGCCAAGGAAAAAGGTAGCTGTTAAAAGTTGCACAAAGAGTACAATTTATCTTGCAATTTTGTGATGCTGTGATACAATCCGCGCGCGGGGCGGTACAACCCCGGGTGCTACAACATGAACAAATGCTTTCAGATTGCAGCAACTCTGGTTGCTTTTCTCTTCATCGCCGTAATGCCGGCGGGTGCAGCAGGAGAGGCGGGAAATACCGCTCAATCCGCGCAGCCACCCTCCAAGGGCATTGCTTGTTTCGAAGACTTACGCGGGCGCACGCTGGCGGTGCCTTCTTCCACCGTGCAGGATATTTTTGTTGAGGAAAATTATCCTGACATCAAGCTTGATCGTTTCGATACCGAAGCGGACATGATGCTCTCTTTGCAACAGGAAAAGTGCGACGGCGCCATCATGGACGACGTGATTTGCTATGCACTGGTGCGCAAGACCGAGGGTGTGACCATCCTGCCCGATAGCCCCGTGCCCCCCTGCCAAATGGGTGTCGTGTTCGGCAAGCACAATGCCGAGCTGTGCGAGCAATTCAACGCCTTTATCCGCCATCTCAAGTCCACGGGCGAGCTCCAGCAAATCATGGACCGCTGGATTAAGCATTTTGACACGGCGGAGATGCCGAAGCTGCAACTCCCCACGCAGGGAACCCCCATCCGCGTGGCCATGGAACCCTGCACAGAGCCTATCGTTTTCATCAAAAATGAGAAAATTGCAGGCTTTGATGCTGAGCTGATTCAGCGCTTTTCTGTCTACATCAACCGCCCCGTCGAGATTGTGGAGATGGAGTATGACTCGCTGATTGCCTCCACCACGACTGGTAAGGCTGATATGGCCGCCTCTGGCATTTTGATTACCGATGAGCGCGCGGAGAGTGTACTCTTCTCCGAGCCTTACTATGATAGCCACTCTCGCGTGGCCGTGCTCACCAAAAATGCCCACCCCTCCATCGTGACCGCCAAGGACGATGACCAAAACATGGGGATTTGGGGCACCATCAAGCGTAGTTTTTACCGCAACATCATCGAAGAGCGCCGCTACATGCTTCTTTGGGATGGTTTGAAGGTGACGGTCTACATCTCTTTCTGCTCTGCCTTGTTGGGCACGGTCTTGGGGGCATTCATTTGCTACCTGCGCATGTGCCGTTTCAAGACCTGCCGCACCATTGCGCGCGTGTACATTGACATCATGCGTGGCACCCCCGTGTTGGTGCTGCTGATGATTATGTGCTACGTGGCATTCACCAAGTTTGAGAACACGCCCGTGGCCATTATCACCTTTGCCATGAACTTTGCCGCCTATGTGAGCGAAATGTTCCGCACCTCCATCAGCAGCATCGACAAAGGCCAGACAGAAGCTGGTATTGCTCTGGGCTTCTCTCCTGTGCGCACATTCTGCTACATCGTCTTGCCGCAGGCCGTGCACCGTGTGTTGCCTGTGTACAAGGGTGAGCTCATTTCGCTCATCAAGAACACCTCCATCGTGGGTTATGTGGCTGTGGCAGACCTGACGCGAGCCTCCTACATCATCCGTGGTCGTACCTTTGACCCCTTCTTCCCGCTCATCATGGTAGCTGCCATGTATTTCCTGATTGCATGGGTATTCACCCTCGTGCTCGACCGCATTGGCCGCAAGGTATGCTGATTTTTTGAACACCCCACCCCCTACAACAGATCATGATTCAAATCAACCATTTGCAGAAGAGCTTCGGTAAGCTCGACGTGTTGTTGGATGTGAACCTGAACATCAAACGCGGTGAGGTCATCTCCATCATCGGCCCCTCTGGCACGGGTAAGAGTACGTTCCTGCGTTGTCTCAACCTGCTGGAGCAACCGACCGGTGGTAGCATTGTGATTGATGGCCAAGAGGTGCTCGATGGGCATGTGAACGCCTCCAAGCTGCGCCAAAAGATGGGCATGGTGTTCCAGTCCTTCAATCTGTTCAATCATCTCTCCGTTCTGGATAATGTGTGCATTGGCCCCGTCAAGCTCCTGGGCAAGACCCGCGAAGAGGCCGAAGCCAAGGGTATGGAGCTGCTCAAGATGGTGGGTATGGCAGAAAAAGCTCATTCCATGCCTGCCGAGCTTTCGGGTGGTCAAAAACAGCGCGCAGCCATTGCTCGCTGCCTCTCCATGGACCCTGAAATCATCTTGTTCGACGAGCCCACCTCTGCGCTCGACCCCACCATGGTGAGCGAGGTGCTCTCCGTGATTCGCGCCCTTGCTCGCCAAGGGATGACGATGGCCATCGTTACCCATGAAATGTCCTTTGCTCGCGATGTCAGCAGCCGTGTGGTCTACATGGACCAAGGCGTGATTTACGAAGAAGGCACCCCTGAGCAGATTTTTGACCATCCCCGCCGCGAGCTCACTCGCATCTTTGTCAACCGCATCCGCGATTTCCACTACTGCTTCCACAGCGCAGACTACGACCGCTACGAGCTGAAAGCTGCATGGCAGACATACTGCAGCAAGTATTTCCTCTCGCGCAAGGCCGTGTCGGAAACCCGCCGCGTGTCCCTCTCCCTCTTCCGCTTGATTCCGCTGGATCGCGGAGCCGTGGACATGTACTTCCGCTACTCGGAGAAGACCGGCGAGCTCAGCTTGGAAGTGCTTTTGCCTCCAGGTATGGAATCCGTGTTTGCTGGGTTGGAACACGCTGCGCACATGCAACAAATACGCAACGTGTGCCGCAGCATCGAGGAATCTGTCGAGGAAACAGAAATCGGCGAGCGCGTGCGCTGCCGCTTGGTGTTCCGCCATTCGAATCGCTGAGCCATTGCCACATAGGCCATGAAGCGCATCGTGTACACATTGCTCGTCTCCATGCTGCTCCTGCTTATGGGCGGATGCAGCAGCACCCCGACATATCAAGGGGGCGCTAGCGGCAAAGGTGTCGTTGTGCTCGATATCGGCCACTTTATCGGGAGCGGTGGCGCTGCCACGCCCAGCCCGGTGAATGGTAAAACCATCTCTGAGTGCCCCTTCTGGTACGAATATAGCTACTACATCAAAAAAGAGGTGGAGAGCGCTGGCTACACCTGCGTGGTCACCAACCGCGGCAACGCACCCACCACCGAGCCTCTCCTCACGTACGCGCGCCGCGCGCGTGTCGTACAATTGCGCCACCCAGATAAAAACGCCGCACGCTACCCCTCCAAATACCACCCCGATCGCGTGGCTAGTGGCATGGTGAGCGCAGATTATGCCATCTGGCGCAAGGCAGATTGCGTCGTTTTCCTTCATCACAACAGCACCGGCGGCTGGACCAACGGCCCCTCCAACAGCCTCATTATCTGCAATAAGTTCAATGGCCGCCCCTTGGCAGATACCATCGCTCGCACCCTCGAGCAGGAAATCCTGAATCACGGCATGCCCAACGGTGGTCGTGGGTGCAGCACCATCGTACGCTCCATCGATGCCGAGCGCTCGGCGGGCTGGCTCAACGCCTGCGATGATTCGGGCATCCCAGCCGCTGTGATTGAGGCTGCCTACTTGAACAACCGCGCCCACGCTGCCTACTTGGCGGTAGATGCCAACGCCCGAGCCTACGCCGAATCCATTGGCCGCGGTATTGTGCGCTACATGCGCCAAGGAGCCTTGCCCCAGCCCCGCCACATCCGCGAGGACGAAAACCAGCCCGACCAAGGCTCCTTCGGCTACGCTGCCGAGTCTCGCCGACTCAATGTCCCCGGCGCCAAGCGCCTCGTGCACTAATGGCTGCGAGGCTCGCTAGGCTTCGGGTAGACCTCCTTGTGACTCGGTTTGGCTATTGCTTTCTTCTGTTCAGAAATGGTAAGGTCAGTATGTCGTGGATGGTGAAAATGATAGGTAGATATTGCATGGGGTAGTGTGAAGGAGGTGATTTTTTTATGTAAATCCAAGATTCAATCTTGAATTTGCATAAAAAAATGCTATGCTTTGGGCATGGCCAGAGGGAAGCTTATAGAGCGAGATGCAAGTGCAAACATACTGGAATCTGCCAGGATGTACCCGGTGGTGACGTTGTGTGGTCCTCGCCAATCGGGGAAGACAACGCTGGCGCGGCATTTGTTCCCAGATTATGATTATGTGAGCTTAGAAGATCCAGATGAGCGGTTGGCATTTGAGAGTGACCCGCGCGGTTTTTTGCAGCAGCATTCGGCGCCCTGTATTTTTGACGAAGTTCAGAACACGCCGAAGTTGCTGAGTTATCTGCAAGGCATTGTTGACCGAGAAAACAGGCCGGGTATGTATATCTTGACCGGGAGCCGCCAGATGGAGTTGCAAGAGAGTATTACCCAGAGTCTGGCTGGGAGAACGGCCATGGTTGATTTGTTGCCTTTGAGTCAGCAGGAGCTGCAGAAGGCCGGGATTGTGCTTACTCGCGATGAAAAGTTGTTCTATGGCGGATTGCCTCGTGTTCATGCGCAGGGTATCAAACCCGCACGCGCTTATCTGGATTATCTGCGCACATATGTGGAGCGAGACGTGCGCCAGATGATTAATGTGCGCAACATGATGGCATTTGAGACGTTCATCCGCTTGTTAGCATCGCGCGTGGGGCAGATAGTCAACTATTCATCTCTCGCGGGAGATGTAGGGGTGAGTGCTACAACGATTAAGGAGTGGGTTTCCATGCTGGAGGCATCGTACATCGTGTTTACGCTTCGCCCCTATTACAAGAATTATGGCAAGCGCCTGACAAAATCTCCTAAAATCTATTTCACGGAGACGGGCTTGGTGACATCTTTGCTGGGAATCAAGACGGAGGAGCAGGTGGGTCGCGACCCTCTTATCGGGAATATTTATGAGAATTATGTGGTGTCTGAATTCCTGAAATCACAGCTGAATCGCGGTGAGACGCCTGACTTGTATTTCTTCCGTGATTCTAATGGGTTTGAAATCGATTTAATTTTGGAACACCAGCGGGTTCCCAAGCCAATGGAGATCAAGTCAGCCTTTACCTATAGCCCGGATATGTGCAAGAATTTGCGGGTGTTCGCAGAGCTTGTACCAGAGAGCCTGCCGCCAGTGTTGGTTTATGCTGGCAAGTCTATGGGGACGCTGCAAGGTGTGGCCATTTGTGAGGATGCGGAGATTGCTCATCTGGTGGATTAAAGGCTGTGCATCCTAGCAAGGTGCTTTTAATGCGTTGCAGGTGTGGGTGTTGTATTGATGTAGGGCGTGCGGGGAGGGGCATTTTGGGGGAGATGGGGGCAGGGGGATAGCTGATGGCGAGGGGGCTGCTTGACAGGGGCGGGGTAGATGTGGTAGTGTAAAGGGGTTATGTTTTCATTGCTTTCTGACAAGCTCGACGATGCTTTTCGCAAGTTGCGAGGGCTCTCCAAGATATCTGAATCAAATATAGCCGAGGCGATGCGCGATATCCGCATGGCATTGCTGGATGCGGATGTGGAGTATAGCGTGGCGCGTGAGTTTATAGCCCATGTCAAGGAGAAGGCGATGGGTGTGGCTGTGCTCAAGACGGTGAAACCCGGGGAGCAGATTGTGAAGATATTCCGCGATGAGCTGGCCGATTTGCTGGGGGGCGATGCCGCGGAGCTGAATCTGGACGCGACCCCGACGAAGATTTTGGTGGTGGGTTTGAATGGTGCCGGTAAGACGACCACGAGTGCCAAACTGGCCCGCAAGCTGAAGCAGGAGGGCAAGAAGCCTGTGTTGGTAGCATGCGACTTGGTGCGCCCCGCTGCTATTGACCAGCTGGCCACGCTGGCAGGGCAGATTGAGGTGCCGGTGTACACGCCCGCCGCAACGGAGAAGGACGTGATTCGCGTGGCGAAGGATGCCTTGCGCTGGGCTGCCGGGGTGGAGCATGATGTGATTATTTTTGATACGGCAGGCCGCCAAGAAGTGGATGAGCCCTTGGTGGAAGAGTTGCGCAAGCTTGCCAAGTATTTGAATCCCCAAGAGGCCTTGCTGGTGGCAGATGCAGCTACAGGTCAGCAGGCGGTGCGTGTGGCGCAGACCTTTGACAAGGCTGTGGGGCTCACGGGTATCATCCTCACCAAGTTGGATGGCGATGCCCGCGGTGGTGCGGCTCTGTCTATGCGTGCCGTGACGGGCAAGCCTATCAAGTACATAGGCGAGGGCGAAAAGCTGGACATGTTTGGGGCGTTTGTGCCGCAGCGCATGGCCGACCGCATTTTGGGCATGGGCGACATTGTGGGCTTGGTGGAAAAGGCCGCTGAGAAGATTGACGAGAAATCTGCCATGAACTCCGTATCGCGCATGATGAGCGGTGAGTTCAATTTCAACGATTTCTTGGAGCAAATGCGCATGATGCAGAACCTGGGGCCCTTGGAAGGTTTGCTGGGCTTGCTGCCCGGATTCAGCAAAATCAAGAAGCAACTGCCCGAGGGGGCCTTGGACCCGAAGAAACTCAAGCACATGGAAGCCATCGTGCTCTCCATGACACCGGCCGAGCGAGCCAACTACAAGTTGCTCATACCCAGCCGCCGCCGCCGTATCGCGAAGGGCTCGGGGCGCACGGAGATTGAGGTCAATCGCTTCATCAAGAACTTCAAGGATATGAAGGAAATGATGAGCGGGAAGGGTAAGATGGGTAGCATGATGAAGGCCATGGGCAAGATGAAGATGCCACCCGGTGGTGCAGCTGGTGGCGGCATGCCTGATTTGTCGGCCCTGATGGGTGGCGGCATGCCCGATATGAGCCGCATGCCCAAGATGCCTGGTGGCATGGGGGCATTCCGCGGTCTTTTTGGTGGGAAAAGATGATAGAAAGATGCTAGATTTTTCGTAGGTCTTACATAAGACACATCATTTATGAAACATCTGATGGCTACGTTAACTATGGGTGCCGCACTTGCTGCTACAGCATTGGCTGGAGGAGACGCGATGCAGAATTTTCAGAAACCCCAATCGGGCAAAGCTGCTGAGTTCTCCTTTGGCGGGGAGATGAATCGGGAGTTCATGCTGGATGGGAAACCTTTCCAGATTCGCGCGGGCGAGATGCACCCGCAGCGCATTCCCCGTGCCTACTGGCGTCACCGCATTCAAGCCGCTAAGGCGATGGGGCTGAACACAATAGCATTCTATGTGTTCTGGAATGATATTGAAAAGGAAGATGGCAGCTATGACTTGACGGGGATGCGCGATATCGCGGCCTTCATCGACATGTGTGCCGAGGAGGGCATGTGGGTGCTGTTCCGCCCCGGTCCCTATGTGTGCGGCGAGTGGGATTTGGGCGGTTTGCCCGCGCGCTTGATGCAAAAGAAGGGCGCGCACTTGCGCACCATGGAAAATGCCTCTTTCATGCAGGAGCAGGAGCGCTATCTGGAGAAGATGGCCGAGATTGCGGTGCCGCGCCTGTGCAAGAACGGCGGACCCATCCTGATGGTGCAGCTGGAAAATGAATATGGCAGCTACAATTCGCCGCACTCGCATGTGGAGTATATCCAGTGGCTTAAGGCATTTTGGGAAAAGAAGGGGGCTGGGCCATTCTACTTGTCGGAAGGGGCTACACGCCGCCATTTGCGCTTTGCTGTGCCGGGAGTGGCGCTGGGCTTGGACCCCGCAGAGAATGACCACGCCTTCCAAGTGGCATGGAGTGTGAATCCCGAGGTGCCCGTATTCTCGAGCGAGACGTATCCGGGCTGGTTGCGCCACTGGGGTGAGGGTAATTGGAAACCCTCTCGCGAGGTGCTCGATGTGGTGCGTTGGTACATGAAGGAGGGCAAATCATTCAACCTCTTTGTGTTGCACGGCGGTACGAATTTTGGCCTCACGGCGGGTGCCAACTGCAATGGCAAGATGGAGGACGATGATATTGAACCCGACCTGACCAGCTACGACTACGGCTCACCCATTGGCGAACACGGCAATCTGACGCAGGAGTATTTTGAATACCGCGACATCATCAAGAATGCCTTGTCTGCGGATGCTCAAGTGCCTGAGCCGCCGACGACGCCTGCTACAATGGAAATTGCTGCCTTTACCCCACAAAAACAGGCTGCGTTCGGCTCCTATTTTACCGCTATGGCGCCGAGCCATCTCGAGCCGCCCACCTTGGAGGCTTTGGGGCAGAACCAAGGCATGGCCGTCTACCGCTCAAGCTTGCCCGCAGGCCCTGAAGCCACGCTTCATTGCCGCGTGCATGATATGGCGCAGGTGTATGTGGGGGGTGAGTATGTGGGCTCCATCAACCGTATGAAGGGGCAGCACAGCATCCGCATTCCTGCGCGCAGCGAGACTCAGCCGCTGCAAATCGTGGTTGATACCTTTGGCCATATCAATTTCCATCACAAGATGGAACGGGACAACAAGGGCATCGTGGAAGCCGTGACTTTGGATGGCGCCCCTGTGCAGGGCTGGAAAGTCTCTTTGCTGCCGCTTAAGGATGTGCCGAAGCCGCATCATGTCAAGTTCGGCGGAGTGCTGCGTTTGAAGCAGTCGCAGAGTGGATGCTTCAAGGCAGAAGTGCAGCTGGACAAGGTGGCTGATACCTTCCTTGACATGTCTGCCTGGGGCAAGGGCTATGTGTGGGTGAATGGACACCTGCTGGGCCGCTATTGGAGCTTGGGCCCGCAGCAGCGCTTGTATTGCCCCGCAGAGTGGCTGAAGGAGGGAGCGAACGAAGTGTTTGTGCTGGATACGCACCGCACCGAGCCTGCACCTATTCGCGGCTGCACAGAGCGCAATACCGAGGTGCTCATGGACACCGAAAACGCGAATAACGTCTGGTAATCGCGCGTGTAAATATCAAAAAAATCCCCTTCCGGCCACTGGCGGGAAGGGGATTTTTGCTAGGCTGAATCAGCAGCGAATCAGCCCTTGCGTTGGCGGATGTATGAGAACAGAATCCAGCCCGCCCATGCGAGGTCGAGCACACCAAAAATGTAGAAAATGGTCTGCGCGGTGCTAGATTCCATGCCGTTGGCGTGGTTGATGAACAACACGCCCAAGAGCGCAAACAGCACGCAGCGAACGATGGTGACGGTGCGGGAGCCGTATCTCATATCTCTTTAGCGGTGTGAATGTTACTTGGTGAGACCGAGGAGCTCCATCTCGAAGATGAGGGTGGAGTTCGGGCCGATGCTGCCGGGACCATTGGCACCGTAGGCCAGATTGGCGGGAATCGTCACGCGCCACTTGGCGCTCACGGGCATGAGCTTGAGGGCTTCTGTGAAACCGGGGATGACTTGGCGGATGTTGAACTTCACAGGCTGCTGGGACTGGTCGAACACCGTGCCGTCCACGAGCGTGCCCTTGTACATCACCTCGGCGGTGGGAGCATCGCCATGCACAGCGGCATCGTACTTCTCTCTGCCACCTGCGGTGATGACTTCGTATTGCAGGCCGCTCTCGGTGGTGGTCACCTCGGGGCGCTTGCCGTTTTCAGCCATGTACTTGCGGCCCAGCTCCAGATTTTCCTCGCCCTTCTTAGCGGCGCGGCCCTGCAGCATGGAGATGAACTCCTGCTGATAGCGCTCTACGTTTTCATCGATGATGCTCATGTCCATATCGTTGCCCAGGGCATCTTGCACACCCTTGGCCAGAGCTTCGCCCACCAAATCGTCTGCCGTGAGACCGGGCAGCATCTGGGGGAGCATCTGGCTGCCAAGACGGTGGCCGATGAGGTAGGACATCACTTTCTTCATTTGTTCTTGGTCTGACATGGCACTCATTTTACGCAGAATTTGCACAAATACAAGCACGTTGCAGGACATAAATCTTCCAATGTGAGCAAAAATGTGCTATAGTGGGCGCATGGACGGTAGTTTTGCGATAGTATCATTGGGGTGCGCCAAGAATCTGGTTGATTCTGAGGTGATGGCCGATGTCATGTTGAAAAACGGATACGCCAAGGTTGAGCCCGAACAGGCAGATGTGCTCATCATCAACACTTGCGCCTTCATTGACCCTGCCAAGCAAGAAGCTATTGATACTATTTTTGCAGCCACGCGAGCCCGCGAGAATGGCGAAGCCCCCGCCGAGCAAAAAATCATCGTGGCAGGCTGCCTTTCTCAGCGCTATGCCAAGGAATTGGTCGGCTTGATGCCCGAGGTGGACAGCTTCTTGGGGGTGGATTGCGTGCTCAAGGTGGCAGAGGTGGCCAAGGCTTGCCTCGCTGGCACAGCTGAGAAGGTATACAGCACCAAAGTGTCGACCCTCGTGCCGGATTTTGGCGAAACTCGCTACCGATTGACCAATAAACACTTTGCTTATGTCAAAATAGCGGAGGGGTGCAACCACGCATGCGCCTACTGCGTCATCCCGCGCATACGCGGTGCCCACCGCAGCCGCCCCCAAGCCAATATCCTGCGCGAAGTGCGCGCGCTGGTCGAGCAGGGGTGCAAGGAAATCAACCTCATCGCCCAAGATACCACCTATTACGGCATGGATAAATGGGAGGAAAAAGCCCAGCGCACCAGCGGGGTGGATTCGAGCCGCGGTGAGTCGTTGGCATCCTTGCTGCGGGAGATAAACGACATACCTGGCGATTTTTGGGTGCGCGTGCTCTACACGCATCCCGCCCATTGGAGCCAGGAGTTGATTGATACCTTTGCGCAGTGCGAAAAGGTGGTGAAGTATGTGGATATCCCCCTGCAGCACATCTCTGCGCATATCCTTGAGGAGCAACGCCGCAAGACGGATGGTGACTACATCCGCAACCTCATTCGCAACCTCCGCGCGGCTGTGCCGGGGATTGGTCTGCGCACCACCTTCATCAGCGGTTTGCCGGGTGAGACAGAAGATGACCACGCCGAACTGCGCGATTTTATCCGCGAGTTCCGATTTGAGCGCGCTGGCGTCTTCCCCTACTCCCGCGAGGAGGGCTCTCTTGCCGCTCGCATGAAGAACCAAGTGCACCACTCGACCCGCAAACGCCGTGCCAATGAGCTTTCCATGATTTTGGCCGGCATTGCGGATGAAATTGGCTTGGAGTGTGTGGGCCAGACCCTGCGAGTGCTGGTCGATGCGCCTGGCATTGCTCGCGGCCCGTGGGATGCACCCGATGTGGATGGCTCCATTCATGTGGACCCGGAGCTGCCTGTGGGCGAGTTTGCAGAGGTCGAAATAGTGGATGCAATCGCCTACGAACTCTTCGCAGACGGCGCGGTGGATGATTCGGAAGAATAAAGCATCCCAAACGGGCGATTTTTTGCGCTGTGTCTCACTTTGTGAGTGACTTTGCTTTCCTGATTTGGTAAGATGGTCTCACTAGCTATGATGAAACAGTTTTCTCACGCCGCCCTCTTCTCTCTGATGGCCCTTGGAGCCTTGTCTGCCGCTCCTAGCCTGTATGCACAGGAGGCTGATACATCGACCACAGAACGCGCACGCCGCCAGATGGCTGTGCGAGACGCCATGCAGGAGCTGCAGGAGGCACGCTTGGCATACCAAGCACGCCGCTACAGCGAGGCTGTCGAGCACTACCGCAATGCCTTGGCCGTGTTGCCCAAAGCACCTGCGTCTGCGGCTCAGGAGAAGTTCATCAAGGAGAGCCTTTCGGATGCGTTGATAGCCAAGGCTATCGACTACCGAGCCGTAGGGCGCAAGGATGAAGCGATTTCTTTCCTCAAGGAGGCGCTGGAGCTGGCCCCTGATAACCAGCGCGCTAAGGTGGAGCTTGTGCACACCTCCGACCCAGTGCGCACCAACCCTGCGATGACCCCGCAACATGTGGGCGATGTGGAAGAAGTCAGCCGCTTGCTGACGCTGGGGTATGGGTATCTGGACTTGGGTAAGTACGATGAAGCCATCCAAACCTTCCAGACCGTAGCCAAGTACGACCAATACAACTCGGCCGCCCAGCGCGGAATCGAGCGAGCTCACAATTTGCGTTCGCAATACTACCGCAACACGCACGACACAATCCGAGCCCACATGCTTGAGCAAGTGGATGCCAACTGGCGCGAGGAAGACTATGCCGACGAGGTGGTCGACCAACAAGTGCAGGGCGAAGCGGCTGGCGCGGTGGTGCAATCTGACGCCGAGCTGTTCAACTCCTATGCCGAGCGTTTGGAGAACATGGTGATGCCCTCTGTCGTGTTTGACGACGCCAGCATCATGGATGTGATTGAGGCGCTGCAAAACCAGATTCGCCGCTTTGAAAGCCAGAATGCCTCGACCGGGCGCACCATCAATATCACCTCTAACTTTGGTACACCCAACACGCCCGGATACAAGGAGTTGATGGAGCGCACCATCCGCCTGAATCTCTCTCAAGTTTCTATCAAGGCTGTGTTGGATTTGCTGGCCTCGCAGCTGGATATCAACTACTATTTTACCCCCACTGGTGTGGAGCTTTCCTACTCGGGTAAGAACTTCGGGCCCATGGTCGACCGCACCTTCTTTGTGCCGCCTCATTTCTTTGACGCCCCCGCCGATGGTGGTGGAGAGGAAGACGATGAGGAAGAGGCCTTTGGTGATGGCGGTGGCGCCATGAAGATTCAGCGAGTCAACCCCGTAGCTGTGCTCAAGAGCATGGGCGTGTCATTCCCCGAGGGCTCCAATGCTCGCTATCTGCCTGCGGCTCGCCAGCTGCGCGTGCGCAACACCGCACACAACATGGCTGATATCGAAGAATTGCTTAGCGTGCCCATGGAGGGTGAGCGCCAAGTGGTGCTGAGTGTCACCGTGATGGAAGTGGCAGAGACCGACCTCAACGAATTGGGCTTTGAATGGTTGCTCAATGTGAGCTTGGATGGCGAAAACTTCCTGAGTGGCGCGGTAGAAGGCGCCGCCTCCGCCGTGTCTGGCTTGCCCTCATTCTCTATTGTGGATCACCCCAACGCCACCAACCAACCTCCGCCCTCTATCAGCAATGGTCTGCGCACGGGCACAAAGGCGATTGGTATCTCTGGGATGGATAAGTTGATTTCCACGGGATCTGCTGCCGCATATGGTGGTGCGTATGATGCGCCCGCTCCCGCTATTTTCGGCATTCGCGGTGTGTGGAATGCGGCAGACGTGACGATGATTATGCGCGGTCTTGCCCAGAAGAAAGGCGTGGATATCCTCCAGAATCCCCGCGTCGTCTTCACCCCCGGCGCCGAGGAACAGATTACCTTTGCGAACGTGAGGGAACTCTTCTTCCCTGAGACATGGGAAGCTGGTGAGTTCTCGATGACCAACGGCAGAACCAGCTACTCCGAAGGACTCGACGGTGAGCGTACGGCTACGGGCAGCTCGAGCGGCAATGTTGTCGCAACGGGTGCTACCCCGCAGGACTTTGTGCGCTTTGGCATGACGGATGAGGGCATTGGTGGTGTGGGCACCATCATGCAGATTCACAATGCAGAAGTGTCTGAAGGCGGGCAATTCGTGACAATTTCGCTCACGACCACGGTAAATGAGTTCGAAGGGTTCATCAACTGGGGTTCGCCCATCAATGCCGTTGTGTGGAGCGCCGACAATGAAGACAAGATGGTGAAGCTGGAGTTGTCTCCCAACCGCATCTTGATGCCCATGATTAAGCGCTACCGCGAGAACACCAAGGTGACCGTCGTGCCGGGTACCGTGCTTGTCTTGGGTGGCTTGAAAGAGGCAAAGATGGTGCGCTACGAGGACAAGATTCCGGTTTTGGGCGACTTGCCGCTGGTGGGCCGACTGTTCCGTTCATCTGGAGAAGAAAAGATGCGCAAGGCATTGCTCTTCTTTGCTAAAGTAGATGTGGTTGACCCCACGGGTCGAGATGTCAAGACAGGCAAGCGCCCTGACGAGGCAGTGGATAATATGTAATTTGTTGCAGAGAGCAGATGAGTAAACACAATGATAAGTACACGATGGATGGTGATGACGAATCGCAAGTTCGCAACATCATCCGCCGTTTGAATGAGGATAGACCTGCACAGGAAAAATCGCGTGAAGTTGTCGTGCGCGCAGATGGTACAAAAGCCATCCGTGTGACCAAAAAGCGCAAGATGATGATGACGAATGAGGAACGGAATCGCCGTTCTCGCCGCGCATTCGTGATGATATTGCTGGTGTTCGTCTTGGTGGGTGCGGCATTTGTGTCCTTTTTCATGTACCGCATGACCTCGATGACGGGGGCGGGCTACATTTCGTCGCAAGAGGCCGCCTTGGCGCAAGCCTGGGGTGCGCGCCAAGTGCGCTGCGCTGGGGCCAGCATCGATGGTATGGAGCTTTCCATTGCGAGTGTGGTGGCAGAGTTCCCAGAAGATTCCTTCATGCAGCGAGTGGAGCTTTCCGATATCAAGGCCTCGTTGTCTGCCTCCACGTTCCTGTCGGGCAAAATCAAAGCCGATGCGCTCACGGTGCGCCGCGCCAACGTGCAGCTTTCTCCCAAGGTTCGCCAGTTGGATATGCCGCGGCAAAATGGCGCGGATTTGTGGCAGATTAAGCGCGTGGAATGCGCTGATTTGAACGTATCATTTGGTGGGCAAGAGACTGATTCGCCCGTGGCCTTGCGCCAAGCCTCTGCCTACATGTACGGCGCACCTGGTGCGCGTGTCGTGATGCTGAATGGCGGCTTGTTGATGATGCGCGGTTGGAAGCCCTTGTCCTTGACGGAGGGTAAGATGCGTTTTTCGCTCTCCTCTATTGATGATATCAGCCTGCGCGGCACAACCGACCCCACCCGCAAGAAAGCCGATGGTCGCCCGGAATCCACGGTGCATATATCCGGCACGATTTCTGGGGGCGCACCGCTGGACACCCCGTTGATGTTGGATGCAGACAACATGAGCCTCACAGAGTTTTCGAAAGGCGCATTTGCTCATTTCTTTGTAGCGCAGACAGATGCTGTCGCTAAGGGACACCAGAAGCCCACGGCCTACATCTCCTTGCCCATGGATACCACGGCACCTTGTTTCAGTGGCGTATTTCATGTGAAGGATGTCCGCCTGACCGCTTTCCCGGCCATGATGGTTTTCACCGAGCATATCGACCCCAAATATCGCAAGCGATATTTGCCCCCCTTGATTTCTCGGGGGATTGTCTCGCTCAGCCAAGCTGATGGTGGCATCACCATGGCTATTGCGGAGAATGACATGGTGGAGCGCGATTTGCTTTCTCTGCGAGCTAAGCTGACGGTGGATGCCGCCAACCAGCTCTCTGGCAACATTGATTATGGTTTACCTGCCATCATGACCCGCGTGGAGTATCCGGATGGGCTCTCTGACCCCATGTTCCGCGAGGATGGTCGCCATGCGTGGTTCTGCACCCAGGTGTCTGGCCCAGCCAACCAGCCTACCGACAATGCAGAGCAGTTGGATGTGGCGGCAGAGGGCCCGCGCAAGCTGCGCCCCGCACGCACGCCGTTTGATGTGATTGACGTGGAGCGTATTAGCCAGCGCGTCAGCGAGGCCAATGCCCGCGCTGAGCAGCAGCCTCAACCCCAACCCCAGCCCCGACCGCAGCCGCAGCCTCAGCCGCAAACCGCCCCGCAGTCTCCCTTTGGCATGGAAACACCCGCTCCGCAGTCTCCCTTCGGTGGTGGCACTGCGGCGCCGCAGCCCTCTCAGCCTTCGTACCCGGAGGGCACATCGACCTTGCCGACAGGTGGGGGGCTGACACTGCCCGTTGACAATTCTGTTTTTGGCGGGGGATTATAAAAAGCTTCTATGGGATCAGAAATACGGCAGAAGTGGTGGACACGCCCGTTGGGGCACCTTCTTTGGTGCTTCATGGCTTTGCTTTGTGCAACACTGCGCAAGCGCATGATTAACCTCAACGGAGAGGATGACCGCTGGGGCGAGTACCAGTGCATCTGCGCTCTCTGGCACAACCGCGTTTTTGCTCCCTGCCACCTGTACCGTTATGTGCTGAAAGGCAAGCTGCCGATGAGCATGCTGACCAGCGCCAGCAAAGACGGAGCGCTGCTCACCACCATCGCCAATGACTATGGCATGCGCACGGTGCGTGGCTCTAGCCACCGTCGTGGCGCGGCCGGGTTCCGTGATATGGTGAGAGAACTTGATGCGGGCTGCTGCATGTGCATTACCCCCGATGGCCCCAAAGGCCCCATCTACAAGTGCCGAGCTGGCGTGGTGCGCTTGGCCTCATTGAGCGGCTATCCCATCATCCCCGCATGTGTAGAATATTCGTCGTATTGGCGCATATCCAAAGCGTGGGATGGTTTCGTCATCCCCAAGCCTTTCTCCCGCGTGACTCTCACATGGGGCAAGAAGATATATGTGCCGGCAGATATTACAGAAGAGCAACAAGCTGAGTATTGCCGCATGGTAGAAGAAGCGCTTGCTCATGGTACACCCGATTTTTCTCCTCTCGGTAAGGACATAAAATGACTTATTCTATGGCTACGACAATTATTGATGGTAAAGAAGTATCGCAACGCATTCGCGAGAATTTGAAGGCAGAGATTGCTGAGCTGACCGCAGCTGGCAAAACCCCAGGTCTGGCCGTTGTGTTGGTGGGGGAAGACCCCGCCTCTCAGGTATATGTGGGCTCCAAGGTGCGTGCTTGTGAAGAGCTGGGTATTTATTCTCAGAAGTGGGCATTGCCAGCTGAGACGACGCAGGCGGAGCTGGTGGAGCTGATACACAAGCTCAATGCAGATGACCGCATTCACGGCATTTTGGTGCAGAGTCCGCCCCCGCCTCATATTGATGAAGAAGCCGTCATCCTCAACATTGATCCCCGCAAGGATGTGGATGGCTTCCACCCCGTGAACGTAGCCAAGTTGGTGCTGGAGGAGGAAGACGGCTTTGTGCCTTGCACGCCGCTTGGTTGCATGGAGCTGCTCAAGGCATACGGCATCGCGACCGCTGGCAAGCATGCCGTGGTGATTGGGCGTAGCATGATTGTGGGCAAGCCCATGGCCAACCTCTTGGTGAGCAAGAAGGCTAACGCTACCGTGACGATTGCTCACTCTCGCACCGCGGATTTGCCCGCACTTTGCCGCACGGCTGATATCATTGTGGCTGCCGTGGGCCGCCCCGAAATGGTGACTGCCGACTATGTGAAGCCCGGCGCGGTCGTGTTGGATGTCGGTATCAACCGCGTGGAGGACGCCACGCGCCCGCGCGGCTACCGCATCGTGGGTGATGTAGATTATGCCTCTGTGTGTGATCAGTGCGCAGCCATCACCCCTGTGCCAGGTGGTGTCGGCCCCATGACGATTGCCATGCTGATGGCCAATACCGTCAAGGCTTGCCGCCAGCTGACGTGCTAAAAGGGTGCAGATAAATGTGAACAAAAGGCCACCTGCTGGGTGGCCTTTTTTTGTATGCTGATGCAGCGTTAGCTCGTGGGTGATTGCCACTGGGCGAGCTGGTCGGGGAAGAGGCAAGTGCGGCAGCTGCTGCAGGCGCAGAAATCTGCATCGATTTGCAGCAAGGCTTGGTGGGCGAAATAATAGCGAAGCAAGGCTTGCACATCATCTCGCTTGCCAAAGAGCCGCTGGGCGGTGCGGCCTATGGTGCCCGGGAGGGGAGGGGCTTTCATGGCCAGATAGCTGTGCCACGCCGCCTCGCTTTCGTCTTGCACATAGACGTGGTTGACCAAGAAATCATTGATGCGCGCGGCCCCCGCGAGCGCCATGCGCTTCTTGGCTGGGGCTGAGGGGAGGGTGTAGTGCACATCCCAATAGGGGTGGCTCAGATTCGCCAGCAGCGAGCTCAGTTGCTTGGCCCCCGCGGCGTTGAGCAGGGGGTACAAGCGCTCCCAAGCCTTGGCGGCTGCCGCTAGGGCCGCTACGCGGCGGTGTGGGTGGTTTTGTGGCCTTGTGGCAGCGTAGGCCCAGGGGATTTCTCTGCCCCCACTCAGGGAAAAATCTTGCTGTGCTGGCCACCATGCGTCCCACACACTGCGGTGGTAGGCGCGGGTGTCGGCATCTGCTTTTTCGGGCAGCACGGGGAGCAGGAAGCCCGCTACGCCGAAGAGAATGGCCTCCTCTCGGCCGCTCAGTTGCTTGAGCGGTGCGCGCGAGGCCAGCAGGCGCATGGCGCTTTTGTTGGCACTATAGCCCAGCGTTTCTGCGAGTGCTTCGTACCATGCTTGCTCATCCCCGCACTGGCGGGCTTTTGCGCGGAAAAGCTTACGTTTTTTATCAGCTCGGTGGGCTGCAGCGGCTTTCAGGAGAGATTGAATGTGCTCCACAGGCATGCTTGCCAAGGGGGCCGCGCAGCGGGGGAGTTGCACCGTTGCTTGCTGGGGCGTCTGCCCGCTTGCTTGCTGCCATATTTCGGGGGGCATATAGAGCACGGGCACCTCGCGGTGCTGCGCGTTTCTCGTGTACCATCCTTGGGGTGGGCGCGTGAGCACGATGTGCAGCATCACCTCGTTGAAATCGGGGTTTGCCCCGTGCCCATGGCGCTCCCAGTCTTGCGCCTCGGGGTCAATCTCTATGTCTCCGCGTTTGATTTCACCCCCAATCTCGATTTCCGCGCGCAGAAAATCGGCTCCTGCGCTACGGTTCCACTGGCCGGCGTCCAAAATACGCACCGAGCCGTGGCGCTCTGTCTCGCCGTGTGTGGCGAGCAATCCCTGTGCCCACAGACGCTGAATCTCTATCTCCGCGGGCAAGGGGGGATTGGCTTCTGCGGCTTCTTCTGCCACAGCGAGTGAGGCATCCCGGTATATGCTTTCCGTGAATGCTCTGTAGGCTTCTGCCAGGCGCTGCTGTGAGTCTTCTCGCGCGCTCATTCTTCTTCGTCGTCCTGCGCAGAGTGACGCATCAAGTCTTCTTCAAGCGTCTCGCATACGTAGCCGAATGTTTCATCATTCTTTTTATTGATGGAACGCAGGGTGTTGTGCGCTTCTAGCACATGGCGGGTGCGAGCCAACTCCGTGAGCGCTTTTTCCTCTGGTACCGTTGCTTCTTCGTCTTGCTGCAAGGTTTGGCGGCGTTGTTCCAAGGAAAATTGCCATGCGGCCTCGGGAGGGTCAATATCCAGCAGCATGTCTAGGCCCAGGCTTTCCATCGCGGCGCGGGTGCGTTGGGTGGGGGAGGCTATTTGCAGGCTGCCTCCGCTCCCCAGACAGCGGCGTGCAAGCCCTGCCAAGGTGCCCATGAAGGTAGAATCAACCCCCGGACACACCTCCAAATCAATCACAATGGTGGATTTCCCTTTGTCCAGATACTTATCGGCCAAGGTCTTGAGCGAGGGGCTATTGATGAAGCTACCGCGACTCGTGCAGCGTATCCAGAGACAGTCATCAAATTCGTGGAATGTCAGCGAGGTGTCCGTCATAATTTACAGCTCTCATTCTAACGATTCTGCCCGCTCATGGCAAGAAAAAAGCATAGCCGAGGGGGTGGAAAATGAAAATACTTTCTCTCGGTGCTCCGGGAGCCTTCCGATCGAACGGAGCATTTCCATTTCATGATGTTTCTTGAAAATGTTATAGATGATTGTTAGATTATAATGCAGAAAAGACTTTACATCACATTGGTAATGCCATATAATGCGCGCGTTGATTTCCATGTCGATAATGTGTGTCGATAATGTGTGTCGATACAATGCTAACAAATAATATTAGGTGAAATTATGAAGATTACGAATATATATGTTATTGCGCTGTTGTCAGCGCTTTGCATGGCTGGTACCGCATTGGGTGTACAGGATAGCTACAACCACAAGGATTACAGCAATGTTACGCACAGCAACCAAAATGGCAATGTGACCATCACGGTGACAAACGGTGCCAATTTGTCTGATTTTGACATGTATTATTACCCTCTCGATAAGGGTAAAAACAATGATAACGGTGTGCTCATTGGTGGTGCTTCCACATTTGACAGCCCCGTTAGCAATGACTACACGAAGAATGACGCGGTGAACTCCGTTACCATCAACTTGGACGGTGGCGAGGGGCTCAAGACCATTCTTGGTATGGGGTATGCCAGCAGCACGGTGACAGGCGCCATCAACATCAACGTGAATGGTGGCGACCATGGCACCATCATCGGCGGTACCCACTATCCCTCCAACATCAATGCAACTGGCCCTGTTGGTTCTGCTGCTCAAGGTTCTTTCCCGACTATCCGTGAGGCAAATGACATCACCATCACGGTGAACGGTGGTAGCGTGGACGAGATTTGTGCCGGCAACAGCTCCTCCAGCTCCAAGATTGACAACTGGTTTGACAACGGATACGGCACCACCAACCCCTCCGCAGTGGGTGGCGATGTCAAGGTTGTGATTAATGGCGGTACAATCGGCACCGCTGTTTCTGAGGATGCTATCACCGCAACGGGCTCTAGCCACGCAGTCAATGGCAAGGTAACGGTTGAAATCAACGACGGTACCGTGACTGGTAACGTGATTGCTGGTGCCAAAAATGCGTATTCTTATGTGGGCGGCGATACCTCAGTCACGATCAATGGTGGCAAGGTGGATGGCTCCGTGTATGCCGGTGGCCATATCAACGATGGACAGGATGCAGGCGACCCCAACCCTGAGGTGAAGGGTTCCACAAGCGTCACGATGACCGGTGGTGAAGTGACTGGCAACGTGTATGGCGCAGGCGTGCAGGACGTGGTGAAGGGCTCTGCCAAAGTTGAGCTTACTGGCGGTACCGTTGGTGGTAACGTATATGGTGCTGGCGAAGGTAGCGTGGTGGAACAAGACGTGGTGGTGACGATTAACGGTGCTGATGTGACTGGCAACGTGTACGGTGCTGGCGAGAACAGCGTCGTGAAGGGTAGCTCCACGGTAGAGCTGCTGAGCGGCAATGTGGGTGGTGTGCTCTCCGCCTTGGGTGTGAACTCCACGGTAGAGGGCGAGGCCGGTGCCGTCATCTTGATTGGTACGGCTGAGCAGGCATATGTGGGCAGCGTGGGTAGCGTGGAAGGCTTCGACAAGATGGTTGTTTCCGAAGGCTCCCAGGTGAACATGACTAACGCCAATGTGTTCGACACACTGGAGCACACCTACACCCTGAGCGCAACGAACCTTCAGGATGCTGCCGTGACGCTTGGAGACCAGTCCACTGTTTCTGTGAATGCTCCGATCACGCTCAACTTCACCGCCGATGGCCCGCTGAAGAGTGGCCGCTATAAGGTGATTGATGCTTCTGCCGCCACGGTGGATAGAAGCAATTGGAATGAGCAGAACGTCACCGTGAACGGTTTGGACGATATGGATGCCTCCTTCAGCAACTTGCGTTGGGTGGGTAATGTGCTCTACTTCATCATCCAAGGTCAGGATGTGACCAACACCATGGCTGCTAACTGGGGCGTATTCAAGAGCTCCCAAGCCTTTGTGAATACGCTGTGGGGCAACCGCACCAACTGCGTGGTCATCAAGCCTGTGTATGATGGCAAGAATACTATCGTGCCCACTGGTCAGACCGTGGCATGGGGTACAGTATATGGGCAGAGCGGCCGTATTAGTGGTGCAGGGGCGGATTATGAGCTCTTCGGTGCATCCGTGGGCGTAGAGCACACCTTCAAGACTGGCCGCAGCATCGGCGCTGCTTTTGGCTACGACTGGGGTACCGTCTCTCCCTTCAGCTGCAGCGATATCGACCAGGAATCCATCCACCTCGCCCTCTATGGCCGCGCTGGTGCATGGAAGGCTGGACAGAACGGCACTATCGTGCTGGATTGGAGCGCTGCTTATGGCAACACCACATCTGAAACGGATGCTGTGAGTGGTGATTGGGACCAGAACAACATCCAGTTGGATGCCCGAGCCTCCTACCTGCGCCAACTGCGCGAGCGCACCATGGGCTCTGTCTTCGTGGGCTTGCAGTACTTTGCCGCCGAGGATAGCTCTGTGGATGGCATCGGCATCAGCTCCATGCAGAATGTGCGTGCAGAGGTGGGTGTGGGAGTGAGCCACAAGGCAACACCGAAGACCACCGTGTACGGTGAGGTGAGCGTGTACAATGACGTGATGCGCCACAACCCCAACGCCGTGGTGGATGGTCACACCTTCTACGGCACCAATCCTGGCCGCATTGGTGGCACTATCACCGCCGGTGCTGAATACCGCCTCAATGAAGATTGGAGCCTGCGTGGCAGCTACAACTTCGAGGTAGCTGACGACAGCGTTGAGCATAACATCAACGCCGGGGCTATCTATAAGTTCTAATAGAAGAGGCGTTAAGACACTAAATGAAAAAAAGGGGGATTTGCCACTGGCAAGTCCCCCTTTTTTTGGGGATGATGCCCCTTAAAGGTCATCCACCAGAGCTGTGCTTTTGGCGTAGGCGGTGGAGCGGGCCTCAAAGAAGTCTGTTTTGATGAGATTGGCGTTGCTGTACTGGGAAACCCAGGCGCAGGAGGCCGGCTCGGTGTCGTAGCCCTCGTAGATGGGGTCGAAGCCGATATCGAGGCAACGGCGGTTGGCCAAGTAGCGTATGTAATCCGTGATCATTTCGGTCGAGAGCCCCGGGATATCATCCCCGATGACGTAGCAGCCCCAAGCGATTTCCTGTTCGGCGCCCTCGCGAATCATGGCGCGGTACTCCTCCACGCATTCGGGGGAGAAGAGTTCAGGTTGTTCGCGGCGGAGTTCGCGGATGATGTTGCGGAAGAGCCAGAGGTGGGTGCTTTCATCTCGGTTGATGTAGCGTATTTCTTGGGCAGAGCCAGGCATCTTGTGGTTGCGCCCCAAGTTGTAGAAGAACATGAAGCCGCTGTAGAAATAGATGCCCTCCAAGATGAAATTGGCGACCAGCGTGCGCGCAAAGTTGTGCGGAGTGCGGTTTTGCTGGAATTGGTTGTAGAGCTCGCCAATGAAGGTGTTGCGGCGCAGCAAGTGCTCATCGTTGCGCCATTGGTAGAGCACCTCGGTGCGCTGCTGGGGCTCGCAGATGGTGTCTAGCATGTAGCTGTAGCTTTGGCTGTGCACGGCTTCTTGGAAAGCTTGGATGCAGAGGCAAAGATTCACCTCATTGGCGGTGATGTACTCACTCACCGAGGGCAAGTTGGCGGTCTGGATGCTATCTAAAAAGACGAGGAAGGAGAGGATTTTGTCGAAGGCTCGGCGTTCAGCGGGGGAGAGGCGGGTGTAGTCTCTCACGTCGGCCGAGAGGTTGATTTCCTCTGGGATCCAGAAATTATTCATGGCTTGGCGATACCAGCCGCTCACCCAAGCATATTTCATGTTGTGGAAATCGTAGAGGTTGGTGGTATTGCCGTTGATGATACGGCGGGCGAGCACATCGGAATCGCCCTGCGGGTTGAACAGTGGTCTACGGGTTAACTGGCACATAATTCACATTCTTCTACTTCGAGGCTCTTGGATCGGATATAATAGATGGTCTTGACCCCGCATTCCCACGCGAGGATGTACAGATTAAGGATTTGACGGAGGGTGTATTCGTGTGTGATGTAGAGGTTGAGGCTTTGGGCTTGGTCGATATGGCGCTGGCGCACCCCCGCTGCGCGCACCGACCAGCTTTGGTCGATGTGGTGGGCGCTCTTGTAGAGCCAGAGGGTGGCCGTGCTCAATTCGGGGGCGACGCGGGGCATGAGCCCGCTCTTTTTTTCTTCGAGGAAGAAGAGTTTCATGACGGGGTCTGTGCCCGCGGTGGTACCGGCGATGATGCTGGTGCTGCTGGTGGGCGCGACGGCCAGCAAGTAGGCGTTGCGCAGGCCGTGTGTTGCCACGCGCTGCCGCAGTTCTTGCCAAGCGGGGGAGGTATAGCCGCGTTGGTCGAAATAGGCGCCTGTTTGCCACTCGCTCCCCTCGAAATGGTCGTAGGGGGCCTTGTCTCGGGCTGTATCGCAGCTGGCGCTGATGGCGGCGTAGTTGATTTGCTCGAACAAGGTGTCTGCCAGCTCCAAGTGCTGTTGGCTCTCCCAATGGATACCCAGCTTGGCCAGCATGTGGTGGTAGCCACTCACGCCCAACCCAATGGGGCGGTAGCTGCGGTTGGTGATTTCGGCGTAGGGCAGGGGGTAGAAGTTGAGATCTATCACGTTGTCCAGCGCACGCACCGCGCTGCGAGTGATTTCGGCCACTTCTTGCGCATTGCGCACATCTATCCGCCCCAGGGAGAGGCTGGCCAAGTTGCACACCACAAAGTTCCCCGGGCGGGTGGTGGTGACGACCACCGTTTCTCCGTTCACTTGGGTTGTGGTCTGGCTGATGCTTTCGATGGCGCTCATGTTTTGGGCAATCTCGGTGCAGAGGTTGCTGCAGTAGATGATGCCTTGGTGCTTGTTGGGGTTGGCGCGGTTGACCAGGTCGCGGTTGAAGACGAAGGGCGTGCCGGTTTCCACGGCGCTCTTGAGGATGAGGCGGATGAGTTCTTTGATGGGGACGACGCGCTTGTGGATGCGAGAATCTTGCACGCAGCTGTGGTAGCGTTCCTCCCATTCATCGCCGTAGCTGTCTTCCAGCGCGTAGCCTTTGATGCGTTGAATCTCGTGCGGGCACATCAGGTACCAATCGCCCTCGATGTTGTCGCGCGCCTGCTGCCAAAAATAGTCGGGGTAGCACACCGCGGGGAAAACATCGTGCGCTTTCAAGCGGTCGTCCCCGTTGTTGGTGCGCAGGGAAAGAAACTCGGGCAGGTCGCGGTGCCATGCGTCCAAATACACCGCTACCGCGCCTTGGCGCACCCCCAATTGGTCCACCGCCACGGCGGTGTCATTGGCCAAGCGTATCCAGCGGATGACTCCGCCTGCCGCCCCTGCAAAACCGCGTATGGCGCTGCCGCTGGCGCGTACTTTGCCAAAGTAGAGCCCCATGCCACCGCCGTATTTGCTGACTTGTGCGAAGTTGTCGATGCTGCGGTAGATGCCTTCCAAGCTGTCGGGCACGGTGTCGATGAAGCAGGAGGAAAGCTGGTGGAAGGGCTTGCGCGCATTGGCCAATGTGGGGGTGGCCATGGTCACTTTGAGGGTGCTCAGCATGTCGTAAAAGCGCTTGACCCACCCCGCGCGGTCTTCTGTCTCGTGCATCGCCAAGTGCATGGCAATGCCCAAGAACATTTCCTGCGGGCTTTCCATGACCTTGCCCGCGCAGGTGCGGATGAGATAGCGCCCGTGCAGCAGTTCGAGCCCGGAGTAGTTGAAGAGTTTGTCTCGCTCTGGCTTTAGCAGTTGCTCAAAGTTGTCTATCTCCGTCTTGCTGTAGTGGGCGGTGATGTAGCTGCCGTATACGCCCTCTTTGGTCAGGTGCAGAATCTTGTCGTACAGACAGCAAATGCCGGCCTCTGCGCTGTGCTGCGCCAGCTGCCGCCGAAAACGCAGCAGCCAAAATCGCGCGGCTATCATCTCCCAGCTCGGGGCATCGCGCGTGGTGAGCTCTGCCGCCGCTTTGATGAGGGCGGCCAAGGCGGCGTCTTCGCTTTGCCCGCTCTTGCAAAAGGTGCGGAACTTGCTCGTGAGCGCTTGGAGCGCGTATTCTTCTTCCTCAAACTCGGCCTGTATTTCTTTCAACACGCTATCCAGCTCGGCCCGCTGTGTGAAATAGCCCAGCAGCTGCTCTCGCATGTGGCGCGCGCGGCTGCGCTCGTTGCGGTATAAGATGAACTTCTTGGCCGCTTCGTAGTGCCCCGCCACCATCAGGCTCTCTTCCACTTGGTCTTGGATGCTCTCCACCGCGACTACTTCGCCCCCGTGGGCCCGCAGCTTCGCCTCGATGCCTAGCGCCAATCGCGCCGCTTCGGCGCTCGTGTCGCTCATCCCCACACTCTCAAACGCGAGTTGTATCACCCGCTCTATCTTCTCCCGCTGGTATTCGGCGTGTTGCCCGTTGCGCTTGCGTATGTTCATGCTTCCTGTCGGTAGTTGGTTTCTCTCTCTCGCTACATATGGTAGCTGTGCACGCATCTTAGCGCCATATCTTGCAAAGTCAAGAATAAAATTAGAATAATTCTAATAAAGGGCGCCTGCTTGCCCTGTTTGTCTTGGTTTGTCGCCAAAAGGGGGCCGAAGAATGTGTTTGGATTTTTGACATACACGCCTAATGGCTTGACATCGTGAAATATAAGCGTATAATATCCGCCACATGAAATTAACCATTACCATCCTGACAGGACTGATGTTGACCTGGGGTGCCGTTGCTGACCAAGTAGCGGTATTGCGCCCGGCCATCAATGAGGCAGCTGCCGCGCATGGTGTGGATCCGGTGTTGATGGAGGCGATTATCCGCCTTGAATCCGGCAACGCCACCTCGAAGGCAGCACGCAAGAAGAACAACTTAGCAGGCATCATGGGGCGCCGCGGACAGCGCACCTACGCGAGCAAAGAAGAATGTGTGAAAGACTTGGCTCGCATTTTGGGCAACTACAAGGCTAAGGGTCGCGTGACCGTGAATCAAATTAGCCGTGTCTATTGCCAGAGCGGTGCCAAGTGGGTGCGCGGCGTGAATTCCTACATGGGCCAGATTCGCAAAGGCCGCTGGGGTGCATTGGAGGCTCCCGCTGCTACGCCGAGTGCCAACCAATAAAAGAATATCCACAGAGCACTTTTCAGCAGAACCCGATGGGTTCTGCTTTTTTTGTACGACCGACGCGATATGCGCACTGCGGTGAAAGTCCGCGCTGAGCTTGCTGGCTTTGGCTGGCATGGCCGTGCGCCGTCGTCGCCATTAAGCGTCTATAACGCAACAAGAATAAGAGATTTTGCCTGGCAGCACCGTGAGCAGCGGTGCTGCCTGATTAGTTTCTATGCAGAAGGCGCACCGCAATGATGAACTTGAAAAGAAAATCCCTAAGCCGAAGATAAAGGATGTACAAGGCATATTGATTGATGAAAAGCTCCTTGGCTCCAGCCAGGGTTTTGTGACCGTTTGCCTCAATGCTGTAACAGGGGAGCCATTGGAAATGGTGATGGGCAGGGATAGTCAATGCCTTGATAATTTCTTCTTTGAAACAGACCCCGGAGGGGGGTGAATCAGCCTTTTAATCTTGCGGGTGCAGCGGTTATGTGGTAGCTTGATAAGCATGAAAAGCTTCATGAAATACATGCTTAGCATGGCCGTGAGCTGTGCTTTTGCCATGGGGGCAGAGACTGCCAGTAAGCCCAATATCATCCTTGTGTTGGTCGATGATATGGGGTGGGGAGATTTTGGGATGAACCAAGCCGCGGAGCATGCCGGCACACCGAAAATTGACACACCGACGCTGAATCATCTGGCGCAGGAAGGTGCGCAGCTGCTGCGCCACTACACGAGCGCACCGGTGTGTGCACCCGCGCGCGCCAGCTTGTTTACTGGTGTGCACCAAGGACATGCCGAGGTGATTCGCAACAATAGTTTTGATGCCGCGTTGGAGAACAGCCACACGGTCGCCTCTGTGCTCAAGGCTGCGGGGTACAGCACGGCGCTCATTGGTAAATGGGGCATTGGTGGTGGACGCGAAAGCGGCGGCACGCCTGAGACTTGCCCAGCTTGGCCTACCAAGCGTGGGTTCGATTATTTCTTTGGCTACAACAACCACTTGGCCGGGCATCGCCACTATCCCAAGGAAGAGAGCAATGCCGATCCCGAAACACACTGCAACGCAATTTGGGATGGCAATGAGATGATTACCGACAAGTTGGACGGCTGCTACTGCACCGATTTGTTTACGGCGCGTGCTAAAAAGTGGATTGTGGACCAGAAGACAGCAGACAAGGACAAGCCTTTCTTCTTGGCGCTCACCTATGTGGCGCCGCATGCGCGCTTGGGCATTCCCGGTGCTGCTTATCCCGCAGGTGGTGGCCTGAATGGTGGTGTGCAGTGGCTTGGCACCCCCGGCAAGATGATTAACACGGCAGATGCGCAGACGTGGGATTCCTACATTCACCCGCAGTACCGCGACGCATGGAAAGAATACGCAGAGCAGCGCTATGGCGCGGCCGCGGCGCATAAGCTCATGACGGCTCGCCGCCATGCCTCCATGATTACCCGCGTGGATGAAGCGATGGGCGATTTGGTGCAGCTTTGCAAGGATTTGGGCATTGAGCAAAACACGGTCATCATCTTTACCAGCGACAACGGCGCCCACGATGAGCCCGGTGCGGTGGGCGGTTTTGCAGGGCATCCCGCCCCGGCGCAGGACCCCTCTTTCTTCCGCAGCTATGGCAACCACGATGGTATCAAACGCGATGTGTGGGATGGCGGTCTGCGCGTGCCCTGCGTGGTGTATGCGCCCGGTATCGTGAAGCGTGGTCTGGCGGAGAACACGCCCACGCAGTTCCAAGACTGGATGGCGACGCTGGCAGATTTGGCCAATGTGCCGCAGCCGATGCGCTGTGATGGTGTTTCTCTGCTGCCCTTGCTGCAGGGGGCGGCGGGGGCCGAGGAAGGGATGCGCGACCGCGTGCTGTATGCGGAGTACTTCTTCCCAGGCGGCATGGCTCAGTATGGTGATTACGCGGCCAACAAGAAGGGGAAGCTGCGCGGCGAGCAGCAGGTGCTCATGTTCCACTCGGATGCCAAGGGCTGGCTCAAAGCCATCCGCACGGGTATCAAGACGGCTCAGGAGGATTTTGAGGTCTACGACACGGCCGCTGACCCCCACGAAACTCAGAATCTGGCGGCTCAACCCGGTGTGCCCACGCAGGATTGGATGCGCAGCTTGGCCCTCTACAACCGCCGCGCCTACGACTACCACCGCGACCCGCTGGCGCCCCGCCGCAACAATGGCTGCGGTGGCTTCCGCAGCTATGATATGACGCTGGTGCCCGCCCAGCATGCCACTGGCGTGGCCCCGGGCTTGCAGATGCGCCAGTGCATGGCCGATGTGAACTGGGTGCCGGCTTACAACAGCTTGCCCGCCGCAATGACGGCGAGCAGCCCCGTCATTGCCCAGCCCGGTGAGACCGAGCTGCCCGCTGGCTCGGTGACGGAGTTCCGCGGCTACCTGAATGTGCCGCAGGATGGTAACCACTGGCATTTCTACCTCACTCTCGACAAGGTGCCCGGCAGCAAGGCTTTCGTGAAGATGCACAATTTCCATCTCATCGATGCTGATAGCAACTATGTGCCCGGCGAGACGGCTACGGAATCTGCCGCCTCTAATACTGTGGAGCTGGATGCCACTAAAACTGGCAAGAAGGGTATCCCCCTGAAGGCTGGCTTGCACGAAATCACCATCACGGTGGTGCAGGGGGCTGCTGCTCCCGGTCGCATCAAGCTGGAGTGGAACCGCGGCCCCCACGGTGGCACGCAAACGCCCCGCGAGCCCATCCCCGCTTCGGCTTTCGTGCATTGACGCAAGATAGGCGCTTTCCTCCAAGCTCCCCTCATGGATAAACACCCGTGAGGGGAGATTTTTGTTGATTTCAAGTTTGAGCATTTCACATGGCGGATTGTAAAGCTCGGCCCGCCATGCTGTGCGAGCGGATTCATGAACCCCGAACGCAGTGAGTGGGTGGCATCCCTTAGCCCAGCGTGCAGCCACGCTCGTGGCGGAACGCTGGGTTAGGCAAGAAAAAGAAATGGAACCCCGTAGCGCAGCGAAGCGGGTGGCATAAAGCGTAGCCTTGTGCTGCACCTCTGCCCATGGACACACCGACTGGGTATTCCCCGCTTGATGCCACCCACTCACTTCGTTCGGGGTTCTATCTCTTCTTCCGACCCAACCCAGCGTTGCGTCGCTGCGCGACTTCACGCTGGGCTATGTGATGCCGCCCGCCATGCGGCGGGCTCCAAGCTCGGCT
>JAZTYM010000052.1:0-38324 GCA_045637025.1 Akkermansia sp. | reverse complement strand
GATGGGGGTCTCTGGCAGGGGGGCACCAGCCAACGCGCGGATGATGTCGCTCACGTTGGCTTCGGCCAAGGAGTGCACGGCCTGGATGAGCCCCATCTCCAGGTGCAAACGCTTGTTGGTGCTCCAGCGCATGTGTTCCTCTGCGGTGGAGAGCACCTCCATGAGGCGGATGATTTTATCCGTCGGGGTGCGAGAGAGGAGGGTGTTGAGAGTTTCGCGCCACTCGGCAGGCAGGCTGTTGCTGGCTTCATCGGGGGCGACTTTGCTGACCAGCAGCTCACGCACGGCTCCCATGAGCTCAGAAAGCAGCTGCCCCATATCGCGGCCGGCTTCTGCCAGCTCATGCACAAGGTGCAGCAGGCTAGGCAACTGGCGGTCCAGCATATAGGCCAGAGCGCGCGCCACCGTGTCTCGGCTGGTCACGCCAAAGATGTCATTGACATTTTGTTCGCTGATGCTGTTGCCGCAGAAAGAGACGAGCTGATCCAGCATGGACTGAGCATCGCGCATACCACCATCAGCCACACGGGCAATGGCAAATGCCGCAGCTTCACTCAGGCTCACCCCTTCGTTTGCTGCGATGTTGACCAAGTGGTTGGCAATGATATCTGCCGGTATGGGGCGCAAATCAAAGCGCTGGCAGCGAGACAAAATCGTGGGGAGAATCTTGTGCGGCTCGGTGGTCGCAAAAATGAACATCACGTGGGGCGGCGGCTCCTCCAAGGTCTTGAGCAAGGCATTGAACGATTCCTTGGTGAGCATGTGCACCTCGTCAATGTATATGATGCGGTACTGCCCGCGGGTGGGAGCAAATTGCACGTTGTCGCGCAAGTCGCGGATGTTGTCGATACCACGGTTAGAGGCACCGTCAATCTCCAACACATCGAGGCTGCGGCCTTCAGCGATTTCGCGGCACACATCCTCATCGGGGTCAAACTCGATGCTTGGCCCGCCTGTGCAGTTGAGAGCCTTGGCAAAAATACGTGCGGTCGAGGTTTTGCCGGTCCCGCGTGGCCCCACAAAGAGATATGCATGCGCCAAGCGCTTCTGCTCAATAGCATTGCAAAGGGTGCGCACCACATGATCCTGACCCAGCACATCCTTAAATGTGCGCGGTCTGTATTTTCTGGCAAAAACCTGATAACTCACGCGGGCATTGTAGCGAATTCACCCACTGAAAGCAAGAAGAATGTTCGCCACACGCCCGTACAGATTGGCCGCTTTGTGCGAAGCTCTTGTCGCTGGAAATGATGCGCTTACTTATCCGCGCACATTTCGCGGCGCAGGGCATCCACTTTCTCCAGCGGGCAGAAATAAGCTGCCAACTCATAGCCAAAGTCCAACGCAGCGCCGGGACCACGCCCCGTGATGAGGTTGCCCTCGCGCACGGCGGGCTCATCAGAGAAAGCAGAGGCGGATTTGATGTCATCCGTCACAGCCTTGGCAGGGTAGCATGTGATTTTGCGTTGCTTGATGACGCCAGCAGCTTCCAACGCAATGGGTGCTGCACAAATAGCTGCCACCAACTTGTCTGCGGCCTGCATCTCGCGCACCAGCTTGAGCACGCCCGGCGTATCGCGCAGAGTCCACGAGGCCGCGCCACCCGGCAACACAACCCCGCTGTATTGGCTGCTATCCACATCAACCAAGAGCATATCTGCCTCCATGGTGATGCCATGTGCCCCTTCCACGCGCCGCCCCTGTACCCCGACCAGTTTCACCGGTATCTCCAAGCGACGCAGAATATCCACCGGTGCGCAAAATTCGATTTCCTCAAATCCAGGGGCCATCAAAAACAGTACAGGTTGCATGCCTGTATTCTAGCCCATGGCGCCCCCCAACTCAAGGTAAAATTGCCCCCAGCCCCCGTTTTGCCCGTTTCACCCCGCTGCAAAGTACAAATTGCGTCCTCAACTAACTGCTGGGCAATATCTCGCTTGACATGTGAGCAACTGGGGGCTACAATCCCCGCGGACTCGTTTAAGCCCGTTTTTGAGAGTTATGTACAACATTGATTTTAAGAACCGATTGGTATCAGACTTGGCTGATTTGAAGGCAGCCGGCCTGTTCAAGCAAGAGCGTTTCATTGCTACTCCTCAGTACTCCGAAGTGGGTCTGAAAGATGGTAGCAGCGTCATCAACATGTGCGCCAACAACTACCTCGGCTTGGCCAACAGCCCCGAGCTGGAAGCCGCCGCCAAGGACGCTATCGACCGCTGGGGCTACGGCATGGCTTCTGTGCGTTTCATCTGCGGCACGCAGACCCTGCACAAGACGCTGGAAGAACGCCTGAGCGCCTTCCTCGGCACAGAAGACACCATCCTCTTCGGTTCCTGCTTCGATGCCAACGGTGGTTTGTTTGAAGCCCTGCTGAGCAAGGAAGATGCCATCATCTCCGACTCTCTGAACCACGCTTCCATCATCGACGGTGTGCGTCTGTGCAAGGCCGCCCGCTACCGCTACAAGAACAACGACATGGAAGACCTGGAAGCCAAGCTCCAAGAGGCCAAGGCTGCTGGTGCCCGCACCATCCTCATCTCCACAGACGGTGTGTTCTCCATGGACGGCATCGTGGCCAGCTTGGACAAGATTCACGAGCTGGCAGAGAAGTACGGTGCTCTGGTACACTTCGACGAATCCCACGCCACAGGCGTGTTGGGCAAGCGCGGCCGCGGCACACACGAGCATTGCGACCTCTTCGGCAAGATTGACATCACGACTGGCACCTTCGGCAAGGCTTTGGGTGGCGCTTCTGGTGGCTATGTATCTGCTCGCAAGGAAATTGTGGACATGCTGCGCCAGAAATCTCGCCCCTATCTGTTCTCCAACAGCGTGATGCCCGCCATCGGTGCCACCACCATCAAGGTGCTGGACATCTTGGAAAGCTCCACCGAGCTTGTTGAGCGCGTGCAGAGCAACGCCGCCTACTTCCGCAAGGGTATGGAGGAATGCGGTTTCACGCTGGCTGGCGCTGGCCACGCCATCGTGCCTGTGATGATTGGTGATGCTGCTCTCTCCCAGAAGATGAGCAACCGCTTGCTCGAGTTGGGCGTGTATGCCATGGGCTTCTTCTACCCCGTGGTGCCCAAGGAACAAGCTCGTATCCGCACCCAGATTTCTGCTGCCCACACCACCGAGCAGCTTGACCGCGCCATCGCTGCCTTCGCCACCGCTGGCAAGGAGCTGGGCCTCATCAAGTAAACCTCTTCGGTTTTCACAATACGCGCCCGACCCGCTCCTTGTCAGCTGGGTCGGGCTTTTTTCCATACCTATCGTCCTTTTTCGTTCATGTATACTAGCTTTTTTGATGTTTTCTCCATCGGCATTGGCCCGTCCAGCTCCCACACCATGGGCCCCATGCGCGCTGCCGCGCGTTTTGTGGCAGAGCTACAGAGCAACGGCCAGTTGGAGAGCGTATGCAGCGTGAAGGTCGATTTGTATGGTTCGCTGGCCCTCACAGGTGAGGGGCACGGCACCCCTTCTGCCGTGGTCTATGGTCTGCTGGGGTTGGAGGCCGAAACCATGGATTTGAACCACCATTTCACCGAGGAAGTGCAGCAACACAAGCAGCTCACCCTCGGGGGCACCCACACCATCCCCTTCGATATGCAGGTGGATATCACCCTGCAAAAGGATACCTTCTTGCCCCAACATGCCAACGGCATGCGCTGCCGCGCGCTGGATGCGCATGGCACCCACTTGGCAGATGAGGTGTACTTCTCCATCGGCGGGGGTGCAGTACGCCGCGCTGATGAAATGGATGCCGCCCCGCAAAATCCCCGCCCAGTGCCCTTTGAGTTCAATTCCTGCAATGAATTGGTGGCCCTCTGCCGCCAGCACAAAATCAGCATTGCTGAGCTGGTGCGCCGCAATGAGGCCGCCCTCTGCCCGGCCCCTGTGCTCAAGGCCCGCCTGCGCCGCGTCATCACGACCATGCAGCAAGCTATCGAACGCGGCATCGCCACGGGTGGCTCCCTGCCCGGCGAGCTCCGCCTCTCCCGCCGCGCACCGCAAATCTACGCCCGCTTGGAAGACCAATTCCACCGCAACGCGACAGATGCGCTCACCATCATCGACTGGATTAATCTCTGGGCCTTTGCCGTGGCAGAAGAAAATGCCGCCGGTGGTCGCGTGGTCACTGCCCCCACCATGGGCTCTGCGGGCGTGCTCCCCGCGGTGCTGCGCTACTACGAGCGCTATGGCTGCAAAGAAGGCCCCACCGATGTGGATAGCGGCATGGAGACCTTCCTGCTCACCGCCTCGGCCATTTGCAGCTTGTACCGCGCCAATGCCTCCATCTCGGGCGCAGAGGTAGGCTGCCAAGGTGAGGTGGGCGTCGCTTGTTCCATGGCGGCAGCTGGGCTCACCGCTGCCATGGGTGGCTCCATTGAGCAAGTGGAAAACGCCGCCGAAATCGCCATGGAGCACAACCTCGGCCTCACCTGCGACCCTATCTGCGGCCTCGTCCAAGTACCCTGCATCGAGCGCAACGCCATCGGCGCCGTCAAGGCTGTCAACGCTGCCCGCCTCGCCATGCGCGGCGATGGCTCCCACTACGTGAGCCTCGACAGCGTGATTGCCACCATGGATGAAACAGGCCGCGCCCTCCAATCCGGCTATCGTGAAACCGCCCTTGCTGGCCTCGCCCGCAATGCTTTCACCTGCTGATTGTTGCGCCCTTGCCCTACCACTTTTCCCGCAAACGGTATTTCATTTAAGAAAAGTGAAATACCGTTTTTTTGTCATCCACGCACAGCATGTGTACACGCGTGCGAGAAAAGCACAAGATATTGTACAATTCTTCGCCAACTTATAGAAAATCTGGTAATTTTAGATAATTGAGCTTGCAAGGGTAAAGGGAAAACAGTAAAATGCATGCAACCAAAAGGAATAAGTCATGAAATTCGCCCTTGCAAAACAAGTCCTGTTGGACGGTCTGAACAAAGTAGCCGGCGTGGTGTCGAACCGCCCGAGTCTGCCGATTCTCTCTAATGTGCTGCTGGAAGCCAGCGATAATGAGCTGAGACTTACCACCACCAACATGGAGTTGACGATTCTGGCCAAGGTCCCCTGCATTGTAACGACACCCGGTGCAGCCACACTGCCCGCCAAGAAGCTGCAGAGCATCGTGCGCGAGATGCGCGATGGCGAAATCAGCATCGAGGTACGCGGCACCACGGCTACCATCTGCTGCAACCGCGCTAAGTTCCGTCTCAACGGCATCGCTGCCGACGAGTATCCGCAGTTGCCTGTTTTCAAGGAGGCTCGCGAGTTCAAAGTTCCCCAGGCCATGCTCAACCGTGGCATCCGTTACACAGAGTTCGCCATTTCCAACGATGGCACGCGCTATGTGCTCAACGGCATCTACACCTGCTTCCAGGACGGCAAGCTGACCTTGGTCGCTACCGACGGTCGTCGTCTGGCTCTCTTCGAGAACGATTTGGAGTTCCCCGAATCCCAGCAGGTGTGCATTGATATCCCCAGCCGCGCCGTGGCAGAAATTCACCGTCTGCTGAGCGATGCAGGCGATGTGATGGTACGCATCACCAGCAACCAGGCTTCTTTTGACTTTGGCGACACGCTGCTCATCACCAAGCTGATTGACGGCAACTACCCGAACTACCGCCAAGTGATTCCTGGCCGCTACAGCGAGCGCATCACCATGCCCGCTCAGGACCTCAACGAAATCGTGCGTCGTGTTTCCCTGCTCTCCGCAGAAAAGACCAACACCGTCACCTTCCGCTTTACTCCCGGCATGATGGAAGTGCAATCCAGCGCTGCTGAATTGGGCGATGCCAACGAAGAAATGCCCATCGACTACGCTGGCCGCGAACTGGCCATCACCTTCAACGCCGACTTCATCCAAGCCCCGCTCAAGGCTGTGGGCGACAACGAAGTGTCGTTGGATTTGATTGATTCGTCCAGCCCGGGCGTGATGCGTGTGGCAGATGAGTTCTTGTATGTTCTCATGCCCATGCACTCCTAATACGGAGAGGGCACAATACCATTCTTACTGACATAATTCCAGGGGTTTGGGAGGGGAGGAGCGGACATTATTCCTCCCCTCCCTCTTTTTGTACCCACAGCAAGGCGTAGAATCACTCTTGCGGGGCGGGCAGAGCTTGTCCGCTGCCCGTGAGGCGCAGAAGCACAATTTCAGGCGGGCAAAAGGAGCGCACAGGGAGGGTGCTCTCCCCCAAGCCGCGGCTGATGACAACGGGCTGCCCCATGTGCCCACGGCGTAGACCCGCCCGCAACAAGGATGGAGTCCAATCCCCAATGACTACCATGGGCCAGCCACCTGGCAAGCAAAATTGCCCACCGTGCGTGTGGCCCGAGACGACTAAATCCGCCACAAGCGGGCGGGTAAGAAAATGATACGGATCATGCTGCACGGCGATGAGTGGTGCCTCTCGCCCTTTTTCAACAGGGCTGTAGTGGCAGCATATTTCTTCATAGGTAAAAGGCATGGGAGAGCCCTTGATATCTGCCTGCTCACCGTTGGCAAAGGTGATACGCTGGGCGGGCAATTTCTCAATGCAGGTGAACCCAACTTGGTCCAGATGCGGGCGGATGTCTGGCACGCGCAAGAATCCTGCGTCGTGGTTGCCACAGACATACATGACGCGTGCTTGCTCTGCAAGAGGGCGCAGCAATGCCGCCAATTCATCCATGGGCATATCGCTCAACCCGCACGGCGCCGCCACATAGTCCCCCAGCAGCAGCACCAATTCAGGCTGCAAGGCAAGACTCTGCTGCACGATGCGCTCTATCCACTCCCTCTGCCCTGCTACCGCATGAAAATCGGATAATACGACCACCCGCGTCTCGGCACAATCCTTGGGCCACCCTGGCAAGGCCACTCGGTGCTCCACCACCTGCAAGCGCGTGGGACACAGGTACATACACTCCACCGCCACGGCGACGATAGCCACAAACAGGAACGCCAGTAGTGCTTTTGTGCGTTTGCGCATCCCTTCGAGTGGCGGGAGTGTCTCTTAATCAAGAATGATGGACACGGGGCAGTGGTCTGAGCCGGTCACATCTGCATGGATGGTGGCCTCTGCCACGCGCGGCACAAGTGTTTCCGACACGCAGAAGTAGTCGATGCGCCAGCCGACGTTGCGCGCGCGGGCACCACCGCGGAAGCTCCACCAGGAGTACGCATCGCGTGCATCAGGATGCAAGCGGCGGAAGGTATCTGCAAAGCCCGCCTGTAGCAACTGGGTAAAGCCAGCTCGCTCTTCATCAGAGAAACCAGCGCTGAAGTGATTGGCCGCGGGGCGTGCCAAGTCAATCTCCTCGTGTGCCACATTCAAATCGCCGCAGAAGACCACAGGCTTGGTCTCTGCCAGATGGGAAACATAGGCCCGAAATGCGGCATCCCATTCTTGGCGATAGGGCAAGCGAGCCAATTCGTTTTGGGAGTTGGGCGTGTAGCAATTCACCAAGTAAAAATCCTCAAATTCCATGGTGGCAACGCGCCCCTCCATATCATGCTCTGGCACCCCAATGCCTGTGGAAGTGCTCAGGGGCTGCACCCGGGAGAGGATGAGCACGCCGGAATAACCCGGGCGCTGAGCAGGGTTCCACAAAGCATGTGGCCATGATGCCAGCCAGAGGTCGCTCACTTGTTCGGGGCGAGCCTTGACCTCCTGCAAACACAGGATATCAGGTGCCAAGGCATCCATCTTCTCCGCAAGGCCTTTGCCTAGCGTTGCGCGGATTCCATTGACATTCCAGCTGACGATTTTCATGACGTTTGAGGGGGGAGAGTTCTGACGTAATTGCTTACTTCTCGTAGGAAACAGGTTCCAGCTTAGGCCCGTTGATGAGCTTCATCACGTCCTCGCCCGGCTCTGTGGCAGCGGGCTGCTGGGGCAGCTTCTTGGTAGCCCACACGGGGAAATCAGCTTCGGGCTTGATATCGCCACCCGTGGCCAGGGAGAAGTACCCGAGCTTGGGGTTCACGCGGCAGTTGATTTCCATGTTGGGATTGCCGTCCTTGGTGAAGCGATACTCAGTGGCCAAGCTCCAGGCCTTGCCATCCCAGCGCCAAGCAGGACCAAATGTGGCGCGGCGCTCTTTCTGCTTGGATTCCACGTTGCGGCGGAAATCTTCCACAAAGCCACAGCCACCACCCAAACCACGGGTGAGCGCCTGAATGCGCCAGCAGCTGAGCAATTCCCACTGCTTGGTCTCAGGGTCCCAGATGTAGCCAGCCAGCTGGCGGAAATCCTCACCATCGGGGCGTTCTACCACAAGGGTGCGAATCACATCGCCCTCCTTCCAGTTAAACTCGCGCATGGAGTTGCCGCCTGTGCCCTCGCCGCCAAAGCGGCGGGTGGTCACCAAACGACCCTTTTGAATCAATTTAGCGCGTTCTTCTTCGGGAGCGGCGTGGGGGTTGTCGCCACTGTCTTTGGCATCCCAAATGGAGAAGATTGCCACGCGTTCAAAGCTGCCATCAGCCTTTTTCTTGGCCAATTCTTGCACACCAATGTAGCCGCAACCAAAGTTGTTCACGGCAAAGTAAGTGCCTTCTGCGCTCTTTTCGACCACCATTTCTGTGTAAGCAGCGGTGTGTGTAGGAATAGAGGGCAGATAGCCGATGTGCACGGATGTACACTGACGTGCTGCCATGTTTTCCGGAGCCCAGTAGTCCGAATTGCGGTCGGCCATTGCCTGCTGCCCACAAAGTGTGAGAGCTGCCACGGCCCCTGCCAGTATGGAAATGACGGGTTTCATCGCACTTATCCTATCATATTGATGCTTCTTTGGCAAGCTTTTAGCCAATGCCCCCTTGGCGGGGACCAAGGGGGCTATAGCTTAGATTTCAATGTACTTGCTCTTGGGCATGTTGCAGAGCGGGCAGCGGTCTGGCTCGGTGCCTTCTGCAAAGGTATCGCCGCAAAGCGGGCATACATAGTACTTGGCGGGCAGGTCAAGCTTTTCGCCGGCTTCCAGCTGGGCCAGAGCCTTGCTGTACAAATCGGCGTGCTCTTTTTCTGCTTCGTTTGTCCAGGTGAAGCTGCGCACGGCATCAGCGATGTTCTCTTCCTCAGCCAAAGCAATCATGGGCGGATACATGTCCGTAAATTCATAGGTCTCACCGGCAATGGCATCGCGCAGGTTGTCGGCGGTGTTGCTCACTTCAATGTGCATTTCTACATTGATGGGCTCTTGCCCCAGCTTCACCAGCACTTTGTTGTGGTTGGTGGCGTGAATGCGCTCAGCACGGCTGGCAGCTGCAAAGAGCTTTTCGATGAGCGGATAACCCTCCTGTGCGGCGCGGGTGGCATAGGCGGCGTACTTGGCACTGGCGGTGCTTTCGCCAATGATAGCGGTCTTCAGGTTGTCAATCGTTGTCATGCCTGCATTTTATCCTACTTTAGAATTATTACAAGAAAAAAGTGGTAAAAGTTTGAAAATTCATGAAAGTTGTTGCCCAAATTGGCATTAGAGGCAACGCGGAGGCTGAATTTGGCTTTATAAGGCCCAGCGTATATGATAAAGTGGTGAATAGAGCCCCCACAGAAAAAAAGAAAAGAAACCACCCATGAGAAAGGTTTTCAAGAAACGGAAGATGAGCAGCATGATTCAGGGAGTCATCTCTTGTTGTATGATAGTTGCGCCCATAGTGATGGCACAGGATGAGGACAGCATTGTAGAAGTGATACCCCGCATCGTAAGAAACGATGAAGTCGTATTATTGCATGAGGTAGTTTATAATGATGTGCCCCACTCATTCTTTGCAGACGTGACAGGAGAATTGAGAGGTGCAGCAGAAGTGTTGGAAGAGTACGGCATCAAGTTTGAAAAGGGTGCATCTGTTCAGTATATCTTCACGACCAAGAAATTGACCATGGCCAATACTAAAGAGCAACATGAGTTGCTGGCCAAAGTTCTTGCGGATTATAAAAAGAAAAACAGACTCTCCAAAACACCCACACATAGCGCAGACGTCTTATATGGAAATGGAAAACTGATTTCAGGCAAAATAAACAAGAAAGCCAAAATCTATGTCAACTTCATGGTGAGTGAGCAAGATTTAGAAAATGCAGACGCAGCTCAATACAATCCTCATTTATTCTACAATGGAGACAAAGAGGCTTATGAAACGTGGCTGGATGTCATGAAAACATTAAGCAAGAGTAAAAGAGTACAGGTCGTTTTAATCATCCAGAAAGGATGCGATCATGATAGGGTAAAGAAGTTTACCAAAATGCTTAAATTGAATAGTCCTGTCTTGGAATACAGTCCCAAGAATATTCAAAGAATCGCAGAAGTCTACAGCGACAAAGTCTTTGGTTTGGAACGCCCCAATATCTCTTGCACTATCGAATCTAAATCTTGTTGGAACGACATTGACATGTTGAAACGGTTAATGACCTACACCGGCATGTCATGCAATTAAGTTCAATATGAAGAAGAGAGGGCAGGACTTTTCCCCATCGCGGCGCAGCTTTTTGAAGGGGATGGGTTTGCTGGCACTGGCAGCTTTGCCAGCATGCAGACGCGCTCAAGAATACGCCGTGCAGCCAGAAGATGGCCCGGAGTGGCTGCGCCCAGGGGAAGCGACATGCTTTGCTACCTGCATGCCGTGGGCCAATGGGGCATTGCCCATGCTAGCCGTGTGCCACGATGCTATCCCCACTTCCCTTCAACCGAATCCTGCTTACACCGCCCGCCACGGGCTCCCCGCCTTTGCCCAAGCCGCCATCTTGGACTTGTACAACGAGCGGCGGGCGAGTTCTCCCACCTTCAACGGCAAAACATACCCGTGGGAGGGCCTGCAAGGGGCCTTTCGCGCGTGGGCACGCGCTATACAGAGTGGCCGCCGCACAGCTTTATTGCTACCGCAGGGTTATTCCCCCATCCGCCAGCAACAATGCGCAGCGCTCATGGCTCATGGGGGTGTCAAATGCTATGCCTACGACCCAGTGAGTGCCCCTCGTAGCACCACCTGTGCAAGTTTGGAGGCGGTGCAGGATGTGACAGTCGGCAAGCCTTGCCTCTACCCCACGGGTTTTGGCACATTGGAGGACTTAGTGGCAGATATGGCTAACACCGACCTGTTGTTCATCTTCACCCCGGCAGATGTGGCGGCATTCCGGCCTGATTTTGCACACATGTTGCAGCAAACGGCCGCTGAAACGGTGCGTTTTTCGCTCTTTGCGGATGAAACGGCCAAGTGTTGCCAATACGCCGTGCCACAAACTCATTTTTTAGAAGAATGGGGAGCTGAAGCCGATGCACACGGCAACATGTGCGTACGCCAACCTGTTTTGCAACCGCTGCGCCAAGCTGTGTCCGAGGCCGATGTCCTACATGCCCTGCTGCACGAGGGCCATCTACCATTGGACCAGCCAAGCCACACGCTTCCCGCGCGCACTTGGGCCGAACAAGTCGCTGGTAACCTCTCGCAAGCGCTCAAAAAGGGCTTTGTACCGCAAGCCTGCCCGGTGCCATCCCCCTGCCCCACCGCCCATAAGAGTGTGCCATACGTGCACCCCTTGTACGCCGATGGGCGTTTCTTGCACAATCGTTGGTTGCAGGAAACGTATGATCCCCTTAGCGGTGCAGCAGGCGCACCAGCCGTGTTTGTGCCCTTCCGCGGTGAAAACATCAGCCCGCAGACATCCCATGTGCGGGTGAATCAATACACCCTGCCTCTCCAAGCCCTGCCTGGTCTCAGCCACCGCATTGTTCCGATGCTGCCAGGGCTCACCGAAGCGGGAGTGGAGGAACCATGCGCGCCCCTCTACCCCCACGCCAAACAAAAGGGAACCTGCCAACTCAAGTCTTCCGCATACACTCCACCCACTGGCAGCTCTCCCCAATGGGGAATGACGATTGATGTGAGTGCCTGTATCGGATGCGCCGCTTGTGTGGTGGCATGCCGCGCAGAAAACAATATACCCACTGTGGGCAAAGACGAAATGATGCACCAGCGAGATATGCAATGGCTGCGCATTGATTCATACTTGAATGCCGCTACAAACACCCCACTGTTTGTGCCCATGGCATGCCGCCATTGCGAGGACGCACCCTGCGAAGCTGTCTGCCCCGTGAATGCCACGGTGCACACGAGTGATGGGCTCAACGCAATGGTGTACCCCCGCTGCTGGGGTACGCGTTATTGCTCTGCAGCTTGCCCGTATCAGGCTCGCACCTTCAATTTCCACGACTACGCCAAGCAATCCCGCGCAGCGACCAAGCTACCACCCAACCCGAGTGTGACGGTGCGCTCCCGCGGAGTGATGGAAAAATGCACCTACTGTGTGCAGCGCATCAACGCCGCCAAAGCCAGTGGCACGCCCCCACAGACGGCTTGCCAAGCGGCTTGTCCCACGCAGGCTATTCGCCTGATTGATTTGGTGAAAGACGCCCCAAAGAAGGTCTGCACGGCCTTTGATGCACCGGGTACCCAACCGCACACGCTCTATATTCTTTAGAAGAGAGCTGCTACGGCCTCGGCGCAGCGGCGACCATCCAAAGCGGCAGATACGATGCCACCTGCATAGCCAGCGCCCTCGCCACAGGGGAAAAGGCCCGCCAGTTGGGGGTGCTGCAAGCTCGCAGCATCTCGGGGAATGCGCACGGGGGAGCTTGTGCGTGTCTCGCAGCCGATGAGCAGCGCATCCTCACCCGCAAAACCTCGCAGCTTGCGGTCAAAGAATTGCAAGCCCTCTCGCATGCGGGTGCACACACTTTCAGGCAGTAGAGCATTCAAATCCCACGCCGTGATACCGGGGTGGTAGCTCGTGCGCGGCAGGGTGTCGGAAACACGCCCTGCAAGGAAATCCAGCACACGCTGGGCGGGTGCTTTTTGCATGCCACCACCTGCTTGCGAGGTGGCAATCTCCAAAGCTTTTTGATATGCAATGCCAGAAAGCATGCCATGCTCCGGCAAATACAAATCGGTATCTTCCGGCTCCACCGTCACCACAAAACCAGAGTTGGCAAAGGGGGAGTTGCGGCGGGAAAGAGACATGCCATTCACCACCACTTCATCATTCTCTGTGGCAGCGGGCACAATGAAACCACCGGGGCACATGCAGAAGGAATGCACACCGCGCTCGCGTATCTTGGTGGCTAGCGTGTAGCGAGCAGCAGGGAGCTCGTGTGGTCTCTCTTCGCCCGGGCGCAGGTGGTATTGCGCGGCATCAATGAGTGCTTGCGGGTGCTCAATGCGCACACCCACAGCAAAGGGTTTGCGCTCTAGCTGCACACCCTCGGCATACAACATGCGGTACACGTCGCGCGCGCTATGGCCGGTGGCCAAAATCACTGCATCTCCCTCCCATGTGCGGCCATCTGCGGTGCGCACACCGCACAGACGCTTGCCATCAATGGACTTGAGCAAGCCATTCACGCGCGTGCCAAAGTGCACCTCGCCCCCTGCATTGAGAATGCTGTGGCGCATGGCGCGGATGATGTTGGGGAGCTTGTTGGAACCAATGTGCGGGTGGGCATCCGTCATGATTTCCGGCGCTGCACCGTGGGCGACAAAGGTCTTGTAAATCTCCATCACAGGGCCACGTTTTGTGGCGCGGGTGAAGAGTTTGCCATCGGAGAATGTACCGGCGCCACCCTCACCAAAGCAGTAGTTGGAGTCCTCCACCACATAGCCTTGGCAGTTGATGGGTTGCAGGTCGAAACGGCGGGCAGATACGTCTTTGCCGCGTTCCAAAATGATGGGCTTGAGCCCCAATTCCAAGCAGCGCAAGGCCGCAAACAAACCACCAGGACCGCTGCCCACGATAATGACGCGGCGAGCATCAGCGGGCACACTGGGGTATTGGCATACCAGTTCCTCCGCGGCGGGCAAGTCTTCATCCACCGCTACAAGATAGCGCAATTGCTTGCAAATCGGGCGGCGGCGGGCATCTATACTTTCTTTGAGCAAGCGTATGCCTGTGATGCGCTTGGGAGAAATACCCATCTTTTGGGCAGCAGCTTTGCGGCAGGCTTCTGCTTTGCCTGCCTTGCGCAACGGCAAGTGTATATCAAGCTCGCGTATCATGATTCAGAGATACTTTGGCGCATACCCAGCGCGGGGGCGTCTTCCTCCACGCAGCCCACTGGCTCAGCGGGCACACCAGCTACTGTGGTGTGCGGGGCGACATCTCGCAACACAACTGATGAAGCCGCAATTTTGGCACCTTCGCCAATCTCCACACGCCCCAGCACTTTGGCCCCTGCCCCGATGAGCACGCCGCTGCGCACGATGGGGTGACGATCGCCGCCTTTTTCTTTGCCAGTACCACCAAGGGTAACTTCATGCAGCATCGAAACGTCATTTTCAATGATGGCTGTCTCGCCCACCACAAATCCTGTGCCGTGGTCCAACAAAATGCCACAACCAATGCGAGCGGCAGGGTGAATGTCTACCCCAAACACTTCGCTGCCAATGCTCTGGAAGAGAAGCGCCAACAAATGGCGCCCTTCTTGCCACAGCAAATGCGCAACACGGTATGTGGCCAAGGCATGAAAACCCTTGAAAAACAACAGAGGCTCCAAGGCGTTGTGACAGGCAGCATCTCGATCAACCACCGCCATCAAATCTGCTGCCAGACAATCGACCGTCACTGGGTTATTGCGCAAAATAGTGCGGATGAGCGGCTCTAAATCATCTCGGCCAATGTCGCGACGCGAAAGCTTGCGAGCCAAGCGCACGGCCACTGCACTGCAAAGTGAATTGCGACTCAGCACCACATCATCCAACATGCCTACCAGCTTCGGCTCGGCTTGAGCCACTTTCTCGGCTTCAGCGTAGATGATTTGCCACACGGATTTAGCAATGCCAAGAGTCCGCGGCACCATTTTTTCGGGTCTTATCATGGCTCGAACACGGGTTATTTGCAACAATCGCGCAACATTTCATCCACGCGATAAGTCATTTCTGCCAAGGCTTCGCGGGCGGGAGATTCTGGCAGCAACCACAAAACTTCGCGGGCTTCTTCCATGCGCGTAAGGCCCTCGTCTACAGAGAGTTTGATAGCCTCTGCAAAGGCTTCTGTGCCCTTCAGGCGGCTGTAATCAATCGTTTCGTGCCTTTCAATCGCGTCGTGCATGTAAGCAGCCACGTCTTCGCTGCTTGATTCTAGCAGGAAATACATCGGCAGGGTCAACTTACCCTTTTCTGCATCGGTGCCCAGCGTCTTACCAGCTTCATCATCGGCGCCGGTCAGGTCCAAGCAATCGTCATAAATCTGGTAGGCAATACCGAGCAAAGTACCCATGCGGTTCAGGTGCTCCACCATTTCGTCATCCAAACCCTGCAAATAACCAGCACCACTCATGGCGATGGCAAACAAGGTGGCCGTCTTCTTACGGATGATCTCGTAGTACTCGGCACGAGTCATGTCCAAGTCCCACAAGCGGGTAGATTGCTCGACCTCACCCTGACACAAATCGCGCATGGCCTCGGCCATCTTGCGGCAGAACTTGCTCCCGCCAATTTCTGTGCCCATCACAATGGCTTGTGCCAGCAAGGTATCACCCAGCAGCACAGCCAATTCATTTCCCCACAAGGCGTTGGGTGTTGGCAAATCGCGGCGGGTATCAGCCTTGTCCAACACATCGTCGTGCACAAGGGATGCCATGTGAATCATCTCCAACAAAGCAGCAAAGGTGATGTGTTCATCCTTGATGCCACCGGTAGCAGCAGCAGTAAGCAACACGAGACCCGGGCGAATCATCTTGCCCTGTCCTTTGCACACCTTGACCATGTACTCGCGCACATAGGGCTCGAAGGTTTCGGCCTGTTTCGCAATCTCCGTACGCACTTTCTGCAACTCGTTGCGAACAAGCTGCATGTACGTTCTCTTATTGCGAAGTTTGCTGAAGAATGGGAAACTCATAAAAGCAGAAAGAGGGGCTGTTATGTCGCACAACGCCCTCGCGGGGCAATCATAGCAGATTTTATCTCAATTTGCAATCCTTTATTTCAAGCGCTCAGGATTCGAATCGGCTGCTTTTTGTCCGGTGGCAAGGGGGCGCAAAACTCCCTGAGCAGATGCACCGGATTCAGCATAGAACATGACTGCCTGAGGTGAGCGTCCGAAAAAGTTCTTGTAGGCCAGTTCATGGGGGTGATTCAAGTGTCCTTGCCAATCATCGATGATGTTCTTCTGCATGGCTGTTTCATCCCAAGTGTATTTGTGCAGCACACGGAATCCCAAATCCCAACAAAATTCCCCGGCGGATAGGATAAAAAAGACCACAAGCGCGGCGCGCCACCACCGGCGCGCATGCACAAAGCGCGAGGCATACAGAACCACAAGCAACATGAAAATCACCGCGCTTCCTTTGAAAAGCAGTTCATTGTTTTCATACCCAACCCACACGAGCGGGAGGAGGAGAATAAGAATGCAGCATACCAAGGGAATACCTGTCTTGCGATAAGGCTGCCACAAGAAAATGAGCATGGGGATGCACATCATAGCCATGATGGCGCAGGCTTTCGCCACGCGGGTGCTCTGGTTCAGCATCCAGTCATTGTAATAGGCAGTCTCTGCGCCAACCCAATGGAGCATGCTCGATTCGGCGCAGGTGAAATAAGCACCCACCAAGACCACGAGGGCCACCCCGCTCCACAGGGAAAGTGTGCGCAAGCTCTCCATCCACGCAACGCGTGTGCGTAGCTGACCCAGCATTTTGAGGGCTACCCACGGCAACATGACACCCGCTGCGAGCGGCGACCACAAAACAGTGAGCGACGACACAAAAGGAAAATGCCGCCAAGGCAATCTCTTGCAGAGCACCAACGCGATGGTCATGCAGATGGGAATGGCGGAGTGAGGGGTGTTGCAGGCTATTTGATTCCACAAACCAAGGAAGAAATAGTTGGTCCAATCAGCCAAGACATACACGTAGGGGTCAATCCATTCCAGAGCGGGGCATTGTTCCCAAAGCCATTTGGCAGCACCATAGAGACGGCGCATATCATTCAATGAGCCCATGGTCAACATCAACGTCATGATGAGAAGGGCTCGCTTGCGCCATCGCAACCAGACAATCAAGAGCAACAGGAGTACTCCCATGAAGTTCCACCACCAAAGTATCGTGGTAGGCGATATCCAGCCCAGCGACATCTTAGAAATCAGCGCAGGGGGCAACCAATAGGCCATGTAGTAAACAAAATATCCACCCTCGGCATTATAGAGAGGCCAGTCGCAACGCACCAATGTTTCATAAATGGGGTTGCGCACGGTGAAATCCCATTGCTGGGGTACATGGCCATGCAGCCCTAGGGCAGCGGTGCAAAACGCAGCACCCAAGATCAGCAATGGGAGGACCCACGCATCACTTTTCTGCAAGCACAACTCCAGCCCCGATATCTGCCGACAAAGCCCCGCAAAAGAGAGCAGCAAACAAAGCGCGACAGGGAGTGCTATGTACCACTGCACCCAGCCCAAGAGAAAAAGGACGTTGGGCAGCAGCAGGTACATGACAGCTGCACCGATGAACCATGCGCTCAAGCTCTGTCCCCTGCCCTGTTTCATGTGCTCTGGCGTAAGATGCCGCGGATGAGAATATCCCGCCCACTACTGAGGTGATACTCGGTTTCAAACTCCAACTCGTGCGGCAGAAAATCACCCAGCACCATCTGGTCCTCGCCACCCGTCAAGCGCGGGGTGAGAATTTGCACCCACTCGTTCACCATGCCTTGCTCCAAAAAGGGACGCAGTAATTTTCCACCGCATTCCAGCATGAGCTGCACTATACCATACTCGCGGTACAAGGTTTCAAGCCATGTCTTCAAATCCCCCACGCTCTCGTATACCAAGGTGCGTTGCGCTTCACCATCGCTCAACAATTGTGCTGTGGCTGGCAGCGTGCTTTCATCGCGTGTCAGGATAATGCGCCAAGGCTGTATCTTGGCCTTAGGTATGCTCGATTTGGGCGTGCGAATCGTCAAGGCTGGGTCATCTGTCCGCACGGTGTTGCCTCCTACCAAAATGGCATCGCTCTCGAGTCGCAGCTGGTGCGCCTCTTTCACGGATTCGCGGCAGCTCAACCATCCACCGTCTCGGCGGGTCATTCGCCCATCTAAACTACAAGCTACTTTAGCCACCACCCATGGACGGCCTGTGCGCACAGCGTGCATCCACGGGCGTAAAAGGGCATCACAAGCCTCTTGGCACACTCCGCTGCGTACTCGTACCCCAGCTGCTTTCAAAACCTCGTCTGCGCGCCCCTGGTGGCGTGTATCAGGATCTGTGCTCCCATAGACGACTTCAGCGATACCGCACTGGATGATGGCCTCTGTACAAGGAGGTGTTCGGCCATAGCTGGAACAGGGTTCAAGTGTCACATAGATAGTCGCCCCTTTGAGCTTCGCCTCGTGTCCGCGTAAGATAGCGTTGGCGATGGCCCGACGTTCTGCATGGGGCTCCCCTGCTCTTTCATGGAAACCTTCCCCAATGAGTCTTTGGTCTTTGACGATGACTGCTCCTACAGGTGGATTAGGACTCGTGGTGCCTAAGCCCTGCCTCGCTTGCGCAACGGCTCGGTGCATCCACAATTCATCTGGCTCTATGGTCGGTGTGCTCATGCAGCTATTGTATCGTTCTTGGCTCTCTTGTCAAAGCTTCCCCTGCTGGCGCATGTTCGTTACCCTCCTTGATGATAGAAGAATTTAAATTTAAATTTCATCATCATATGGTATGTGAATAAGTTTAACAAGTGGTCTATCTGATTGATTTTAATCTATCTGGATGGGGTGCTTCCGGTGAATGATTTTGTTCGCAAGTTTTCTCTGTTGTGAAGAAAAATCTTATTCACAGCTCTATTCACACTTATTCACAGAACTTATACACAATTTTAGTGAATAAGTAATACAACTTGTTTATAATTAGTATGTTACAGTAAACTCAGAGAAGAACTTAATGGGTGCCATGATGGGTATGGCTACGTTATATATGACCGTACCAGGCACGTCTATGACTAAGAAGTCCAATCCCCTCAAAACCTGGTTAATGGCAGGTGTACTTTGGGGGGTGCGTGCCCCAGCGATGATGGCATCTTGTATCTGCTTCGGGTACTCAATGTGCGCTCTCACAGGGTAACTTTTCGCGCGGGATAATGACTCCTTCCACTCCCCGGGAGTGTTCTTGATTTCCTCTGCCAAGTCGCCAAAATGTGCATACCCATCCGTTCTCATGAGCACTTGTGCGGTGCCCTCCGAAATGACATGGTAAAAGAATTTGGGCTCTGCTTCATCCGGTAAAAGTTCATAAACAGGCTCGCTATTCTCCGTAAATAAAAGCGTGTCTCGTACGATTGGGTAGTTCTTTTTTAAGGCAACCTGTTTAGCGGCAATGTACCATTTTCCACCTGATTTATAAATGTTCCATGTGGAACAATCGTGGTTGCTGATGAGTTTTCCATCATACTGACAACCCATTTCTGCCACAGATTTATTTGTCTGCATGTAAGCGCACGAACTCATCAAACCAGTCGCAGTTGTGAGTGCAAACATGCACAAGAATAGCCTTTTCATCATGCACAAATTCTACCAGAACTGGACGAAAAGTCAAACAGTAAGTCAAAGTAAAATGTTCCACATGGAACAATGATGCACTCCCCTGCCCTGTTGAATTTAGGGAGCAGGAATGACAGGAGGCATCATCAAATTGGGAGCCTTGCGTGCGGTCTTGGCATTTTCCAGCCAAATGTGTTTTGTATCTTGGTAGACGCAAGCCTTGGCTAGAGCGATGGCGATGGAGCATGCCTCTTGTGCGCGGTGCCAAGGAGAGAGAAGCAGCTGTGATTCTTGGGAGAGGGAATCGTAAGATTTGTCGAGACGCTCTTTAGCTTGTTCAGCCAAATCAAGTGAGTGCTGAGCTTCCTTCCACTTCCCTTGCTGAGCCTTGAGTCGCGCGGAGAGTGTGGCTCTAAGGCAATCACGCACGTGGAGCACATAGTCGGCGCTTTTCCACGCAGTTTTAGGCGTGGCAGCCTGTGATGCTTTCGTAATGGCTTGTTGTGTAGGTGTGCCCTGTGCAGCGACAAGAAAACGCAGCGGAAGAGTGTTGCATTCCCAGCGTCGCAGAATAGAAACCTCGGTATTCTTGGAGGATTCAGCGACGGAACTAGAATTGAGTGTAGAAATTAATTTTAGAGCCTGTTCCTTGTGGCCAGCTGACCATAGAGCGCTCGACTCGCAGAGACGTGCTTGCCACCAGAGGGGTGATTGTTCCAATGAGAGTCCTCTCTTAGCTGCGAGTATAGCCGCTTGTTGGAAGTGTTTAACCGCCTCATCAAATTGACCGATGCGCGACAGTAAATGCCCCACGAGTAATTGTGGCATGGGATGTTGCGGAAAAGAATCTTTCGCTTGGAGCGCGTTTATCAACGCCTCGTTGGAAATGTGTGGTGCCGATTGCTCTATATACGCGCGCGCGTATGATATAAGAGGGTCATGAGGATAGGTTTCGCACAGTTTTTCGATACGGCGTAAGGCTTCTCGTTGTTGCGGACCTGGTTCTCCCGTTTCTGGATGATAGGCTAGGTCCGAACTGTGGAGCAAGATGACTGCCCACACGTTTGCGATTTTATCGGCTCGGTATTGATCTGCACGCGCGCAGAAATCTTGGCAAGCTTCTCCATAATGGGTGGCTGCTAGTTTGAGAAGAGACTCGATGTAGAATGTTTCATGTGACAACAATCGTGTCGACTCATCTTCATAAATACGCTTCAGACACGCCCGAGCTGCTTCATCGTGTGGATTGATGAAGCACAACCCAGCGTATGCCAGAGCATTTGCTTCATCGTGGACGATGGCCTCTTGAAAATGCAGCTGTGCAGATTCATCCCAGCCAAGGAGTAAATCGAGGATGCCTTCCTGTGTTTCTCGCTTGCTGTCTTCGCTGTCTGTGCTCAGCGCTAAAGCAAGAGTCGGCACAGTTTTCTGTGCCGACTCTGCCTGAGCCACGCCCGAAAGAATACATCCGGAGATGGCAATTGTAGCTAAAATTTGTTCCACATGGAACATTTTACATGCGTTCTGGCATCTCAATACCGAAGAGACCCATGCCATGTTTGAGGACGCGAGCAGTCAATTCGCAGAGGGCGAGACGGCTTTCGCGCACGGCACCTTCGCTGCGCAGCACGGGGCATGCTTCATAGAAGCTGTGGAATGCGCGTGCCAAATCGTAGAGATATGCAGCTAAGAGATTGGGGCGGCAGTCATCCAGTGTGGAGGGTACGACCTCGCCATAGCGGACGAGCAAGCGAGCCAAATGAATCTCTGCATCGGCCTCAAGGGTGATGGTTTCCGGGGCAGAGAAGGGGGTCTCAATCTTGCGGAAGATAGAGCGCACACGCACATAGGAGTTCTGAAGATAGGGGGCGGTATCACCGGTGAGGGCGAGCATCTTATCCCAGTCGAAGATGTAGTCACTCATGCGGTTTTGCGACAGTTCAGCAAACTTGATAGCACCGATGCCGACCATCTTGGCTACTTCAGCTTTCTGGTCTTCGGGCATATCAGGGCTCTTTTCTTCGATGACCTTTGTAGCGCGCGTAACTGCTTCATCAATAACGTCTTGCAGGCTCACAGTATCACCAGAGCGAGTCTTGAAGGGCTTGCGGTCTTTACCCAAGATAGAACCGAAGGCAACATGGCGGAAATCACCCGTCACACCGCGCATACGCTCGATGTCGAAGATTTGTTTGAAGTGCTTATCCTGGGGAGCACCCACCACATACCAGATGGAGTCAGCATTGAAGTTTTGTGTGCGATAATCGAGTGTGGCGAGGTCCGTGGTAGCGTAGAGGAAACCACCGTCAGCCTTGCGAATGATGGCAGGTACGGGAAGCCATTCACCATTTTTCTGCACAAGGAAGGGGTCATTCTGCGGCTTGTGGTAGCCATCAGAGAAGACGCAAATAGCGCCATCGCTTTCACGGGCGATACCCTTAGCGATGAGGTCTTCCACGAGCGGAGCGAGTGCGTCGTTGTATGCGCTTTCACCCAACCAGTAGTCAAAGCTGATGTTGAGCTGGCTGTAAATTTTCTCCAGACCAATCTTGGTCACAGCGATGCAGCGCTGCCAGATGTCAAGATTTTCAGCATCACCGCCTTGCAGTTTCACCAGTTCAGCCTTGCAGGTTTCAAGCAGGCCTTCTTCCTCCTTACATTTTTGGTTAACTTCTTTATAGACAGTAAGTAAGGCTTCGATAGGATCCTTTTCAAGGTCTTCTTGGCTGAGGATGTTCTTCCAGCCCCAAAGAATCATGCCGAACTGTGTGCCCCAGTCGCCAATGTGGTTATCTGTGATGACGGTGTGACCCATGAAGCGAGCCAAACGGCCAAGAGTATCGCCGATGATGGTGGAGCGAATGTGACCCACGTGCATGGGCTTGGCCACGTTGGGGGCAGAGAAGTCGATGACAAGTGTCTTGGGTTGCTCGACACGAGCTACACCCAAACGCTCGTCGTGCAGCATGGCAGCGGTGTTGGCTGCGAAGTACTCGGGACGAATGCGGAAGTTGATGAAACCAGGCCCTGCGATTTCCAAAGTGGCAATGGGGGATGTGCCAAATTGCTCGACAACCTGAGTGGCCAACTGGCGAGGATTGGTGCGAGCTTGCTTCGCGAGCATCATGGCTGCGTTGCTTTGGTAGTCGCCAAAACGCAAATCTTGTGAGGGTGTGACGGCAGGGCAGAAGCCCTCCGGCAAAGCATCACCCAGAATTTGCTTGAGAACAGAGGCAAGTTGTTGGGAAAGTTGTGTTGGAATTGTCATCTCGCGCGTTATATACACCTTAAAGGGCATTTTGTCAATCTTTCCCCATGTCTGTATATTGTTCCACATGGAACAAAAGTTATCTTGTGATAAGCTCTAAAAAGCTTGCTGAGGGGGGAGGAATGTGGTATATAGAACTTGCTGCTGCGTTCGTGACGCGTGGTTCAACAGGCCCGGACCGATGTATATATATTAAGGGGCACAAAAGCCAAGGGAGTTAATGTTCCGTCCAATGGATACCTCAGAGAACCCCGGCTCCGCACCCACCTAGCTAACGGGAACGTGGCTCTTATACCACTGACGGCGCAGCGGCTTTTTTATTTGTCCAAATGATGGTGTAGTGAGCATCGAGGGGGCGGATACTTTCGGGGAATTTCTCCGCATATTCGAGCAAGAGGGGGAGGAGGTGGCCTGTGGCATCATCGACGATGCGTTGCCACGTTTCTTGGGCGAGCAGGGCAGGGCAATCTCGGTAGCAAGCGATGCAGAGGTTTTGTTCTTCGTCGTGCATGAGGCGCAGCGGCCACACGCGGCACTCAAAGGGGCGCTGGTCGCGAGGCAGGGTGCAGCCGCGGGTTGGATCAAGCAGGGGGCAGTTGCAGGTTTCTTCGGGGTCAGTGGTGGAGAAGCTGAGCGCATAGCTTCTTGCTCCATTGTGGCGGGTGGTGAGTTTCACACCCCTATCTTCAAGAGTTGCTGCGAGCTTGGTCTCAAGGAAGGGAGTTTCCCAAGCGGAGCGTTGGCAGAAGTTGCAACACAGGCGGCATTGGGCACAGGTAGCAGGGCTGAAGATATGGGTCAACATGGTGTGGGACAGGGCAGGGAGTTGAACTTGCGGAGAAGCAGGGCAGGGCGGTATGACAGCTTAGCCTGCCGAAGACCAGCTTGGTTCAAATCTTCTTCTCGGTTGATGTAGGTACAGGAGAGAACACGCGCCATTTCTTGGTTGATGATGGGATAGGCATCTCGGAATGAGGGCAGACACTTTTCGTAGTGAATATCGGCCGTATCGGGAGAAATGTGAGAGGCCAAGGTCATGGCAACGGGGTGGGAGTCGACATAGAGCACACCACCTACGAGCTGGAGTTCATCCTTCGCCCGCAGAGCAGCATGAATGGCGCATTGTTCGTGCGCCAGGGCATGGGAATCTTCCTCGCGGGCGGCATACCACTGCTCTGCCACAGCACGGGCATCTGCCAGAGTCTCGGCAGAGAGGGGAGCAAAATGCCAGTTGGCATATTGGCGATAGAAACGGGCGATATGATTACGTTTCTTATGGAACGCGGTGCCGGGAAGCTCAGCTAAGTCTTGGCGCTTGTAAATATAATCAGCATCTCCCGGGTCTGTGGAGAATTGGTACGCACCAGGGCGCAGTTGTTGCAGCATGGCGGCATCTGCCTCGGTGAGCAAGCAAAAGCGGCAGGGGCGTGCGTGAAAAGCAGCATCTTCCTCAATTTGACGCAGTGCCCATTCTATATCGCCCTTGCCACAGGGAAAGGCATATCCCTGAAAGCGACCATGCCCGCCGTAGTAGCGAAACAAAAAGCCGTTGAGGAGAGCGATGTGGGTTTTGTATTTTTCGCGCAGAAGGTAGATATTGGCAAAGGCCAAATCATTGCCCATGCCCCGCGCGCTAGCCACAAGAGATGCCACGGAAGCGGCATCGCTCAAACAGGGGCTGGCAAAAGGCAAGGGCATAAAACGGGGCAGGGCAGGGATTAGTCTTGCAGGTTCCAACCATGCTCGCCGTGGTAAATCATGAGGCGAGTCATACCACCGTCTATGCAGATATTTTCGCCCGTGATGAAACCGGCCTTGCTGGAGCAAAGGTAGAGAACCATGTGGGCGATATCTTCTGGCGCGCCCACTCGGCCAGCCGGATGCTGGCTGGCATCTGCACCCGTGTATTCGGCACCGCGCGTTTCTATCCACCCCGGTGAAATGGAATTGACACGCACGCGCCCCGCCAAGGAGACAGCCAAAGCGTGGGTGAGAGCTGCAATGCCACCCTTGGCGGCCGAGTAGCACTCGGTGCCTGGCATGCTCATGCGATCGCGGCTCGAGGAAATGTTGACAATGGCTGCCCCAGGGGCAAAGTGCTCGGAGAAGAGCTTGGCGAGCATGTAGGGAGCCACCACACCCACTTGCATGGCGTTGTTGAACTCCTCCCATGTGCAGTCGGGCAAGCCCTTGAAAAGCGGGGCGGCATTGTTGATGATGAAATCCACCTTGCCATGGGTGGCCAGCACCTCCGCGGCAAATCGTCGGAGGTCCGATTCGCAAGCCAAGTCACCCACAAAACCAGGGTTCTCTTGAATATCGAAAATACACACCTTAGCCCCCGCGGAGGAGAACTGCTCGGCAATGCACTTGCCTATTCCCTGTGCACCGCCGGTCACAATGGCGACTTTTCCCTCAAATTCCTGCATGTGCTTTATCTTAGCGGTGCAGCGGCTATTTGTCAACCTACTTGCGCGCGGCCTTCGCTTGTCTCACCACGGAGTACATGGCTCGGCCAAGTGATGCTTTATCGCTCAGCGGCACATCAGTATCATATGCCCATATCATGACCCCGCCAAACTTTTCTTTTTTCATCCAGCGGCATTTATCGCGTATTAAGTCAGGTCCATTGAAGCTGTGCGCTGGCCCATCTGACCCATCTTGTTTTTTAGAGATGAAATCATTCACATTCGGTTTGAGGCGCGGGTGCCACCCGCGGATTTGAGAGTAGCCAAACTGCTGGGTTAGCTTGCCTTTTTCATTGCTGTAAAAGGGGAGGCCAATGACAATGCGCGGGCGGGGCATCCTAAAGTCGTTCAGGCATTTGTTGGCGTCGTTTTGGAATCTCCACATGGAGGAGTGCTCTGCCGCCAAATCGTCATACGACATGGTCATGAGAAAATCCAACTGATCGGTCACATAGATGATGGGCACCTTGTACGTGACGGAGGATGCGATGCTGATGGAGAGGTTGGAGCCCGCCAATTCCTCGCGCAGCTCGGCCAAGAACAACCCAAAGTTTTGCCATTGCTCGATTGTATCAGGGTATTCCCAGTCAATGTCGATGCCTTGGTACCCGCGGCTGATGGCCCACTGGGCCATGTTGCGCGCGAGGGTGCGGCGCGTGTCGGGGTTGGCTACGGCGGTAGTCATGGGTCCATCCATGTGTCCAAAACCTGCTATCAGGCGCGCCTTGCCCTTGCTCTCGCTGCGCAAGCGCTTGATTTCCTCCAGAGCGCCATCTACCACTGTGGTCGGGTCTGCGCCTTCGCCCACCCACTGCAAGTCCACGCGACCATCTGCCGTGACACTGTAGGCAAAGTGAATCAAATCCGTCATCAACTCGAAATGCTGTGGAGTCAGGTGCACGGCTTTCTTGGCATTGCCCCAGCCCTTCACCCAACGCGGGCGGTAATAGGGGACCACTCGGTGGGCAAAGGGGTACACGCGGGCGTGGGTCTCTTGCTCCAGCGCGTCTGATTCCACCAACTCTGGCTCCACCTCTTCATTGCCTATTTGGATGCTGGTGCATTCAGCGTCGATGATGTTGTTGCCAGTGGCATTGTTAGAAATATCGTAGACCAACCAAAAGTGATTCACACCTTCCTTCAGGTCTATTTTTTTGGTGAAAACAAACTCTTCTTTCACCGTCTTGAGGCTGCACAGCTCCGTTGCGCGATTATGCTCGGATGCGTGAGGCGCAAAGCCCGGATTGCTCCCCGATGTATACAACCTCGCCGCGCGAATATCAGATATTTTCTTTGTTTGGTCTGTTGTGAATTGGAAGGATTGAATAGACTCACCAGCTTGGGCGTGGACCTTGATTTGCAGCAAAGCTTGGTGGCCCAATCCGCGGTAAAAGACATTGTGCGTGCGGCGCACCTCTGCCGTCGCACCCCACGCGGAGCACATGCCCATGCAAAGACTCATAGAGAGAAGAAAGAGAGAAGGAAGACGCCGTAGCATGCTACAATCCTACCACATACCACTCATTTGTCAAATTCGCTTCGACTTGACAATCGCGACGCGGGCGCGTATGATAGCGCGCATGAATAGTGCAGACTACCGTGTAGCGGATATGTCCCTGAGCGATTGGGGACGCAAAGAAATCGAAGTATCCGAGTTTGAAATGCCTGGCCTGATGGCCTGCCGAGAGAAATATGGTGCTGAGCAGCCGCTGGCTGGGGTACGCATCACGGGTTCTCTGCACATGACCATTCAGACGGCCATTCTCATCGAGACACTCGTTGCTTTGGGTGCAGAGGTTCGCTGGGCAAGCTGCAATATCTTCTCGACTCAAGACCACGCCGCCGCTGCCATTGCCGCCGCTGGTGTACCCGTATTTGCATGGAAGGGCGAGACCCTGGAAGAATACTGGGAATGCACATGGCAGGCACTCAGCCACAAGGGCGGGCAGGGGCCCCAGCTCATCGTGGACGACGGTGGCGACGCCACCCTGCTGTTGCACAAGGGCTATGAAATGGAGAATGGGGACGATTGGGTGAACAGCCCCTCTGAGAGCGAGGAAGAAACCGTCATCAAGAACCTGCTCAAGCGCATCGCTGCTGAGCAGCCCGGCATTTTCCACAAATGGGTGCCTGAGATTAAGGGCGTGTCCGAGGAAACCACCACAGGTGTGCACCGCCTCTACCAGATGGAGCGCGAAGGCCGCCTCCTCTTCCCCGCCATCAACGTGAACGACTCTGTGACCAAGAGCAAGTTCGACAACCTGTATGGCTGCCGCGAAAGCTTGACGGACGGCATCAAGCGCGCCACCGACGTGATGATTGCTGGCAAAGTCGCCGTCATCTGTGGCTATGGCGATGTGGGCAAGGGCTGCGCACAAGCACTGCGTGGCTTGGGTGCTCAAGTCATCGTGACCGAGGCCGACCCCATCTGCGCTCTGCAAGCAGCCATGGAAGGCTACCGCGTGCTCACCGTGGAAGACACCCTCGGCATGGCAGACATCTACGTGACCTGCACAGGCAACTGCGATATCATCACCCTCGAGCACATGGAGCAGATGAAGGACCAAGCCATCGTCTGCAACATTGGCCACTTCGACAACGAAATTCAAGTAGCGCGCCTGCAAGCACGCGAGGGTGTGGTCTGCACCAACATCAAGCCGCAGGTGGATAAATACACCTTCCCAGATGGGCACAGCCTCTACCTGCTGGCCGAGGGGCGCTTGGTCAACCTGGGCTGCGCCACAGGTCATGCCTCCTTTGTGATGAGCAACAGCTTCACCAACCAAGTGTTGGCTCAGATTGCCCTGTGGAAGGAGCGCGCCACGGCTCGCCCCGGCGTGAAGGTGCTGCCCAAGATTTTGGACGAAGAAGTCGCGCGCTTGCACCTGGCCAAGCTGGGCGTGCGCCTCACCACCCTCACCCAGAAGCAGGCAGACTACATTGGTGTGCCCGTGGTAGGTCCCTACAAGACGGACGCCTACCGCTACTAATTCACCCTCGTCTCCCTGCACACAACCATGGCAGATACCCCGCTGGAGCAAGAGCTCATCTGGCTGTATTCCACCCAAACATTTGGCATCAAGCTGGGTTTGGAAGGCATCACCCGTCTGCTCAAAACCTGCGGGGTCTACTATCCCAAGGCGCGTGTCATCCATGTAGCTGGCACCAACGGCAAAGGGTCCACCTGCGCCTTTGCAGAATCCGTGGCACGCGCGGCGGGCTACCGCACGGGGCTCTTCACCTCCCCCCACTTGGTGGAGTTTGGCGAGCGCATCCGTGTGAATGGGCAGAACATCCCCGCAGAGGACGCCGCGCGGCTTATTGCCTTGGTGCGCACGACCATTTCAGGTTGGGAGACCCCGCCCACGTTCTTTGAAATCGTGTTGGTGGTCGCCATGCTCTACTTTGCTGAGCAGCAAGTGGATATCATCATCTTGGAAACGGGTATGGGTGGCCGCTTAGATGCCACCAATGCCGTGCCCAAGGATGTGGCCGTCATCACCCCCATCGATATCGACCACACCCAGTATCTGGGCAATTCTCTCTTTGAAATTGCCAGCGAAAAAGCCGCCATCATCGCATGGCATCGCCCCGTCGTGGTGGCACCCCAGCTGCCAGATGCCCTGCGAGCTATCCACGATGCCGCCCAGCAGATGGATACCGACTACCGCATTGTCACCGAGGAGTGTGAACTCCCCCTTGGGCTGCGCGGTAGCTACCAACGCCGCAACGCTGCCTTGGCGGTAGCGGCCCTGCGCTTGCTGCCGCACTTCCTTTGCTCCGAGGCAGAATTGGCCAAGGGCTTGGCAGAGGTGTTCTGGCCTGGCCGCTTTGAAGAAGTCGCCCCCGGCGTGATCATGGATGGGGCGCACAATCCGCAGGCTATCCGCGTGCTCGTGCAGACTTGGCAAGCCCAGTTCCCCGGTCAAAAGGCGCGCTGCGTATACGCTGGTTCGGCAGACAAAGCCTTGGATGAAGTTATCACCCTGTTGGCACCCATCGTGGGTGAGTGGGTGCTGCCGCCGGTGAACTCTCCCCGCATCCTCCCCCCGCCGGAAATGGCAGCTAAAATACGCGAAATTTGCCCAGAGACGCCGCTCTCCCTGCCTGCTACCCTGGCCGAACCCCTGAATTTTAGCGTCTACCCAGTGCCCACTCTCATCTGCGGCTCCTTCTTCTTGCTGGGAGAAGCCAAGGCACTTGCGCAGGCCGCAGCCTATCATCCCACGGCACAATAACCGGCTTGCGGCGTCTGCCCAGCAAGCAAATTTCGTGCAGAAAAGCACGTCTACGCGCGCGCAACGCATTTTTAGGGTTGAACTACCTGCTATAGGTGGTATAATGTGCTCCGTTATGAGTACAGAAGCAGCAAAGGCCGAACTTCCGGCTTCCGTAAAGAGCTACGCCCTCTATTTGATGGTGATGGCTGGTCTTGGTGGTCTCTTGTATGGTATTGACGTAGGCGTGATTGCCGCTGCAGTGCCTTACATTGAGAAAACGTCTACCTACACGCCTTCGGACATCTCCTTGGTGGTGGCAGCTGTGCTGTTCGGCTCAGTGCTTTCCTCCCTGTTCGCTGGTGTGCTGGCCGAATGGTTGGGCCGCAAGAAGGTCATCATCCTTTCCGCCTTCCTCTTTACGCTGAGCATCCCCATCATCTGCTTCTCCAACGGCGTTTTCGGTATGCTCATGGGTGGCCGCATCCTGCAGGGCGCTTCCGCAGGCCTTGTGGGCGTGGTGGTGCCCATGTACTTGGCTGAGTGCTTGGACTCCAACTCCCGCGGCAAGGGCACAGGCATGTTCCAGCTCATGCTCACCGTGGGTCTTGTCTTCGCTGCTGTGATTGGTCTTGTCGTGACGATGCTGGTGGGCGCTGCTGGTGATCCCACCGTGAGCTCCGACAGCAAGGTCATGGCCTGGCAGACCATCTTCTGGTGCTCCGCTATCCCTGGCATCATCCTCATGATTGGCGCCTGCCGTCTCAAGGAATCCCCCCGTTGGCTCTACTACCGCGGCCGCAAGGAAGAAGCTCTGCTTTCCCTTGCCTCCAACAACGGCGAAAAAGCTGCCCGCGAAATCTTGGATGAAATGATTGCTGCCGATGCCGCTGAGAAGGCCCAGAAAGAGGCCATGAAGGAAGCCGCCAAGGGCGACACACTCTTCCAGCGCAAGTACGTCATCCCCTTCGTTCTGGCCGTTGTGGTGCTGGCTTGCACCCAGGCTACTGGTATTAACTCCGTGCTGAACTACTCTGTGAAGGTGTTCCAGCAGGCTGGTTTGGAAGGCTCTCAGGCCAACTGGGCTGACTTCTCCATCAAGATTGTCAACATGCTCATGACGATTGTGGCCGTATCCCTCGTGGACAAGAAGGGCCGCACCTTCCTGCTCAAGATGGGCACGCTGGGCATCATTGCTGGTCTGGCTGGTGTGGGCGCCATGTTCCTCACCGTGGAAAACAACCGCGTGGATGTGACCAGCGATGTGGCCGCCCTCGTGAGCGACAACAGCCTCAACGTCTCCGTTGTCGATGCCGTCAACAAGGCTATGCAGAACCCCGAAGTGGCTACGGCTCACCCCGAATTCATGCAGGGTCAGTCTGTGGCTCCTGGCATGCAGCTCATCGTTACCTACAAGCACGGCTTGGACAACAAGCAAGATGTGGCTGAGTTCACCTCCGCCGACATCAAGGAAGGCTCCGCTGTGAAGGTTGATTTGGACAAGGCTCTCAAGCCCAACTTCCTCGATAAGATTTGCTTCTGGACCACACCGCTCCCCGAGGGTGCCGTGAAGGAAATCTCCATCACCCGCGCTGAAATCGGCATGAAGCCCTCCGCCCTCACCGGCTGGATGGTGACTGGCTTCTTCGTGGTGTTCATCGCCTTCTACGCCGCTGGTCCTGGTGTGTGCGTGTGGCTGGCTCTCTCTGAGCTGATGCCCACCCGCATCCGCGCTAACGGCATGGCCATTGCTCTGCTCATCAACCAGGCAGTGTCCACCACCATCGCAGGCACCTTCTTGCCCTGGGTGGGTTCCTCCGGCTACTCCAGCGTCTTCTTCACGCTGGCTGGCTTCACGGTCATCTACTTCATCACGGCTGCCTTCTTCATGCCTGAGACGAAGGGCCGCACCCTCGAGGAAATCGAACAGTACTTCACCACTGGCAAGATGCCTTCCCGCAAGGAAGAGGAAGACGAAGCCAAGGCTGAAGCCTGATTCCCCTCCTGATTCACTTCTCTCTCTCACCATAACTTACACTACATGCATGCCGGGTTCGCAAGAGCTCGGCATGTATTGTTTTTGGAGGGTGGAGCGCAAGTCATCGTCATTTTTCGGCTTGACGGCGCGTGGTGCATGTGGCAGAATGGCTGTGCCGTCGGGGTTCCCCGGAGGTGCAGCTGGAAAACCCCGCCAGGACCGAGAGGTAGCAACGGTATTCAGACTGCACTTGTCGGGAGTGGCTCCGGCGGCACTTTTTTTTGATAGATAAGGCACAAGGCATCAAATTCAAGCTTGAAATGGGGCAGAGGCGTGTGATATGATGCGGACACGCTTATGAAACTGAAAACTTTGATTGCAGCATGGATGTTGGGTCTCTTTTGCTTGGTGAGCGCACCTGTGTTCGCCCAGGATGAGGCAACAGAGGAAAAGACGGAAGAAACAGCCTCTGCGGAGGAAGAAACGCCCAAAGTAGACAAGAAGCGCCAAGCAGCCTTGGCCGGTTGGGTGAAGAAGGAATTGGTGGTTGCCAAAAAGGCAGCTGGCATGCTGAAGAAGGCCGCCAAGAAGCCTAGCGATGCTGAAAAGATTGCGGAGAAGCTGGAGAAGCTGGCCAAGCCGTACGAGGATCTGTATGGAGCAGGCGCCAAGTCGGACGCAACGGTGACGGATCGCAAGCTGACGGTGGATGAAATCACCGAGGCCCAGAAGCCCTATTCCAAGCAGCGCGCCATCGTGCTCAAGAACTTGGAGAAATACTGGGATGACTATGAGGATGCCTCTAAGAATTCTTTTGATGAGAAGCCCGAGGAGTTCGAGCCTGCTGTGCAGGTATTCATCAAGATGATGCAGAACTAATCGTCAACAACGGTGTTTTTTGGCTGCTGTGTGGGAGAACTGCGCAGCAGCTTTTTTATACCCCGCTGCCTACGATATCGAGCAACTCCTGCGGGTCTAGGTGGCAGAGCAGGGATTCCAGTCCCCCAGCCAGCAGGGCATCGGCCATGGCGCGTTTGCGGGTGAGCATGGTGTGGATATTTTGCTCGATGGTGCCGCGGCAAATGAGGGGGTGCACCACCACATGTTTTTTTTGGCCGATGCGGTAGGCGCGGTCGCTGGCTTGGTTTTCGATGGCGGGGTTCCACCAGCGGTCGAAATGGATGACGTGGGAGGCGCGGGTGAGGTTGAGTCCCGTGCCCGCCGCTTTGAGGGAGAGGATGAAGAAAGGCGGGCCGCCGGGCTGCTGGAACAGGCTCACGAGCTGCTGGCGCTCGGCGATGGGGGTGCCACCGTGGAGCATGAGCCCCGGGGCGCCAAAAATCTCCGCCAACATGTCGTGCAGAGCGGGCATGATGCTGCGGTATTGGGTGAAGATGAGGCAGGCATCTCCCGCGGCAGCAATCTGCTGAGCCAGCTGGGTCAGGCGCGCCATCTTGCCGCTGCGGGCGGGGTCGTAGTACTCCTCTCCCAAATACTGGGCAGGGTGGTTGCAGATTTGCTTGAGGCGGCTGAGGATGGGCAACACGAGCGTGAGGCGAGTCTGCGCATCGGGCTCGGTGATGACCGCGCGCAGGCGCTCCACTTCGTGGGTATAGAGGCGTGTTTGCTCGGGGGTGAGCAGGCAGTAGGCCGCTTGCTCGCTGCGGGGTGGGAGCTCGGGCAGCAAGGCTGGGTCACTCTTGAGGCGGCGCAGCATGAATGGACGCACCATGCGTTTGAGTGTGCTGTAATCGTTGCCCCACTGGCGCACCATCGCGTTGAACTCCTTTTCGCTGCCCAGAAGACCGGGGGTCAGGAACTCAAACAAACTGCGTAGCTCGGAGAGGGCGTTTTCCACCGGTGTGCCCGAGAGGGCGACGCGGCGCGGGGAGGATAGGCGCGCCACGGCACGGCTGCGCTGCGAATCAGCGTTTTTGATGGCTTGGGCTTCATCTAGCACCACCGCGGGGAATGAGCAGAGCTGGAGCAGCTCGTTGCGGGTGACCATGCCGTAGGTAGTGAGCGCCACATGCCCGCGGCGCAAAAGCCAGTCGGGGTTGGTGCGCAGGTAGTGTTCATCTGTGCTGCTGAGGGCATAGGGGTGCAGCACCTGCACCCGCAATTGCGGGGCAAAACGCCGCAGCTCCTCCTGCCAGTTTTCCAGCAACGAGGCGGGGGCTACAATGAGGGCCGCTTCCGCGTCCAACGCACCACTTTGGTGCAGGTGTGCCAGCCACGCAATCACCTGCAAGGTCTTGCCCAGCCCCATATCATCTGCCAAGCAGGCGCCAAAACCCGTTTCCGTGACACCCAATAAGAAGCGCACGCCGTCTCGCTGGTAGGGGCGTAGGGTGGCATCTAGCGCAGCGGGCAACTGCAAGGTGGGAGCTGCTAGGGAGAGTGAGCCAAGCGCCTGCGCCAGTTGCTCTCCCGGCACCACGCGCACACCATCCTCGGGGGGTGGAATTTGGGGCAGAGCCGCGCTGCGGTGGCCCAGCAGGTAGCGCAGCCCTGCGATGAGGGGTATGCCGCCCGCGGCCATGCGGTTCGCCTGCCGCCATGAGTCGAGCAAGCGCTGCAATTTCTCTTTATCGAGCCGAATCCAATCCCCGCGAAAACGCACCAACCCGTCGTCCCCCGCCAGCAACGCGGCCAACTCCTCCTCGCTGAGGTAGTGCCCGCCCAGCGCAACGCGGGGGATGAAACGCAGCAGCGAACCCACATGCAGCGCGGGGGCGCCATCTGGCTTGGAGTGGGTGGAATCTGCGGGGTCGAGCGCCACCTCTAGCTCTGCGCGCGGGGGCATGGTGCGCCAGAGGTTGACCATGCGTGTCTCAATGCCAGCGCGCTCCAAAGCGGGTATGCACTCCAAGAAGCCATAGGCTTGGCGCGGATTCCAAGCGCAGGCTTGGTAGACCTCCCCCGAGTCGATGAGCTGGCGCAGAAACTCATGCTCTGCCGCTACTTGCTGCAAGGGGCGCAGCAGGGAGAGCAAGGCGGCGTGGTTCTCCCCCGCCAGCAACTGGGGAGCCATGCCGAGGGGGGCGTGGCGGGCGCTGCCATCTTGCCCTGCTTTGTGCACAAAGGTGGCTAGAAAAGCAAAGGGTGCGTGCTCCGCAGAATCCCCGGCATTTTCTGCTAGGTGAAAGCACAGCATGCCCAGCTGCTGCCAGCCCTCGCCTAGGCGGTTGAGCCATTCTTCGGGGGAAACTCCCGCCCGCGCGGCGAGCTCGAGCAAGGCAGGGTAGAGGCTATCGAACCACGCGATTAAATGCCCCGCCGAAATGCTATGGCCGTAGAGGGGTGGCATGCTCTCGAGCCAGCGAGCCGCCTCTGCCGGGGTGAGGGGTGGCATGCCGCCTTCATCTCCCCCGCGGCGGCGGGTGCGCAGCCACTGCATGAGCTGCAAGCGCGCTTTTTCGCGCAGCCATGCTAGCAGGGGGACAGCCCCCATGGGGAGCCCGTGTTGCACCAAATCAAGCATGCCGCGCCCAGCAGACACCGCAAACGCGCGTTCCAGCCGGGGCAGAGCACCCGCAGGGCATAGGCGCAGCCCACCTGTTTCATCTGCCACCAGGGAGAGAATCATACACAGGGATGCCGCGCGAGGGGGTGCGGGTGCTTAGGGTTTGGGCAGCAAGTGGGGCAGCACATGCTGCTCCAAGAAGTCCACATCTCGCTTGGCTTTTTTGCCTGCGCGGCTGTCGGGGTCGATTTCGATGGCCTCGCGCATGCAGCTAAGCTGGTTTTCATAATCGCGCAGCAGCGCGTAGCCATCTGCCTTGCACAACACGGCCTTCTGCTTGGCTTCGGGCACCAAATGAGGCTGAGCCAAAAATGCATCCAGCTGGACGATAGATTCCTTCACCTCAGCGGCAGAAAGCTTGCCAGCAAATGTCGACGTCAGCGCGCGCAGGGCATTGAGCTGGCGCACGCGGCGGCCCGTGATGTCCACCGTGCCGCGGTAGCCCAGCGTGTCTTCTGGGTCCAATTCGGTGATTTGGCCAATCACCTCGGCATATTTATCGCGGCATTCAACCGGCAGGAGCTCCAGCGCGGCAGCAAGTGCCTTGGCCTTTTCCATGCCCTGCAAGGTGGCTGCCTTCTTGAGTGCTTCATCGCGCGCATCGCGTGCCTTCATGGCCTCCTGCACCAGTTGGATGTAGGTGGCGGGGGTGGGGCGCGTACCGCGTATCACACCATAGGGCAAGCCTTGGTCATCCAGCAGCACCACGGCCGGCAGCGCTTCGAGCGCGTAGGAGGCCAGCCAATTCTCACGTCGCTCCCATTCCTCGGGGGTGATTTGCTCGCGCAGCGCGGGTGTGCGCGGAAAATCAACTTCTACCAACACAAGTTTATCGCCCAGTGCTTTCTCGAACTCGGCTGCACCCATGATTTTGTCGCGCAGGTGAATGCAGGCTGTGCACCAATCTGTGCCCGTGAAATCCAGCACAATGCTGCGGCCATCATTCCCGATAGCCTTCAAAGCAGCTTCCGTAGTAGGATACTCCGGCATGGCCATGGCAGCGCCTGCCAGCAGACTCATAACAGCGACAGAAAGAAAGCGACGTATCATAACCATCATCTTGCCACGCGCGGGTGCAGGTGTCAAGATGGAAGTGCGGCTGCCCCCAAATCATCTCGTTGCGCTGGGCGCTCTCTCGTCAGGTAGAGACAAAAAAGCGTTGCTTCGTTTTGGAAGCAACGCTCAGGGGAGTCAGAAAAGCTGTACCCGATTATTGGGGGCGATCAAACTCGATGAGGTCAGCCTTGACCGTCACCTTGGGGAAAGAGAAGAGCAGGCAGTTCAGACCGCTGACTTCTGTACGCAGGTTGACGAATGCGGTAGCGCGACCGCGCAGGTCGCCAGCGTTGCGGTACATTTCATCGAGAGCGGCAGACTCAGAGGCGCTCTTGACGGGGAAACCACCCAGAGGGCCGCCCTGCAGTGCAGCGCGGATATCGGTGGCGTTGGTGGGCAAGAAAGTGGCGGCATGGAAACCAATGGAGCTACCGGTAAGCTGGGTAGCTACCACGCGGTAGTTGCCTTGAGCCAGCTTGATTTCAGGCTGCCCCAGAGACTGGTGGATGTTGCTGGTGGTGCAGCTGACGAGAGACAAGGTAGCGAGGGCGAGAGCAAATATAGCTTTTTTCATGATGATAGTGAAGTTTAGAGGAATCTGCATTCTGACACATTCTCATCGTGATGTAAATCTAAAACATGAGCTCAGCGCTCTTTTCTATCATTTGAGCAGATACGCCTCATCGATGCTGCTTCAATTGCCCAGAAAAGGGCATAGCGGCAGGGGCATTTTACAGCTCGCGGAGGATGAGCTGGCCGAGTGTTTCGGCCTTGCGGCCGGGGATGTAGCAGCGGCGCCATTGGGCAGCGCTGCGGCGGGGACGGCGTTTGTAATAGTGAAAGATTTCACCCGTCAGGGCATGGCAGAGCGCATAGCGGGGCTGGCGCTGCAGGTGCGGTGGGGTAAAATCTTGCAGGGCCTTGGTGGCGCGTGTATCGACAAGCCCCAAGAGGGAGCAGTAGTGCCGCCACACCGCCCCGTGAGCCCGCGCACGGCGGTGCTGCCAGGCCAAGGCGTGTGCCAGCTCGTGCAGCAGGGTCAGGTGGATTTCCTGCGGGTCTATGCTCAGGTATGCTTGCACAAAGTAGCGGGAGAGCGAGATGCGGCGCAACGCCGGGCGGCAGCACCCCATGCGCTTCACCGCGCGGTCCCACGCAAAATGCCAATCTCCCAGCCCCACCGCCTGCAAACAAGCTTGGGCATGGGCTTCTACGGCGGCTGCATCCGGCAGGGGCGGGCAGGGTGGTAGCTGGTAGGGGGATGGGCGCATGCAGAACAATGCACCCGGTAGCGCGCAGGGGTCACTACCGGGTGAATTTCATGTGAGGAGTGATGGGTGCTGTGTGTTAGCGGCCCGATTTTTCTTCGAGCTTGGCGCGCACCTTGTCGGCAATCTCGTTGTAGAGCTCGGCATTGTTGCGCAGCACTTCCTTGGCGCCATCGCGACCTTGGGCGAGCTGGCCACCATTGTAGCTGAACCAGGAGCCGCGCTTCTGCACGATATCGTATTCCATGGCCAAGTCAATCAGGCTACCCACGGAGGAGATACCCTCGTTGTACATGATATCGAACTCGCACTCGGTGAAGGGGGGAGCCACCTTGTTTTTCACGACCTTGAGCTTGGTGCGGTTGCCAGACACAGTGCCATCGGAGCCTTTGATTTGGCCAATGCGGCGGATATCGCAGCGCACGGAGGCGTAGAACTTGAGGGCGCGGCCACCGGGGGTCGTTTCGGGGTTGCCGAACATGACACCAATCTTCTCGCGGATTTGGTTGGTGAAGATGCAGATGGTGCGGGCCTTGGAGATGAGGGAGGTGAGCTTGCGCAGGGCGGCGCTCATGAGGCGAGCTTGGGCGCCCACGGTGCTGTCGCCAATTTCGCCCTCCAATTCCTGGCGGGTCACAAGAGCTGCCACGGAGTCTACCACAATCACATCAATGGCGTTGGAGCGCACCAGTGCCTCGCAGATTTGCAGGGCTTCTTCGCCGCTGCTGGGCTGGGAGACCAGCAAATCGTCCAGATTAACACCCAATTTGGCGGCATAGGCGGGGTCGAGGGCGTGTTCCACGTCGATGAAAGCAGCCAAACCACCAGCCTTTTGAGCTTGGGCGATGACGGTGAGGGTCAGGGTTGTTTTACCGGAGGATTCGGGGCCAAACACTTCGACAATACGGCCACGGGGGAAACCACCCACGCCCAAGGCGCGGTCAATCAGCAAATTGCCAGTGGGTACAACCTCTACTTCCATCTTTTTCTGGTCGCCCAGACGCACGATGGCGTTCTCACCAAAGTCTTTCTGAATCTGGAGCATAGC
>JAZTYM010000051.1:0-73060 GCA_045637025.1 Akkermansia sp. | reverse complement strand
GCGCGACTTCACGCTGGGCTACGTTATGCCGCCCGCCATGCGGCGGGCTCCAAGCTCGGCTCGCTCGCAGACGAGCGGTTTTGCTAACCCCGAACGTAGTGAGTGGGTGGCATCCCATAGCCCAGCGTGGCGCCACGCCTGTGGCAGAACGCTGGGGAAGGGAGGAAAAAGGAAACCGAACCCCGTAGCGCAGCGAAGCGGGTGGCATAAAGGGTTGTGTTATGCTGAGGCTCTGCGCTTGGAGCACACCGACTGGGTCTTCCTCGCTTGATGCCACCTACTCACTTCGTTCGGGGTTCTGGCGTGTTTCTATCCGATACCCAGCGTTGCGTCGCAGCGCGATTTCACGCTGAGCTATGGGAGGAAAAAGGCAACCGAACCCCGTAGCGCAGCGAAGCGGGTGGCATAAAGGGTTGTGTTATGCTGAGGCTCTGCCCTTGGGGCACACCGACTGGGTCTTCCCCGCTTTGTGCCGCCTATGCATGCGGCGGGCTCCTTATTCATTCGTACTTCGTCATTCCGCCGTGCGGGCTTAGTTTTCATGTTTGCTATTCGGAAGTCGTCTTTCCATATGATGGTTGACTACATAAGGACTTTTCAAGGGAGGGGGAGGCTGGTATAATGAGGGGGAAGAAGAAGGGCCGATGGAGCGAGTGGATTTGAAAGAAAAGTGGCGGCGGACGCCGCACAAGCCTGGTGTGTATATGATGAAAGGCACGGGGGGCGGGGTGATTTATGTGGGGAAGGCGAAGGATTTGCGGCGGCGCTTGGCGAATTATTTCTCGCCGACACGCGCCACGCTGGAGAATGGGAAGACGCGTGCTTTGATTGCCGCGATTGTGGATTTTGATTACTATGAGGTACGCAATGACCAAGAGGCCTTGATTTTGGAGCAAAAGCTCATCAAGGAATACCGCCCGCACTACAATGTGCAGCTGCGGGACGATAAGCGGTATTACCTGCTGCGGGCCTCGCGCCAAGACGCCTTGCCGCGCTTTTCTCTGGTGCGCTTGCGCAAGGACGATGGGGCCCGCTACATAGGCCCCTTTGTGCACGCGACGGCGCTCAAGGAGACGGTGGAGTGGTTGAATCACCGTTTTCGCTTGCGGACATGCACATGCCGCTGCCCTGGGGAAGAGGAGTACCGCCATTGCCATGACGATGTGATACGCCATTGCTCTGCGCCGTGTGTGGGGCGAGTCTCGGCCGAGGAGTATCGGCAGCAGTTTGAAGCGGCGCTTGATTTGTTGGAGGGCAAGGGGCGCAAGGAGCATCTGGACGCTATCACCCAAGAGATGATGGAGGCCGCGGAGGCGCTGGAGTTTGAGCGCGCGGCTCGCTTGCGAGATGTGCGAGAAAATATCATCAAGACGCTTGAGCCGGCACGCCGATTTGCCCGCCGCGCCGCCGATTTGCCCGGCACGGTAGACCCCGACCGCGATTTGGCCGAACTGGCCGTGGCGCTTGGCATGCCGACCCCGCCGCATGTGATGGAGTGTTTCGATATTTCCAACTTGTCGAGCAACCACATCGTGGCATCGATGGTGCGTTTTACGAATGGCCGCCCCGACAACAAGGCCTACCGCCGCTACCGCATCCGCGGGGTGGATGGGCAGAATGACTTTGCCTCGATGCTGGAGGTGGTGCGCCGCCGATATTCCCGCATTGTGAATGAGAGCGCGGAGTTGTTTGACAAGCCGGAGGGGATGGACACCTATGCTTGGTTGAAGCAGCTGAGCGCTGAGGGGCGCGCGCCCATCACGGTGCCAGATTTGGTGGTGGTGGATGGCGGCAAGGGGCAGCTCTCCACCGCGGTGGCGGTGCTGGAGGAAGTGGGGCTAGGCGGTATGCCCGTGATAGGCTTGGCCAAGCGCGATGAGGAGGTGTTTTTCCCGGGGCGCAGCGAGCCCTTGGTGCTGGGGGTGGAATCGGGGGCGCTCAAGTTGCTGCAGCGTCTGCGCGATGAGGCCCACCGCTTTGCCAATAATTACAACGAGCTTTTGGTGCGCAAACGCGTGCGCGAGAGCCGACTAGATGCCTTTAGTGGCATGACCCCGCGCCGCAAGGAACTTCTCTTGGCGCGCTTCCGCACGGTGCCCAACATCCTCTCCCGCACGCCTGAGGAATTGGCTGAGCTGCCTGGCATCTCTCTGAACTGGGCGCGCCAGTTCTTGGCAGAAAGCCAAGGTCAAGCCTAGGCCTGCACCTGATATGGCGCCTGCAGCTAGGCGGGAGGGGCGGGTTGATATCGAAGTGCTTCAGCATGCAAGTTTTTTGGGTGCTCGATGTGGTAAAACTTGACAAAAGAGAGGGATTTGGCGTATAAGACGGCATGCGAATTGTCATGATGGCGACTGGGGACATTGCAATCCCTTCATTCCACGCATTGCATGAGAGCGGCAATCTGGTAGCGTTGATTACACAGCCGGATCGCCCCGTGGGGCGTCATCAGGTGTTGACTCCACCGCGTATTAAGGTGTGTGCCGAGGAGGCGGGGATACCCGTGTTCCAGCCAGAGCGCATGCGCGATGCCGCCGCCGTGCAGCAGCTGCGCGATTATGCCCCCGATATCGTGGTGGTGATGGCCTATGGGCAGATTTTGTCGGAAGAGGTGATTCATGTGCCCACGGTTGCATGCATCAATGCCCATGCTTCTCTGCTGCCGCGTCACCGCGGGGCCTCCTGCATCCAAGCGGCGATTGAGGCGGGCGACGACGAGACGGGTATCACCATCATGCATGTGGTGCGCAAGCTTGATGCTGGCGATATTATCTGCCAGAGCAGCATGCCCCTCAAGGGCACAGAGACAGCCGAGAGCTTGCATGATGATTTGGCTCAGATGGCACCCGCTGCGCTGATGCAGGCCATCGCGGACTTGAGCGCAGGCTCCGCTCCGCGCCAAGAGCAGGACGAAAGCCTCATGACCTATGCACCCAAGCTCCTGCGCGCCCATGGTTTGATTGATTGGAGCCAACCTGCTTTCCAAGTGGCTCGCAAGATTCGTGCGTATCACTCTTGGCCGGGTACCTATACCCTCTATCCCTCCGTCAAAACAGGTGGGGATAAACCCCTGAAGATTTTCCCCCCCGTGGATATTTTCTCGCACTACAAAAAGCCGCTGGACGCTGTGCCGGGTATGGTGCTGGAGGCTGGGCCTGATGGCATGATTGTGTCCTGCGGTGGCCGCCGCGGTGGGGCGGTGCTCATTCAGACCATGCAGCCGCCCGGCGCGCGCAAGATGAATGCCGAAAGTTTCTTTGCCGGCCATAAAATCATGCCGGGCACGATTCTGGGCTTGTCTGCCGAGGACGCCTAAAATCCCCCGTTGCATAGTAGCAGGCTGCGGAATGACGCAGTACGAATGAATAGGGAGCCCGCGCGCATGCATGGGCGGCACAAAGCGGGGAACGCCCAGTCGGTGTGCCACAAGAGCAGAGCCTCAGCATAACACAACCCTTTATGCCACCCGCTTCGCTGCGCTACGGGGTTCGGTTTCCTTTTCTTGCCTAACCCAGCGTTCTGCCACATGCGTGGCGCCACGCTGGGTCTCGGATAGAAACACACCAGAACCCCGAACGAAGTGAGTGGGTGGCATCAAGCGAGGAATGCCCAGTCGGTGTGCTCCAAGGGCAGAGCCCCAGCATAACACAACCCTTTATGCCACCCGCTTCGCTGCGCTACGGGGTTCGGTTTCCTTTTCTTGCCTAACCCAGCGTTCTGCCACATGCGTGGCGCCACGCTGGGCTATGGGATGCCACCCACTCACAGCGTTCGGGGTTAGCAAAGCCGCTCGCCTGCGGGCGAGCCGAGCTTGGAGCCCTCCGACGGCGGGCGGCATAACGTAGCCCCGCGTGAAGTCGCGCGGCGACGCAACGCTGGGTCTCGGATAGAAACACGCCAGAACCCCGAACGAAGTGAGCGGGTGGCATAAAGCGAGGAATGCCCAGTCGGGCGACCCAAGAGCAGAGCCTCAGCACAACACAACCCTTTATGCCACCCGCTTCGCTGCGCTACGGGGTTCGGTTTCCTTTTCTTGCCTAACCCAGCGTTCTGCCACATGCGTGGCGCCACGCTGGGCTATGGGTTGTCAACCACTCACTACGTTCGGGGTTCGCAAAGCCGCTCGCCTGCGGGCGAGCCGAACTTGGAGCCCGCCGCACGGCGGGCGGCATAACGTAGCCCAGCGTGAAGTCGCGCAGCGACGCAACGCTGGGGCTCGGATAGAAACACGCCAGAACCCCGAACGAAGTGAGTGGGTGGCATAAAGCGATGAACGCCCAGTCGGGCGACCCAAGAGCAGAGCCCCAGCATAACCCAGCTCTTGATGCCGCTTGGGGGGTGGCGCGTCATTTTGCTGGAGCTTCTAGCGCCTCAATGTGCAAATTGAAATTTAAATTTTGAAACCCGAGGTCTTTATTTTGCAGGCAAGGCATGATGGCGCCCGCTTTTTGCTTGCAGAATGGGTCCTGAGGCGTTATAACAAGCTTATGTCCGTGCCGCAGAATACCATTGCTCTCATTTTTGATTTTGACCAGACGCTGAGCCCGCACAACATGCAGGAGGATACCATTTTCCCGGAATTTGGTATCGATGCGGGGCAATTTTGGAAAAAGTGCAACACGCGCAGCCAAGAAGAAGGCTGGGATGGCGAGTTGAGCTATCTGAAAGAGTTGTTGGATGAGCTGGCCATCGACAATGTGAGCAACAAGCGCTTGCGCGAGCTCGGGCAGAAGCTGGTATTTTACCGGGGCTTGCCGGAGTTTTTCGAGCAGTTCCCACAGCGAGCTCTCAGCCATGAGCACCGCTACGCCGGTATTCGGGTGGAGTTCTACATCATCTCGAGCGGTATCAAGGCCATCATCGATGGGTCGGTCATTCGCCCCTACATGCGCGAGGTGTTTGCCTGCGAGTTTAGCGAGAGCGGCGGTCGCATCGATTTCCCGAAGCGAGTGATTTCGCATACGACCAAGACGCAGTTCCTTTTCCGCATCAACAAGGGGATGCTCAAGTATACGGAGGATGTGAACGACCACATGGATGGCGATTTGCGCCCCGTGCCGTTCAAACACATGATTTACATTGGCGATGGCCCCACGGATGTGCCTTGTTTCACGGTGATGCGCCAGCAGGGCGGGCACAGCGTGGCGGTGTATAACCCCGACGATGCCTCGCGCCAGAGTTTCCGCAAGTGCTATGGGCTCAAGTCGGACCAGCACCGTGTGGATTTCTTTGCCCCGGCCGATTATAGCGCTGGCAGCCACCTCTGCAATATCTTGGAGGAGACCGTACGCTGCATGGCAGATGGTATCTTGCACGCGCAGCGCACGGCTGTGGAGAGTTCGCGTGCGGGAGTATCCAAGTTCACTCACTGAGTCATGATAGCCCGCCGACATATACCGATGTTGATGCTGCTGAGTAGCATGCCGCTGCTGGCAGATGCCCCCGCTGTGACTCCAGAGTACTCTGTGGACGCGCCGAGTGAGGAGTCCAAGCCTAGCAGCATGCCTGCTGTGGTGCTGGAGTTTGAATCCTGCATCCGCCAGATTCGCGATGAGCGCAGTGCTATCGCGCAGACCTCGCAGGTCCAAGCGCTGGTGCCGCGCATGAAAGAACTCTTGCTTTCTCGCCGCTGGGAAAACCCCGAGGAAGCGCTCGTTTTGGCGCAAATCCTCAACTCGGCTTTCAATTTACTGCTCACGGAGCCGCCGTGCTATGGCTCGCCCGAGCTGGCTAGCGCGCTGGGTGAATTACTCTCCCTCTTCAGCGGCAAATAAGGAGAAAATAGGAGGTTGCGGAGCGTAGCGCTTTTTACTGAGCAGCTGCGGGGGCTGGGGTGGCTTGCAGCCAGTTGACAACACCTTGGCCGATGGCGCGCGCCAGCTTGCGTGCCTGCGCCTCTTGGCTGATGTATTGCATGTGCGCGCGGTAGTTGGTGTAGAGGGCCTCGAATACGATGGCGGGGATTTTTTCCTCGTCCAGTGTGTTCATCCACCCCGCTGAGGGCTGGCTGCCGATATAGCGGGGCAGGACCTTGACCCCTTTGCCCGCATTGGGGATGCCGCCGGGCTGGTCCAGCAATTCGGCGCGCAGGACGGAGCACACGCTTTCGGCCAGAGCGTGGCCATGCTGGCGGTTGCAGATGATGAGGCCGGTGGGCGGGGTGGAGGACCACGCATTGCTGACGCTGTTGAGGTGGAGAAAGACCACGCAGCGGGCTCGCAAATCGATGGCTTTGTCTGCGCAAATCATGCCTGCACCAATGTGCGCAGGATGGTGGGTAGAGGGGTAGCGGCGGGCGTTTTTGTCGGGATGATTCAGGAAGACGACCCCCGCCGCCTTGGCCTGCTCAGCGGATGCCCCCTTGGTGGGGGCATTGCCGCGGTTGAGGATGATGCAGGGATAGCCTGCTTGCTCAATGGTGTTTTTGATTTCTCCCGCATAGCGGCACCAGAAATCAAACTCGTTGATTGTCTTATCAGGCGTTTGCGCACCACGAGAGGTGCTTTGGTGGCCAATGTCGAGCACGATGGGGCGCGCCGTGGGCTGGGGCGCTGTGCTCGCGGAGGTATCCGCATGGGTGCACATGCCCAGACCCAAACAGACGCTAACCAACAAAATGGCCTTGCGGATGCGCGGGTGCATGATAGGACGTCTTTATTTGACGGAGAATGAAATGCCCGTGTGATTCCACTCCTCGCCCTCGCCGTAGCCTTGGTCGGTGGCGGTGCCTTGGTGGGGGCTGGTGAAGGTGAGGGTGATAGTGCTGATAGACTCCCACTCCTCTACCACGATGGTGGCGGTGTTGGGACCTGTTTTGGTGTAGCGCAGGGAGTTGCCGTAGCCCGCAGGGGGGATACTGTTGCTCACGATGTCGCTATTGCCTTTGCGGAAGGTGTAGGTGAAGGTTTCTCCCGCGGGGTTGATGAAGGAGAATGTCTTGCCCGCAACGGAGGCGGGAGCCAGCCCCGCTGCAGATTGGGCAGCGCCCCCCTTGGCGGGGGCGCTGTTCAAAATCTTGTTGATGATTTTGTGGTTGGGGGGCGCCACGCACATTGCCACAGAGGCGCCTTTGGCGGTCTTGGCTTTGGTGTTGGCGCCGTGGTTCACCAGCCAGCGCACGATTTCCACGTGGCTAAGCCCGCAAGCATTGTGCAGAGCGGTGGTGCCGTTGGCTTGAGCAAGCACCGTGTCGACTGATTCGCCAGCCGAGATGCGGGGCAGGAGAGTGAGCAGACGCTTTTGGTATGCTTTTTGCACGGCGTTGCTGTAGGGCGTGCTGCGCAGCTGCGCAATGAGGGCATCCAGCTCCTCATCCGCTTGCGCAAATGCCCCCAGCATCAGCGTGGCTATGGCTGTGCACAGGCTGCGTTGGATGAACTTTTTCACGACTGATTGGCTTATTTGATTGTGACCAGAATGTTGCGAACGGTGTTCTCCATGTCGCTTGCGCCTACGGTCTCCGTCGCCACGGCGGTGGTGGCGCTGGTGAAGGTCAGGGTGATGGTGCGGCCAGCGTCCATGGGGCTCATGTCGACCTCAATGGTGCCGGTGTTGGCGCCAGTCTTGCGGTATGTGTACTTGCCACCCTTGCCGGGGGACGTGATGGGCAGGAGGTTGCGAGTGGCTTTGGGCTTGAGTCCCATCATGTTGAACAATTCGGCGCAGCCATTCGTGTTCTTTTGTGCTGCTTTGTAGGAGTGCCAACCAGAGCTGATGTTATCTACCTCCACGGTATACATGTATTGAGATTGCGTGTAGTTGAGCACAACCGTCTTGCCGGAAAGGCTAACGGGAGAGGGGGCGGCCAAGCAGGGCGCAATCATGGCGGCTGCTACGAACAGCGGGGTGATGATGTTTTTCATGTTTCTTTAGGGCGTATATGATTATTTTTTGAGGCCCTCTTCGACGAGGGTGATGATTTCTTCTGCGGTCATGCCGTCCAGCTTCTGCAGGGGATTTTCTCCGCTTTTAGAACTGAAGGCTGCCCCAAGCCCAATGATGAGCATGGCACCTTGGAACTTCTTCTGCTGTTCGGGCTCGAGCTCAGACAACATCTGCTTGATGCTTTCTTCAGGCTTGTCGGCATCGAAGGTGGGCTTGCCACCGCAGGATGTGACCACCAGCATGGCGGCACATACCAGCAGACTGTATAGCTTGTTTCTCATGGGGCTTGTGTGGCTTTGCGTTTATTTATTTGATGCTGAAGCGGATGCCCTTGACGCGGGTATAGCCGTTGCAATCATCTGCTGTGCCGCCTGTGGCTGTGCCGGTGGTGGCGGTCTCGAAGGTCAGATGGAAGGTCTCGGCGTATTCGTACCCTTCGATGCTCGCTTCAGCTGTGCTCGTGCCTGTCTTTTTGTATGTCCAGGTTTCTGATTCATCTGGCGTGATGCCCGTTTTTACTGCTCGGTTTGTGGAGTTGAAGGTCGGTGTCACGGCGTTGCTCGTATCGAGCTTTTGCCAAGGACCCCAAGTGATGCGGGGATAGTTGGAGCTATCGCCATTGCTGATTTGGGCTGCTGCGTAGTTCAGGGTCAGTTTCTTGCCTGCGAGGGTGGTGGGGGCGGTGCCTGTGGCGCTAGCCAATGCAGTGGTGGCCGTGCCATTTTGCAGGCCTCGTGCTTTTTCGGCCAGTGCGACGAGTTCTTCGCAGCTTGTTGTGGCGAGCGTGCCAGCGGCGAGCGCCATCATGGTGAGAATGTGTGTTGTTTTCATGGCAGATTAAATGTAAGGTTTATTGAATGGTGAAGAGAACATTTTGTTCGGAGAAGCCTCCGTTGTCATCACCACCATCGCAGGAGGCGGTGCCCGAAGGCGCAGCGCCATTGGCGAGCTCATCCTTGACGGCTTGCACATCGCCCTCTTCCGCTGCGCGGTAGAGGGTAGAGCGGCAACTGGTGGTGGAAATGGCGGCTGCGGCTAGCAGAATGCTAGCCAGAAGAGGAGATGTCTTCATGAGAGAGAAGGGAGTACCTTATTTTGCGGGCACTGCTTTGTAGCCAGCCGCGGGGGTGGGCTCTGAGGCCGAGACGGTTTCACCCACACCATATACGGTGGCAAGATCCTCGCTGAGCAAGAGGGTGTTGATGTAGCTTTCTCCCACTTTGTAGACCACCTGCAGGGCTGCACCCTTGGCGGCCATGGAATGAATGGTGGCGGACTCGCTCCACACGAGTTTTTCGGAGCTCATGAGGGTGGCCAAATCTTCTGCGGGCAGGATGGTGCCGGCCCCGAGGATGACAAGCTGATGAGAAAGCACGCTTGCATCTCCCGGTTCGGTCTTGCAGCGCTGGGCGAGGTAGGCCTTGGCAAGCTTGGTGCGCAGTTCGTTGTTGATACGCTCCAGGTGCACCTCCATCATGGGGTTATAGCCTTGCGATTGCTTCATGAGCGCCAGCTCGGCGTTGGCGGCCAAGATGGCGGGGTCGTTCAGCGCACCAGTGAGTTTGGTTTCCTCTGCCGCCTTCACGGCAGGAGCCGAGAATAAATCGGCATCATCTGCGCAAAGGGCTTTCCCGCTGGAGGGGGATTCGTAGCTCTCGGCTTTGTCGCCCTTTTTGCCTTTCTTCCCCTTCTTGCTCTTTTTGTCTTTGGCATTTTTCTTTTTGCCATCCTTAGCTTTCTTAGCCTTTTTGACACTAGCTTGTGCCAGCGCAGGGGTGGTCAATGCAGCTTCAACGGGGACTGCCAGCAGCCCTACGGCAAGAAACAGGGGGAGAAGAATACGCGATTTCATGTTGGTAAGCTTTCTGTTGGCATAGTATAGCCCATGCCGGCTTCATTTTCAACTAAGAAATGAAGTGTGGAGCTTGGCGCTATGCGTGGGACGCCCCATTTTATTGTGTGGCTTTGAGCTGTCGGGCTTTGAGGAGGGTGGGAGCCAGTTTGGCGCGCAGACCAGAGATGATTTCGATATCTTTCTCGGCGGCGGCGATGGAGCGGCCCGTTTGCTCGGCTTCTTCGTAGTTTTTGAGCTCGCGCAGGAGGCAGTGCTCTAGCGCTTGGACGCGGCGAGATACAAACATATCCAGGGCTTCTCCCACGCGGCGACTCCATTGCTCCAAGCGGGCAGCTATGGCCTCTCGGCCGTCTCGGCGCCAGTCTGGCACCGTTTTATTGTAGCTGTAGCTGCAGTTAATCATGCCCATGAAGGTGGTTTCCTTGAGTTCGCGGAGGGGGATGGGGTTGCTATCCAGCTCAACATGCTCCCACACGTTGAGGATGGCCTTGATGTAGTCTTTCTCCATTTCTTCCGCTTTGCGGCGACCAAGGATGGCGGCGCAGGTCTCGATTTTTTCTTTTTCTAGCTCGGTGAGCTCGCAGACCTTGGCTGGGGCCAGCACGTGGGTTTCTTGTTCTTTGGCCAATTCACCGAGGTCGTTTTGCACGTTGAGGCGGATGCGGTTGAGCTCCGTACCCATCATTTCGTTGGCAAGCCAATCTTCGGGGAAGTAGCCCTCGACGGCCAAATCAAGAATGGCATCTAATCGGGTGTAAAGAGCTTGTCTCGCTTGGTCTGCCAAGTATTTGCAGCGGATGCGACCGTCCTTCAGGTTGTTGCTTTCGATGGCTTCTCGTACTCGGGCGGAATCCAGCAGCTTGTGCACATCTGCTTGGATGCGGTGCACGTTGGAGATGTGGTTTTGGCTGTTTTGGGTGAAGGTTTTGAGGCGCGAGTCCAGACCCTCCAGCGTCTTGAGCAGATAGTCCGATGAATTGCGGCGCAGCGTCACTTCGGGGTTGCGCAAATCTGCCAAGATTTCATCTTCCAGCAGGGAGAGATTGGATTTGCTGCCGGGGATGCTGGTGGGGATGGGCGTGTCGGGGCTGCGGAATTTGTTGTCCTGCTGCCACCAAGCGAGCCCGGCGTTGACCCAGCTACCGGGGATGACCTTGCGGATGAAATCGCTGAGTTGCTTTTGGGTGTTGAGCTGCTGGCGCTCCTGCTGCTCCACCTGCTCATCGGGGGTGAGCCAGAATTGGGCTTCGATGCGGTTTTGAACCACGCGGATGGGGCGCTGTGAGCGCTCCATGGCTGCGCGCAAGTAGTCTCGCGTGTCGGGCGTGAGCGCCGCAAATGAGCTCTGCACCAGCAAGAAATAGTCCGCATTCTCATTCATCCAATCATGCAGCTTTTCGTCGTGCCAGTTGGAGGTGAGCCCATCCATGCCCGGCATGTCTACAATGCCAATGCCTGCGCCCAGCAAGCGAGCCGCGGGCTCGACCAAGAAGATGGCGGCGCAGCTGGCAGAGGTGTGCCCCATGGCCCATGCATCCAGATTGGCTTGCGTGAGGCTGCGGCGCTCGATGGAGACTTTTTCCTCGAACTCAGGCGGAGCCACGTGGCGCAGGTAATCAATCACCAGCTCAAAGAGTTCTTGCTCGCTGAGCTCATCTGCCGCCAAGGGGGAGAAGAGTTCCATGCGCTCGGTGCCATCATCGCTGGCCAAGATGACCATGGGCAGGCGCGTGGTCTCAATGCCCAGTTTGGTGGCGCACAGGTTGCGGCGGGTCAGGCAGTTGGTGAGGGTGGACTTGCCGCTCTTGACCGAGCCGATGGTTGCCATGAGCAACAGCTTGGAATCAAAACGCGCCAAACTACGCCGTATCTCGCGGGCTGCGCGGTTGGTCAGCGTGCGTAGCTCGGGCGAGGCCTGCGGCATGTTGTCTAATTTGGCCGCGTAGTCGGCAGATTCTTTGCGGATGGTATCCAAAGGTGTTTCCATGGTGCTTGTATTATAAGGAGGAAGAGGGTGTGCTTCAAGAGAAAAACACAGCAGCTGCTACTATTTTTCCGTAGGTGGGGCAGGCTGCGGTGCTTCATCGAGCGCGCCGATGCTGGCGCGGAAATGCACGGGTACTCGCTCCACGCTGGTGGCGGGTACGGTGGTCAGCGCGAGCTGCGGTGTTTTTTTGTGCGAGTCAAGGAAGTAGACCACTCGGGTGGCTTGTTCCCACCCCGTTTGGCTCTTGCTGATGGCTTTGATGCGGGCTTGGTATTGCACGGCCTTGCCGTTGGTATCGCACAGGCTCAGGCGTTTTTTCGCATCGGGGTGGTCGTAGGTGATGGCGAAGGCGATTTGCGCGGCGTGTTTGGTTTCGGGCGTGTCTGCGATGGGTTCAATCGTCACCTTGTGTCCTGCGACTTCCAATTGCTTGTTTTCTTTGGGGGAGAAGGGGACTAAGGGAGCCTTGTCTTGTTCGCGGGTGATGGGCACGGAAATATGGCTATCAACCGTGATATCGCTGCCCTGCGGGGCGGTGAAAAAATCGTACACCGCGGTGTGGCAGGCATCGCTACCATCGTAGCAGTGCTCCCACTCGCGGAAGGCGCCCAGCAGCAAGTTCCCCTTGCCATCCACACACTGCAGCGGCTCGTGGGGCGTGTCTCCCGCCGCGATGGGGGTGATGACGATGCCTTTCTCCGGCATCAGGTGGATGCGAATGGTGCAGGGGGGCTGCTGCTCTTGCGGGGCAAAGTGGCATTCGATGCTGTCCAACTCGGCCGTGATGAGCGCTTTGTTGGGTTGCTCTGCTGCGCCCAGACTGCAGGCCAGCATCAGCGGGAGTATCAGGTGCTTCAGGTTCATTTCTTGGCAGGTGCGGCGGGAAGCTCCGTGGCGGGGATTTGGCCTCCCAAGTTCATGTGCAAATCAACGGGTACTTCTACTGTGCGGAGCTGGCCACAGGTCACAATCTCGATGGTTTCCTGCGGCTGCGCATCCCACAGCGTGATGTGGAGCTGGGTGCTGCCATCTTTGCCCTTGGATTGGCTGGTGGTCAGCTCTTGCCGGTGGGCGGGAGAGTCTGCAATGTCGGCATCTTCCCAGATGCGGCAAATATGCAGCACATGTACCGTTGAGGGGTAGCTGAGGGTGAGCTCGGCGGATTGAAGTTGGCCTCTCTCCATGTTGCCCTTTGCCTTGTTGGCGGCGGCGGGTGTGGATTTGTACGTCACGCCCCCCAGCGTGAACTCCGATGGCTCGGTGAGGGAAAGCTTGTGGCGCGGCTGAAGGGCCACATCTGCCGCCAAGGTGAGCTTGACACTGCCTTGCAAGCGCAGCCAGTCGCCTTTGGGGTGGGGCACAAGTGCCAGCTCTGTTTGGGCGCAGCCGGGGGCTTTGTGGCAAATGCTCACAGCCGAGCTCTTGCACTCGATGCTTTTGCCCGTGGCATCCGTCCCCTTGATGCTGCCCTGCAAGGCGGCCTGCTCGCGCACCACATAACCAGCCGGCGGGGTGAAGGCAAGCGCCAGTGTCATGCGGGATGTCCCCTCAATCGTGGGGATGCGGTAGCTGCGCCGGTAGCTCAATACGCTGGTCTCCACGCTTGGCTCTTGCGCGTGGCTCAGGGTGCAGCAGGCTGCGAGTAGAAGGAAAAACCTCTTCATGTCGGGGGGGAGAGAGAGTATAAAAAATGTTTGCGTCCCCCCGTTATAGTGCATTTCCCCCCGCGGGGCAAGCTAAAAAGCGGGTGCTGCCAGACCTTGCCGTGCCACCCAGAGGCGCGCCATACGCAGCACTGCTTCATCGAGCTCTGCGCGCCGGTTCGCAAAATCTTGCGGGGCCCACCATGCCAAGTCGTCCGACTCGTGCGAGACGCAAAACTGCGTGTGCGGAGCCCGCAGCAAGTAGCGGATATCGTAGTGCAGGTGTGCTGGCTCCTGTGCTCGCGCGGGGATGCGGTGGATGTCCACATCATATATTTCCCGCAGGAGCGGGACGATGCCGCTCATGCCGCTTTCCTCTGTCGCCTCGCGCAGCGCGGTGGATAAGGTGTCGCTGCAGCCATCGGCATGCCCACCCGGCTGCAACCACCGCCCCAATTTGCGGTGTAGTGTGAGAAGCGCCTGGCTGCCATCTGGGCTCAGCAGCCAGGCCGAACCCGTGATGTGGCCCGCCGCGTGGCTGCGGCAAAAGCAATCGGGCGTCTGCACCACAAAGTCAAGAATCTGCTGCGCTACTTCTGCGCGCTCGGGGTGTGAGTGTAGATAGCGCTGCAGCTCCTCGCAGAGCTGCTTTCTGTGGTCTGTGGGCATGTTCACGCGCCGTATTGTAGCGCCCCCGCGCCCAATTGCAAGGATAAAGCCAAGATGCGGTGAGGTGCAGGTGAAAAAGAAAAGCCCTTGCAAGATTTGCAAGGGCTTTATCATTTGCTGCTCGAAGGGGGACTCGAACCCCCACGGATCGCTCCACTAGATCCTTAGTCTAGCGCGTCTACCAATTCCGCCATCCGAGCATTGGTTGTTGCACTGGGTGCGGCGCAAATATACACGAGCTGGAATCCGATTGCAAGTCTTTTTTTGTAAAAAATCTCATTTTTTTGCAAAATGGAGCTGCGAGCCCGAGAAAATCAGAGAACTTGGGCGCCGATTTCGCCCTCTGCCAAGCGGATATGCAGTTGGGTACCCGCAGGAAGTTCGGCAGCATGGCGCGCCAGTTGGCCATCGGGCTTGCGCACGAGGGCAAAGCCGCGGTCGAGGGCGTTTTGGGGGCTGGCTGCGGTGATGGCGGCTTCTTTTTCGCGCAGGTGAGCTTTTTTGCGGTCGAGCGCGGCTCTAGCGGTGGAGAGGATGAGCTTCTCTTGTGTGGCGAGTTGCTGGTGCGTGGCGGCTATATCCGAGAGCAGGGCGCGGGGTGAAACTTTGGCGGCGTATATTTGCAGGGCGGTGCGCAGGGAATCCAAGCGGTGGTGGCAGGAAAGGCGCATGTCTTCCTCCAACTCGTCCAAGCGCTGGGCGAAGGGGGCGAGCGTTTCTTGCGGGGCACGCAGTTTGCTTTGCTCGGCCAAGCGCAGGCGCAGGTGGGCGGCTTCCAAGGCCGTGTTGAGGCGGCGGTGGAGCTGCTGGTGGGTTTGGTCGAGGTAGGCGCTGAGGGTGGCGGCATCTGGTGTGCTGAGCTCAATGGCCGCCGTGGGGGTGGGCGCGCGCAGGTCTGCCACAAAATCCGCGATGGTGAAATCTGTTTCATGACCCACAGCGGAGATGACCGGCACGCTGCATGTGGCGATAGCTCGGGCGACAACTTCTTCGTTGAAGCACCACAGGTCTTCCATGGAGCCACCACCGCGAGCCACGATGATGTAGTCCACCCTCGGCAGGTTGTTTTCCTCTGGTGCGCTCCAGCGGGAGATGGCGCTGGCGATGCCGTGCTCGGCTCCTTTGCCCTGAACTTGCACGGGCAGAAGGTAGACTTGCATCCACGGGGCGCGTTGCTCGAGCCGGTGGCGCATATCTTGGATGACCGCGCCTGTGGCAGAGGTGATGAGCCCCACGCTCTGCGGGAAAGGGGGCAGGGGACGCTTGCGGGCGGCGGCAAAAAGCCCTTCCGCTTCCAGTTTGCGTTTGAGAGCCTCAAATTGTTGCTGCAAGCTGCCAGTTCCCGCTTCTTTGACACGGCTCACCACAAATTGCAGCGAGCCACGGCCTTCCCATACGGTGGCCTTGCCGGCTAATTCCACTTGTATGCCTTCTCGCAGACGTACTCGACTAGCCGCCGCTTGGTAGCGGTATAGCACGCACTGCAACTGCGCAGTCGTATCCTTGAGGGTGAAGTAAATGTGCCCGCTACCGGCTATTTTGCAAGAGCCGATTTCGCCCACTACGCTTTGTTCCCCCACTTCTGCTTCCACAGCCCACTTCAGGCGTGCCAGCAGTTCGGTCACGCTCTGTGCCATGGTTTACTCCTCGCGGGGGGTAAGATTGCTGTTGGGGTCGGGCCAGTTGGGGGCGTATCCTTTGGCGTAGGAGAAGAGATCGCGGTGGATGTACTCGTAGTACAGCTCGCGGTCGGCTGCTGCCAGCTTCTCCCAAATGGCCACGTTGAGCGCGCGTGCTACCTTCTGCATCATTTTGAGGGTGAGCTGGCGACCCTGACGTGCTTTTTGCACTTGCTTGTGGGTGAGCTGTTCCAGCGATACGGTGACAAGGTCGTGGTTTTCCAGCCCCCAACGCTGCATGATGGCATCGATGCGTTGGGTGCCGTGGTTGCGTTCGTTTTCTTCGTTCATCTTTAAGGAAATATTTTAGTAGCCGGGGATGTGGCGCACCTTGAAGCCACCGCACGGACGCGACTTCTCATACCAGCGCGGCCCGACTCGACGCCCGCTGCCCGAGGTGTCGAAGCGCAGGCCTGCTACAATCAAAAAGACATGCCCACGCTTGGCGTACACGGTGAGCCATTTGCCAAAGCCGGGGCGCCCCCAGCGCAGGAAGTCTCCCGAGGAGGGCGCTGCTCCATCCTTGAGCATGCCTGCTTCGCGCAGCACAAAGGCTACGGAGCCCGAACAGTCATAGGCCGAATCCACATGGCTACGATGCCCGCCCCCCAAGCGGTAGGGCTTGCGGATAATCTTGTTGCCCGCTGCAATGGCACGCTTGATGCATCGCGGCGCATGAGGCGGCGCGATGGCTCGCCCATTGCGCAGGATAGCGGTGTACCCCTTGCGGTACACGTATGCTGGCGTGCGGGCGTTCTGCTGCAGTTGCTGCTGTTGCTGCTGGCATCCGTCCAGTAGCATCAAGGCACACACAGCCAGAATGATGTGTAAGATGTGCTTCATGTCTCGAACTCGCCCAGATAGTAACAATTTATGACGCTTTTGACAAGGAAAAAGTGTCATAACACGAGGATAATCTGCTAGAAAGCCGAATTTTAAATTAAATTCGGTAATTTTTTGATTTTAGCCTGATTGCGCTTATTGGCGAGCCGCGATTTGCGCGGCTTGGCGCGCTATCCTTGGAGCATGGCTTGGACGCAGCGCTGGGCGACCTGCGCCCAAGTGGGATAAGTGGGGCACAGCGGGGGCGTGGTGGCTTGGTAGGCGGCGTTCATGGTGCGGATGAAGGCGGCTTCATCCTCGTTGGCAAAAAGGTATGGTGCGGGGATGTTTTCGCGGATGGGGGGCAAATCGGAAGCGACGCAGGGAAGCCCGGCGCGCAGACACTCGACTGGGGGCATGCCGAAGCCCTCGTAGGCGGAGAAGTAGACCGCCACGCGGCAGGTGGTGGACATGAGCTGCTGCAGCTCTGCTTGGGGGATGCGGCCGTGGTGAATCCAGCGTGCATCGGGGAGGTTGACCCCGGGTGGCAGGGAACCGACGGCATGGATGCGCACGCTGTCTGCTTGGGGGATTTGCTGCAACCAGCTCTGCAGACGCTCGATGCCGAGGGTGGTAAGCTTGTGGGGAAAAGAGGAGGTGAAAAAGAGGATGTCTTGCCCGTGGGGCAGGAGCGTGCAGGGCTCGGAGTCGAATCCAATGCCCACAACGGCTACCTGCGCTTGGGGCACATATTCGAGATAACGCTGCTTGTTGAACTGGGTGGAGGTGAGCACGAGTTGGGAGGCTGTGAGCGCGCGCTTGGCCAGCGTGCGGAAGTAGAGTAGCTCGTGTGCAGGGAAGGGTGAGGCTTGAGATTTGCCTTGCTTCTCGTAGTATTCCCAGTTGACGTCGTGTAGGTAGCAGGCCAGCTTGGTGTGACCCAAGCGGGGGAAGAAAGGCGGGTAGCCTTTGGGCAGCAGGGCCCAATCGGGGCGGATGCGGCGTATGGCTGCGGGGAGGCCGAGTTGATCCCAGAAGACGCGGCCAAAGCGCCGGGGCACGGGGCGGTCGAGCTCGTGCAGGTGCACATGTGCAGGGCAATCGGCAAAGGCTGCGGCGCATTCATTGTTGCCGAGGATATGCAGCTCGCTCACTTCGGGGCATTGCATCAGCCCCTTAGCCAAGCCCATCGAGACATTGAAGATGCCCACCGATTTGGTAGCGGTGAAACTTTGGTCGGTGAGGGTGAGCAGGAGTTTCATGTCTGCGCCAATTTGACACAATAGGTGCTCTGCGTCAAGAATAAAGCAAAATATGCCCCTTGAGCGGGGCTGTAGAGTCTCTATCTGGGGGCAAAATCGGCTGTGTGGGTTCATTTTCTTGCGTTGGCACGCAAGATTTGCTATGGTGTCAGCATGCCAGAGGGAGTAGTGAAAAAACGATTTGTGGAGAGCCCCGTGGGAAAGGTGGCAGGGTGTGTGTTGGCTTTGCTGTGGGTGGCATCGATGTGTGTGGTTGATGCGCACGCATACTCCGCCTTGCCATACGCCGGTGGGCTGTGTGTGGTGGTGGTTTTGGCGTTGTTGGGGGTGCTGAGCGGGCTCAAATTTGTGCGCATCCCCATGCTGGCATGGGTAGCGCTGGGCGTTGGTGGGTACTTTTTGGCGCGTAGCGAGCACAGCTATGCCGTGGTGGAATCGTGGCGCGAATCTGCCCTGATTGTGAGCTGTGGCGTTTTTTATGTGGCTGGTGTGTATGCTGGGCAAATGAAACGGAATAGAGGCTTGGTGTGGGTGCTGGCGCTGGCCTTGTTTGCCAACATGGTCGCCTTTGTGGTGATGCGTCATGTGGATTCGGAATTGTGCTGGCTGGGGCGCCCCACGATGAGCCTGACGGGGCCTAACTCACCCTATGTCACCTTGTTTTTGTACAAGAATTTTGCGGCGTTGTTCTTGGCTATGGGGGGCGCGGCATTGCTGTGGTTCACCTTGTGGAAGGGGCGATGGAGCGCGAGCGCGGTGCTGCAAGCGATGTTGGGAGTAGGGGCTGTGGCCGCCTCCTTCTTTTGCGGCTCGCGCGTGGTGTGGTTGGTGCTGCCTGTGGTGGCTGTGGTGGGCTGGGTTCTGTGGCTGGTGCTGCGCTTGTATGCTGGGCAGCGAATTGGTGTGTGGACGGTGCTGGTGGGGCTGTTGTTGATTACGCTGGTGGGCACGGGGGTGTATGGCTTGTGTTTTGGCGACTTGCTCCAGCGCATATTCGCAGGCGTGGATACGCACTTGCGCTACCAGATTTGGAGTGATCTCTGCCGGGTGATACCCGATGCCCCTGCGTGGGGCTACGGCGTGGGTGCCTCGCAATGGGAAATTGTGCCCGTGTTTAATGAGTGGCATACCCCCAATTTTGCCCACAATGAATACTTGCAGGCATGGGTGGACTATGGCCCCATCGGCGCGCTGCTATTGCTTGGCGTGCTGGGGGCGCACCTGTGCGCTGGTGGGCTGACCTTGGTGTCGGAGCAGGTGGATGCCACGCGTCGCCACAAGGTGGCTTTGGCTATGCTGGTGCTGGCGGTGGTGGCGGTGGCTGCGGCTACTGATTTCGTGTGGCATGATTTTTCCTTGGCTTCCCTGTCTGCTTTTTGTTGTGGCTTGCTGGCTTCTCCCCGGGTTCATGCCGAGTTTTCGTGGAAGACGCTTGGCCGCCGCTGGGCAGAGGGGAGTGGACCACGCATGGTGCCGGTGCGCGCCCAAGGCTTGATGGGCAAATGCGTGTTGGTTCTCCTTGCCGGTGGTGTGTTGGCTGGTGCATGGAAGTTCTACGAACGCACCTCTGCCGCATGGCTAGCCCAATGGACTTATGATGAAATGGTGCGCAAGGAAACCCCGACGCCAGAATTGCGCGATTTCTTGGGGCAGGTGGTGCAGCATTACCCTGACCCAGGTGTGATGGATTGCTACGCGCTCTTGCCCTACGATGTGGAGCCAGATTGGGAGAAGATGGAAGCGCTGCTCTGGCAGGTGCACCATGCCAACCCCAAGCAGCTTTTTACCGTGGTGATGTTGGCCGAGGTGATGGACCGCCGTGCCAAGTGTGTGGAGGTAGAAAAATTGTTGCGGCGCCACTATGTAGGCGATGGGATGAAAGGGACGATGCTTACTGCCTGGCCTTCTTATTACTCCATGAACTTATTGCAATGGGCTCAGCAAGAGTTTAATAAGGGGAATCTTGGCCGTGCGCGTTCCATGTTTAATTATGCCTTCCGGGTGGGGCGCTTCATGCCCCTCACCGCTTGGAGAAATGGTGTGAAAAGATGGACCGAAGGCGGGAGCCCGCGTCGCCGTGCTTTTGTGGATATCTGCCGGGCTGATGCCGCCATGCTCAATGCCATGAACGTGCCAGAGGACCATTCGTGGCAGCAACCATTGGAGCCCGCGGGTAAGCCCTCTCTTTACCGCAGGTGGGGGGTGCCTGCCGACTCCCGCTGAGTAGTGCTTCTTCACTCTTGCTCCCTAGGTCTCTTTGCTCGCGTGGCACCCCCTGCAAAGAGACTTTTGGGCGCGTTTTGGCTGACCTGTGAAGGGAAAACTCGCGTAAGCTGCCTTTTGTGGTAAAAAAATAGCTTGGGCGGGCGTTTTCCGCTTGCATTAGAATGAAAAAAATGCAAAATAAAGGAAATCCGCATTTGCGGTTATAGACTTTACTGACGCTATGAGCACACCTCCTCCGCCTCCCGCACCTGTTCGTCCGGTTGCCCCTGCAGCTCCCGTGCCTCCTTCCGTACCTCGTCCTGCTGTTCCCGTGCCGCCCGCACGCCCCGCTGCACCTGCAGCACCCGCCGCGCCTACTGCGCCTGTGGCTCCCGTGCGCTCTGCTCCTGTGCGCCCCGCAGGTGCTCCTGTACCTCCTTCCGCTCCGGCTTCCACGGTGCCGCTGGCTCCTTCTGCTCCGGCTCGTCCCGGCGCTCCTGCAGCACCCGCCGCTCCGCGTCCCGCTCCTACTGTGCCGCTGAGCATGCCCGCTCGCTCCGCCGTTCCCGGTGCACCCAAGCCCGTGGCTCCCGCCGCTCCTGCTGCCCCCGTGGCACCTGTGGCTCCCGCAGCTGCTACGGCTCCCATGCCTGCTTCCAAGCCCGCTAAGCCTGAGGCTGATGCAGCTACTCCCACTGCGGCAATGCCCACCGCTACGGCTCCCATTGGCAAGCCGGCTGGCTTTGCTAAGCCCGCTGGTTTCACCAAGCCCGCTGGTTTCAGCCGTCCTAAGGATGAGGAGGAAGATGAAGAACCCAAGAAGCTTCACCCCGTGTTGCTTGGCTTGGGCATTGTTGCTCTTCTTCTCATGGCTTTCCTGTGCTGGATGCAGTACAGCATCGACCAGACTCCGGGTCGTGTGACAGAAGGTCTCTTTGGCAAGCCCACAGCCGGTGCTGCGGCTGATGCTGGTGCTGATTACGCCTCCTCCGACAGCGAGGATGAAGGTGCTGAAGAAGCAGCAGAAGAGGAAGAAGCTGAAGAAGAAGAATAAAATTTCAACAGATTCTCAACTGAAGAGTCTCATCATATACTATGTCATTACAGATTACAGAAAGCAATTTCGAGGCAGAGGTTCTTTCCTCTCCTGTACCCGTGGTGGTGGATTTCTGGGCCACATGGTGTGGTCCCTGCAAGATGATTTCCCCCATCGTTGACCAGGTCGCTAAGGAAGTGGCTGGCGTGGCCAAGGTTGGCAAGGTGAATGTGGATGAAGCTTCCGCCTTGGCAACTCGCTACAACATCCGCTCCATTCCTACGCTTCTCTTCTTCAAGAATGGTGAAGTGGTGGATACCATCATGGGTGCTACTTCCAAGGATAATATCTTGGCTCGCCTCAAAGCTTGCATGTAAGCTGCTGGCTCAGTAGAAAGTCTTAATAAAATACACAAAAAGCATCCCCGTTCTGCGCGAATGGGGATGCTTTTTTGTGCAAACGCTTGGGATGCGGGGCCTACTTAGTTGAGACGGGCAAATTGAACGTGCATCCAATCCATATCGCGCTCGCGCCCCAGCGAGACCGCGCCGTGGCTTTCCCAAATCTCCCACCAAGGGCGGCAATCGCGGTGCGAGAGCGTAGCGCGCGGTGCTTTTGTCTTGTAGGCGTTGGCTGCGGGCGAAAAATCGAGCGCGATGCCCCACGCATGCATGGAGAGGGCGCTGCCGCCTGTGCTTGTGCGGTAGTTGTAGCAGCCGCCGTATAAATCCAGCCCCAAGCGGTGGATTTCGTCTAACCCATAGTGCTCTAGCACTTCGCGCAGGGCGGCTTGTACATGCGGGGCTATGAGCTCGTGTACGCGTATGCTCCGCACGGCTTTGCCATCGTAGAGCAGGGGATAGGGCGGCACGATGGGCATGAGCGAGCCTTCATTGCCAGGGCGTCCAAAGAAGCTCGTTCCTTGGCGTACCTCAGCTTGCGTGGGCCACTGGGGCGTGTGAGACGGGGTGATGCCCAGCTCGCGCGTGAGGGCTTGTACGGTGCGTGGGCCGATGATGCCATCTGCTGTCACGCCAATTTTTTTCTGGATGCGGATGATGTCTGTTTTCATATTGTGGCTGCCGGTGGGTCAATCCGTGCGTGCTATTCGTATAGCAGAGCGGCTTGCCTCTCCGCAAGACTTGAGCCACGTGCCGCACATGTGGCACCCCCTCATAGCCAAAGCACCCCGCATTCGGAGAGAATGCGGGGTGCAGAAAAGCAACTTGCTATGCCTTATTTCTTGGGCGTCACGTTGCGCATTTGAGCTTGGCGCTGTTGCTCAGCCAAGGCTGCTTGCTGGGCTTCCATCATGCGCTCGATAAAGCCCTTCTTGCCCTTCTTCTTTTGGGCAGGAGCCTTGGGCTCCGGCAGGGGCATGCGGCGGATGATGAGCGTCTGGATGATGGAGATGATGTTGGTGGTTGTCCAGTACAAGGCCAGTGCGCTGGGGTAAGTGTAGCAGAAGAGGAAGAAAATCACTGGCATGAACTTCATGATGCGCTGCTGCATCGGGTCGCCAGCCTGCGGGGTCATGGCCATCTGCACAATCATGGAAACAGCCATCACCACCGGCAGAATGTTGATGGGCAAGTCCCAGCCCAGGACGGTGAGGGTGTACACCGTATCCATCTGGGAGAGGTCTGTGACCCAGCCCAAGAAGGGAGCCCCGCGGAACTCGGCCGCTGTTTGCAGCACATAGAAGAAGGCGAAGAACACGGGAATCTGCAAGAACATGGGCAGGCAGCCACCCATGGGGGAGATGCCGCGGTCGCGGTAGAGCTTCATCATCTCCATGCTGACCTTCTGCTGGTCATTCGGGTACTTCTCCTTGAGTTTCTGCATCTCGGGTTGCAGGCTGCTCATGGCCTTCATGCTGCGGTAGCTCTTGAGGTAGAGCGGCCAGATAAGCAAGCGCACCACGATGGTCATGGCCACGATAGCCCAACCCCAGTTGCCGAACCAGCTGTAGAAGACGTTGATGAGCCAGTTCATGGGGTAGCTGATGAGGTAGAGCCAGCCGTAGTCCATGATGCGGTCAATCATGCGGAAATCCGACGTCATGTCACTGAGCATGAGATTGAGTTTGGGACCGGTGAAAATCTCAAAGGAAAGAGATTTCTGGCCGCCCTGCATCTCAGCCGTCTTGGGGGAGAGTGTGAAATCAGGTATGCCCATGCCGAGCTCTACACCCTCTGCTTGTTCGCCAGAGACGGGCAGGGTGTACTTGACGGGAGCTGCATAGAAGGCGTTGTTGCCAGAGCCCTCGGTGGGCTGCACGATGGCGGAGTAGTACTGATTCATGGTGCCGCCCCATGTCAGGTTGTCGCACTCGGTGGTGTAGATGCGTTCCTTGTCGGAACCGAAGATGAGCGGGCGGAAGGAACCCGGGGTTTCCTTCTCGAAATCGCCGTCTTCCAAGCGCACATAGTAGGTGTAGTAGTTGCCTTCCTCCTTGGAGATTTGGCTCATACCGCCGGCGTAGAGGCCCCAGTTATTGGCGGCCAAGGTGTTGTTGGAGGTGTTTTGGATATCTACCTTGAGCTTGAGCACATAAGCATTGCCGTCTACGGTCACTTTTTCGCCATCGCGGTCAACATCCAGCGGCTTGAGGGAGTATATCTTGCGCACAATCAAGTCACCCACGCGTGCCCACATAGCGACTTGGGTGTCGTTGGTCTGCTCGGGGATGATTTGGTAGGGGGATTGATCGTAGGCCGGTGCCTGTGTGTTGCTCAGCCCGAACATGAGCGTGCCGATGCCCTGAGAGGCATTGCCGTTGATGCTCACATCCTGAGCCAATTCGGGGCGTGTGCTGTTGATGGCCTTGCCAATCATATCCACGCTGCGCAAGCTACCACCCAAGTCTTGGAAATTGTAGCGTGCTACAGGCTTGCCGGCCTTGTCTCGGGAGGTGAGGGTGGCAATGATTTGGGGAGTGCGAGTCGTAGTAACGGGAGCGGCATCTGCCACGGGCGTGGTGGCGGTTGCGGCAGGCTGTGCTACGGGGGTGGCGGGAGCTACTTGTGCAGTAGGCTGAGCCGGAGGCGTGGCGGCTTGCTGCTCACTCTGGTACCAGAAGTTGAGCCCAAGAAGCCCCACACAGAGGGTTACGACGAACCAAGCGGTCTTGTCCATGTTGTGTGTGATGATAGTTGAGGTTTACGATTTTGCAGAGCGAGCAGGTGGCACAGGATCGTGCCCACACCCGCCCCACGGATTACAGCGCATGATGCGCCAAATTCCCATGGCTGCCCCCTTCAAGGCGCCGTGCGTCTTCACGGCTTCTATGAAATAGGTGGAGCATGTGGGGGTAAAACGGCAGCCCGCCATCGGCCCTGCTATGGCATGCAACGGGGCACTCACAAAGCGCTTGTAAAATAGCACGGGGGCAATGACTAGGCGTTTCAGCATGTTGTGATTTTGCGGAGTTGGCGGCGCAGCGCATGCAGAAAATCAGCTTCCAGTTCGTGGTAGCTTGCTCGCGCGGCTGCTGCGCGCACTACGAGAACAACAAAAAGCCCGCTGGAGAGGGGCTCTGCGTGTTCTCGCAAGATTTCGCGTACCTGGCGGCGCAGCTTGTTGCGCGTCACGGCGTGACCTATGCGTTTGGTGGTGATAATGCCAAAACGCGAAGCAACCGCTGCGCCATCGGGCGAAGGGGCAGTGTTGAGTACAAGGAAACGCCCTGCGGTCGATGTGCCTTCGGCTCGCACCATCGCGAACTCACTGGCTCGCTTCATGGTATGGCGCCGTGTCAGCAGCATCTTACACAGGGCGTTGCGTTATCCTGCGTGAAGAACCAGTTGCTCGCGTCGTTGGTGATGCTAGGCGCATCGATGCGCGGCGGGTTCCCCACCCCAGACGGGTTTATACACCGTGCTGGATGGTGTGACGCTTGTATTGAATCTCTGCACCCTTGGGCAGCAGACGCTTACGCCCCTTGGCGCGGCGGCGTGCGAGGATGGCGCGACCGTTCTTGGAGGCCATGCGGGCGCGGAAACCGTACTGGCGCTTGCGGCAGCGCTTGGTAGGCTGGTATGTTCTCTTGCTCATAGTCAGTATTTCTTTTCGTTTAGAAGATTTTCTGCAGACTCGCTTGCGCGGTCGGGGTGGCTATCATACTCCAAAATTGGCGTATGTCAAGCACCGTTCTTCATTTTTTTTGATATTGTGGCAAAAATTAGCCATTTAGGCATCTGCTACCATGAATTTCAGCTCAGCTTCGCAGGTGATTTCACCGTTGACTGTGCAGCGGCCATTGCATACGCCGATGGCACCGCGCATCTTGGTGAGCTCTGCTTCGATGATGAGCACATCACCCGGTTCCACAGGCTTGCGCCACTTGACCTTGTCGCAGCTCATGAAGTAGCCAATCTTGCCTTGGTTCTCGGGGATGCGGAGCATGAGGATGGAGCCCACTTGGGCCATGGCTTCAAGCTGCAGCACGCCGGGCATGACAGGCTTGCCAGGGAAGTGGCCTTGGAAGAACTGCTCGTTCATGGTCAGGTTCTTCTGGCCAATGCACTTGTTGTCGCCCTCAAAGCCCAGCACGCGGTCCACCATGAGGAAGGGGAAGCGATGGGGCAGGAGCTTGAGCACCTCGGACGTGTTGAGCACCGTCTCGCCAGAGGGGAAGACGAAGGGCTTGGGCTTCAGGGCTTCCATGCTTTCGTAGCTCTTTTGCAGCTTGGCGGCCATTTGCGTGTTGATGCCGTGGCCCGGCATGATGGCGATGACGTGACCCAAGATACGGCGGCCGTTGAGAATCAGGTCGCCGATGAGGTCCATGGCCTTGTGGCGGGCACATTCGTTGTGGTGGCGCAGACCACCTGCGCAGAGGTATTGGTCGCCCTTGATGACGATGGCGTTGTCGAGCGTGCCACCCTGGATGAGGCCCTTTTCCAACAAGGGTTGAATATCCTCGTAGAAGCAGAAGGTGCGAGCTGTGGAAAGCTCTTTTTCATAGGTCTCCGGGTTGATGACGGAGGTGAAGAATTGAGTCACGCGGCCGTTGGGACCAACAGCGGTGAGGGAAATGCGGAACTCCTTGTCCGGCATGATGATGATGCGGGAGCCATTCTTGTTTTCAACCTGATAGGGCTCGCGGATTTCCCACACGTGGCAGGGAGCTTCCTGCTCTTCGAGGCCTGCGTTCTTGATAAGTTCGACATAGGGTGCAGCGGAACCGTCGCCGATGGGCGGTTCGTTGGCATCCATTTCAATGATGGCGTTGTCTACCCCCATGCCTGTCAGGGCAGAGAGGATGTGCTCTACGGTGTGTACCTTGACGGAGCCATCTGCCAGTGTGGTGGCGCGTTCAACGGTCTGCACATTAGCGGCAGAGGCGTCGATGAAAGGCTTGTCGGGCAGGTCGATGCGACGGAATTTCAGACCGGTATTCACTTCTGCCGGTTTGATTGTCAGTTTGACCGGTTTACCCGTGTGAAGCGAAGTGCCCTGAATAGAAGCACACTTTTTGAGCGTTTTTTGCATGCGAATAGCCATATCGTGCTTTTATTCTACACGATTTCTAGGGTATTGTGAAGCTCAAAATGCTGGGTGAGTGTTGATTTTTCGGGGAATTTCTCACATTTTAGCAAAATATGTTCGGGGGGAGCTTGAAATGCGTGGCAAATAGCTTGTTTTTAGAAGACAAAGAAACGATTAAGCTTGCCATCTGAGGTGGGTTAGGGTATCATCTCCGACCTTTTCTAAAAAGAGAGGTGTGGATGTTATGTCTTATACCGTTTGTGCAGCTTTAGTCATTTTTCTTGTCACCTATGCGCTGATTGTGTCGGAGAAGGTGAACCGCACGGTCATTGCCTTGTTTGGCGCCATGCTCATGGTGCTCACGGGGGTGATTACCCAAGAGCAAGCCATCGCGCATATTGATTTTAATACGCTGGCTTTGCTGATTGGGATGATGATACAGGTGCTCATCTTGAGCAAGACGGGGCTTTTCAAGTTTTTGTCTGTGTGGGCAGCTCAGAAGACGCAGGGCAACCCCATTGCGTTGCTCATTAGTCTCTCAGTCATCGTGGCGCTGTGTTCGGCTTTGCTAGACAACGTGACGACGGTGTTGCTCACCGTGCCGGTCACCTTTGCACTCACACGAGACCTGCGCATTTCTCCCATGCCCTTTGTGATGGCGCAGATATTTGCTTCCAACATTGGCGGCACAGCTACCATGATTGGCGACCCGCCCAATATCATGATTGCAAGCGCTGTGAAAGAGCTGGATTTCATGTCCTTTGTGCGGGTGTTGGCGCTGCCTTGCGTGGTTATATTTGTGGTGACGATGGCGCTCATCATTCTGATTTACCGCAAGGAGCTGCGCAAAGATGGAACCCGCCGCCAGCGTATCATGAACATCAAGACGCAGGGGCTCATCCGCAGCAAAGCCATGTTGCAGCGTTCTCTCTTCACGCTGAGTGTCACGGTGGTGCTGTTTTGTTCTCATGGCCAGATACCGGGCTGGACGCTTGAATCAGGTACCATTGCCGTCACGGGGGCATCTTTGCTCATGCTCATGACGATGCCTGGTCGCGAGCGCGTGCTGGAGCGTGTGTTCTCTCAGGTGGAGTGGATTACCATCTTCTTCTTCATCGGGCTCTTTGTCTTGGTTGGTGGCTTGGAGGTGAACGGTGTCATCAACTGGATGGCGGCTCGTGCTATGGATTTGACCGGGGGCGACCCCACGGCTACCACGATGACGGTACTGTTCATGAGTGCCATCATGTCTTCTTTTGTGGATAATATCCCCTTTGTTGCGACCATGATTCCCCTCATCAAGGACATGGGAGCCATGGGCTATGCTAATATCGAACCGCTCTGGTGGGCGCTTTCATTGGGCGCGTGCTTGGGTGGCAATGGCACGGTGGTGGGCGCTAGTGCCAATGTGGTGGCTCTGGCCATGGCTCGCAAGCATAAATTGGTGGTGAGTTTCTTTGGCTTCATGAAAGTGGCTTACCCGCTGATGCTCATTTCCATCATCATCTCCATGGTGTATTTGTGGTTGCGGTTCCTGTGATGTTGTAGCAAGTGATGAATTACGCAGAAATAGCTCTTGTTGGCGCCATTCTAGCGGTGGATGCTACCGTCTATTCCTTTTCATACGGTCTTATTTTGAGAGAGCGCCGCGCGCTGTCTTCTCTGTGGTTAGCCTTGGTTGTGGGTGGGTACCAAGCGCTCATGCCCTTGTTGGGGTATGTGGGCGGTGCTCGCTTGCGGCACGTGGTCGATGCGTGGGATCATTGGATTGTGCTCGCGGTCTTTTGCTTGTTGGGCGGTAGTATCATCCGCCAAGCTTGGAAGAAAGATGGCGAGGATGAGGAGGTATCTCCCAAGCCGCTGGCCTTTGTTGCGCTGATGGTGGTGGGCATTGCTACTAGTATTGACGCCTTGGCTGTGGGGGTATGCATGGCTCTGGGCGATATTGGCGGTGCTATTGTGGGCTGGCAGCAGTTGTTGCTGGCTGTTTGTATCATCGGCGTGATTACTTTTTGCTGCTCGATGGCATCCTTTCATTCTGCTCGCTTGCTGCACCGCTTGCCCACCCAGTGGCTGGAAACGCTCGCAGGGCTTCTCCTCATTGGGCTTGGTGTGCACCATGTCTTGAGCGAACTCTGCTGCGCTTGCTAAAAATAAAATCGGGCTGCAAGGTGGGGAACCTCGCAGCCCGCGATTTGTCATAGGGGAGGGCAGCCGTCTGTCTTATTTGCCAAAGTAGCGCTTGAGCAGCCCGTCGAAGCCGCGGCCGTGGCGCGCTTCATCCTTGCACATCTCGTGCACCGTGTCGTGGATGGCGTCGTAGCCCAGCTCCTTGGCGCGGCGGGCAATGGCCAGCTTGCCTTCGCATGCACCGTACTCGGCATCGGCTCGCATCTGCACGTTCTTTTCCGTGTCTTCCGTGAGCACCTCACCCAGCAATTCGGCGAACTTGGCGGCGTGCTCGGCCTCCTCAAAGGCGTAGCGCTTGAAGGCTTCTGCAATCTCGGGGTAGCCATCGCGCTCGGCCTGGCGGCTCATGGCCAAGTACATGCCTACTTCGCAGCACTCGCCCGTGAAGTTCTCGCGCAGACCCTGGACCACCCATTCGTCCAAGCCTTGGGCCACGCCAATGCGGTGCTCATCAGCATATACCTTCTTGCTCTCGTCCATTTCCTTGAAGGTCTTGGCCTTGCAGACGGGGCATACGGCCGGTGTCTCTTCGCCTTCAACGACAGCGCCACAGATGGTGCAGATGTACTTCTTCATGTTCCTTGTTCCTTTCTGGTTATGGGGTTGTTTGTGTGTATTGTGTTGTAGAATTGTTCCCTCTCGGGAGGTGCCACGCACAATCTAACGCAAATCCTACCAAAAGTCAAGTAGAAAATTAGAATAATTCTAAAAAAGTTTCGATTCTTAGGAAAACTTAGAAATAGGGCAGGGGGCGCAACTTCAGCAATCATAAGATGTGGCACAGAATCATGGTTGACGGTACCAGAACTTGTGGTAGCATGAGCGCATGCGATGCATACAGTGCGGATACATGGAAGACAAGGTCATCGACTCACGCATGTCGAAAGACGGGACCTGTATACGGCGGAGGCGCGAGTGCCTGCGCTGCAACTACCGCTACACCACCTATGAGCAAATCGAGCGCACAGAGTTGCGCGTGCTCAAGCGTGGCAACGTGCACGAGGCGCTCAACCGCGAAAAAATCTTGCGCGGCATGATTAAAGCGTGCGAGAAGCGCCCCGTGAGCATGGATCAGCTGGATGTTGCGGCAGATGAAATCGTATCCGAGCTGCACCGCGACCACCAGCGCGAGATACCCTCATCCGTCATCGGCATGAAAGTGATTGAAAAGCTGCAGAGCATCGACCCCGTAGCCTACATCCGCTATGTATCCGTCTACCGGCAGTTCCAGAACGTGGAAGAGTTCATCGAGTTGGTGCGCAAAATGGAGCGCAAGAGCCTGAACGACCCCCTGCAACGCAAACTCTTCATCTGATGATATCTCTTGCGACCAGACGCCCGCTATTACAAACGGGGCATTGCATCATCTCCGACTACGATTGGCGGTGGGTGGAGCAGCTTTTGCAAGAAGCCGCACAGCAAGCCGGCACCACGCTGCCTTGCAGCGCAGAGATTGCGCAGGGTATCATGCTCTACTTGGAGCATGAATGCCCGCTGCAAACCATGCCGCTGGAATACCTCTTTGAGCGCATGCGCCGCTTGTTGGTAGACATTGGGCTCCCCTTGGTGGCTGCTCATCTGCGCAAGCAAACACCACCCGTTGACATTCACCTCGACACCCTTGCCGGTGAGGCACCCTTGCCACTCTTCTTTTATACCGCGCTGCGCGAGCGCATGGAGTCCCTGCGCAATCTGGGCCTCACCACCTACCACTTTTCGGGTAAGAAACGCTGCAGCCTCACCCTGGGGGCTCGCCGCCGCTCTTGCCCCGCCCAGCAACGCGCCCTTGAAGAGCTGGATGCCTTCCTCTCCGCCACAGGCGTGTGAATGGAGACCCGCTCGCACGGGGTGGCTCGTTGGTAGATGAATAAACTGCGCGCTCGCCGTCTGCAGCCCTCCTAAGCCTCGCTATCCATACCTTGCATGGCAAGTCGACTCAATATGCTATGATGTGGAGAGAGTGCGGCGGGATATGATGTTTTGGCATTCCTGCACAAAAGTGCACACAGTGTATAATGGAAGATTGAGAAGGGGTGTTGCGCCCGTGTCCTGCTGCAAATAGTTTTGCATAGACATTCGAACAGCAACGGGCGGCGTGTGTTTTGTGCAATATGTTTTCAGACTCTTAGCTTGCAGGTTGAGTTCAGCTTTTACTTCGATAGGAATGACAGACATACACGTTTCGACTAAAAAGTCAACCTCGGCGCGCATGCTTTCGGACACCCAGTAGTATGGTGTTAAGCCGCATTCTGCTCTCAACTCTTGTTGCACGTATTGTTCTGTTAAGGCCCCCTTAAATTCCTGAAAAATGCGATTGCCATGGATGATAACAGAAGCATCCACTCCAGTTTTTGCTCCAAGTAAACCTACATCCAGAAAATACAACTTAAAGGCCCCGTCCTCGTATGGATTAATAGGCAATGATGGCTTTGTGATTCTGTTGACGCGGTAGATGAGCCCGGCTCTCAAAAGCCAATCAAGCGCATCTTCTAAGTCTTTGGCCCGCATGTTTTTCTGCACATCTTTGTATATGAAACGCTTATTTTCTTTGGCCAGTTGAGCTGGTACAGAATTCCATAACATAGATACTTTGGCCGCCAGAGAGGCTGGGATGTGCTTGCTGAAATCTCCGGCATAGCTTGTTAATATATCCTCTTGGACATGCCGCACTTCGTTAAAATCTCCTGTCTCAATGTAGGTACTGATAGCTTCTGGCATCCCACCCACATAGTAATAAACGCGTAGCAGTTGAGACAATGTTTCTGAAAAAGAGCTAATCAGTTCCCAATTTCCTGCTTCTATGTGCTCGCATAATAACTCCTTGCCGGTGGCTTGGAGAAATTCGGTGAAACTCATGGGGTACAATGTCTGGATATTAACCTTGCCAACCGGGAACCCCGTCCCGCTGTGCTGGTGTACCCCCAACAATGAGCCGGCGGCTATGATGTGATGCTCTCTTGCCTCTTCACAAAAGTATTTTAACGAGGTGAGCGCGTGCGGGCATTCCTGTATTTCATCGAAAATGATGAGTGTTTTGCCCGCTTCTACCTTAAAGCCGATTTTGGCCTCTACGCTCGACAGAAGCAGCGGGATATTGTATCCGCTTCTTTCAAAGACTTGTTTCAATTCTTCATCCCTGTCGAAACGGATATATGCGACCTTTTCATAATGCAGCCGCCCGAACTCCTGCATCAGCCACGTCTTCCCCACTTGCCTTGCACCAAGTAGGAGTAGCGGTTTCCTGCGGGGGTTCTCTTTCCAGCGCTCCAAGTCTTTGATTTTTGCTCTCTTCATGCCTTCTCTTGCGCTATTTTACTTGCTCTCGCTTACTTATCAAGCCATTATTGTAAGAAAAAGGCTTTTTTTTAAGAAAAAATTGCAAAAGTGGTAGGGAGTTTTGCGGAAAATGCTGCAAAAGTGGTAGGGAGTTTTGCGGTAATCGCTGCAAAAGTAGTAGGGACTTTTTAAAAATCATCGTTGCAATGTTGTTTTTTCATCCCAGAAGAGGCTGCTTTCGTGCGCGCCGATGGGGCTCACATAGCGCGTGCGTAGCAGGGTCAAATCACGGTGTCCCATTTCCAGTTGCAGGGCCGGGAGGTTTTTGAAATGCGCGGCATGATAGCTGGCGAATGAGTGGCGGCACACATCCGGCACCCAGCTCCCGTGGCGAAATCCTGCTGCTCGTCGCAGCGCCTGCCAGCGCCGCAACCAGTTGCGGGGGATGCTGCGCTCATTTTTTCGTATGCCCTGCATGCCTCGTAGGGGCACCACCCGCCCGCCTCCTGTCTTGCTGGCTCGCGGCCGGATGAGCACATACCCCTCCTCCCAGCAAAAATCCTCCGTCTGCAGGCGGCTTACTTCCGTGGGGCGTATGCCTCCATACAGCATCAGTCGCAGAGAAAAACGCATCGCGCGGTGCTCGGGGCGCTCTGCGGCTTTGAGAAGCCGCGCCACTTCGTTCGCGGTAAGGGGCGCGATGCTCTTTTCCTGCACCCGCGGCACCTCTATGCGCAGCACGGGGTTGCTATCACACCATTCCTGCCTTATCCCGTATGAGAATACGCTGCTTAGGATGGCTCGCCCCTTTTTGAAACTGTGGGCAGAGCCACCGAATGCAGTGCCTAAAATGTGGCGGCACTGCTTTGTGCTCATGCTCCGCAGCGGCAGCTCGGCTACCCCCTCCACCCGCAGCATGCGCCGTACATAATGGCGCAAATCGCGCCGGCTTGTCGGGCGTAGCTCCGCCCTTGCCTCCACACTTGCCCACGCCGCTTCGGCAAAGCTCACCGTCTGCTCTGCTTGCTGCACTGCTTTCACCCCCTCGTGTATCACCCGCCGCAGCAATACCATCAACTCCCCTCTGCCTCTGCCTCCAGCCAGTGCTCCCATGCTCTCTACCGCTTCTAGTACCAATCGCGCCGCGTCAATGGCTGATAAGTCACTGCGCTTCAATATCTCATTTGCTAATTTTCTCTGTTTCATTGTTTAGTTCGGTTGTGGGTCAGGATTGAGAATGCGTACTGCATCTTCAGTCGCTAATGTACAAGAAGGGGGGGTAAGATATGCGCACGTTCCGTCCTTCTTGCCTCTCTCCATGGAGTATTTTATCCTTGTTTTTCAAGGATATTTGCAAAAACAGCTATTTTTGCTTGATTCAGCATTCTCAAAGATGTAGTCTCTGGCGAGAGACTGGATAAAAGAACTTGTTTATTTTGTATTCTCGAAAGAACTTTTTCTACTCATCTAAAGACTATGTCAGACTTTGACCACAACGCAATTGTTTCGTACATATGGGGTATTGCCAATGATGTGCTTCGTGACCGTTTTGTGCGCGGTAAATACCGCGATGTGATTTTGCCCATGACGGTGCTGCGCCGTCTGGATGCCGTGCTGGAACCGACCAAGACCGCCGTGATGGCTATGGCTCAGAGCGAGGCAGGAAAGAAGCTCACTGGGGATACGCTTAAAAAGCTGCTGTGCAGCGTGTCCGGCTGTGGCTACTACAATACCTCTCCCTATACCATGGCGGATTTGACTCGTGCGTCTACGCTGGAGCAGCTGGAGGCCAATTTCATGGAGTACCTGCGCGGTTTCTCCGCCGATGTGCAGGAGATTCTGACCCGCTTTGACTTCTACAATGTAACATTCCCCAAACTGATGGATGTGCGTGGTGTGAATGACGATAACGGCACCCCCCGCTCGGAAATCCTGACCGCTCTGTTCGGCAAGTACCTTTCCCCCACGCTGAACCTGAGCCCCTATCCCAAAAAAGACGGTAAGGGGAATGAAATCCCCGGGCTGGATAACCACGCCATGGGCACGGTGTTCGAGGAGTTGCTGCGCCGATTCAACGAAGAAAACAATGAGGAGGCGGGTGAGCACTTCACGCCCCGCGATATTGTCACCCTCATGGCCGACATCATTTTCGAGCCTATTGCTGAGAAACTCAAACACGGCACCTATTCGCTCTACGACGGCGCTTGCGGTTCCGGCGGCATGCTGACGGTGGGTGAAGACCGCCTCAAGCTGTTAGCTAAGGAGAGAAATCTGCGCATCAATCTCCAGCTCTTTGGGCAAGAAATCAACCCAGAGACATACGCCATCGCCAAGGCGGACGCTCTCATCAAAGGCCGCGCAGACAATGAGTTCCATATCTCCTGTGCCTCCACGCTGTCGGCGGATTCCTGCTACGGCAAATCATTCAACTTCATGATGAGTAACCCGCCCTATGGTAAGAGTTGGGGTACAGAGGTGAAGAACATGACCGCGAATGGCACCGCCAACAAAAAGGAAATCACCGATGACCGCTTTGTGAAACCCGGCTATGCCGATGACCCGGACTATGCCATGCTGCCCGATACGGGGGATGGGCAGCTGCTCTTCCTGCTCAATATGGTGAACAAGATGAAGACCGATGAACTTGGCTCCCGTATTGCCACCGTTCACAACGGCTCCAGCCTGTTCACCGGAAATGCCGGACAGGGCGAAAGCAATGCCCGCCGCTACCTGCTGGAAAATGACTTCGTGGAGGCCATCATTCAGCTGCCGGAAAAGATTTTCTACAATACGGGTATCGCTACCTATATCTGGCTGCTGACCAACCGTAAGAAAGAGGCTATGCGCGGCAAGGTGCAGCTCATCGATGCCTCCAAGTGGAGCCGCCCCCTGCGTAAGAACCTCGGCGAGCGTAACTGCGAGATGGCTCCGGAAGACCGCGCCCGCGTGCTCGACCTTATCCTTAATCCCCGCAACACGGAGAACTCCATTGTGCTGAGCAATGAGGAGCTGGGCTATCGCAGCATTATCGTAGAGCGTCCGCTTCGTCTCTCCGCTGAGATTTCCGCTGAGCGTCTGGCTCAGCTCAAAAACCAGCTGCCGGAGAAGCAAAGGGATGCCATCATGGCTGCTCTGTCTGCTCTGCCCGAGGGCGCAATGCCATGGGCGGCGCTGGAGAAATCGCTTAAGGGTATCAAACTCACCAAGAAAATATCTGATGAGCTACGCAAGGCTCTCGGCGTCAAATCTTCCGATGCTCCTGTGTTGGGTACGGATAAATCCGGTTATCCCATCGCCGATGCCGAACTCCGAGAAACCGAACAGATTCCCCTCACCGAATCCGTAGCGGACTTCATGGAGCGAGAGGTGTTGCCCTACGCCCCTGATTCCTTTGTGCCCGAGGCTGATGGCAAAATCGGCTACGAGATTTCGTTTAACCGCTATTTCTATAAACCCGCTCCGCTGCGTTCCATCGCTGATATTATCGCAGATATCCGCGCTCTGGATGCAGGTAGTGATGCAATTCTGAACTCTATCATTGGGGAGGAATAATGGGTATGAAAGCTTATCCTACATATAAAGATAGTGGAGTCCCGTGGCTTGGTGAAGTTCCTGAGCATTGGGGCATTTCCCAGTATAGAGCTTATTTTCAAGAAAGAAACTCTCCAAACACAAATCTTCAGGAGTCAAATCTATTATCTATTAGTTACGGAAAAATAATACAAAAGGATATCAATAAGACAGAAGGTTTACTCCCAGCAAGCTTCGAATCATATAATATAATTGAAGTCGGAGACATTGTTCTGAGATTAACAGATTTACAGAATGACCACAAAAGTCTGAGGACTGCTTTGTGCACGCAAAAAGGTATTATTACATCAGCTTATGTGACGCTTCAACCTATAAATCAAACCGTGAATAGTGCTTATTTCCAATATCAACTTCATATTTACGATGTTAGAAAAGCTATCTATGGAGCAGGAGGGGGAGTCCGACAGACTCTCAATTATGACGCTATCGTACGTTTGAAATCTTGTGTGCCTTCAGTAGAAGAGCAAAACGCCATCGTTGCCTATCTCGACAAGAAATGCGCCGAGATAGAAGAGCTGATTAGTCGCAGACAATCCATTATCGAGCGACTGCGGGAACTCAAGCAATCCATCATCGCTGATGCCGTTACCAAGGGACTCCATCCGGAGGTTCCTATGAAAGATAGCGGCATCGCTTGGCTTGGAGAGGTACCGCAACATTGGAACATAGAAAGACTTCAATGGCATTTACGCGAAATTAAGGAGATAAATTCGCCGATTAAAACAAACCGAGTTCTTTCATTGACGAATAAAAAAGGTGTCATCCCCTATGAGGAAAAGGGCAATCAGGGGAACAAAGCAAAAGCATCACATGATGAATACAAACTGGCGTATCCAGATACTCTAGTCATGAACTCCATGAATGTGATAATAGGCTCTGTTGGTATATGTAACTATTTTGGCTGCGTGAGTCCTGTTTATTATATCTTCAAAACAGCAGGCGAAACTATGCTTTCTTTCGTAAATTATGTATTCCAAACAACAAGATTCCAAAAAGAATTAAGGCGACACGCTAAAGGTATTTTGGAAATTAGATTACGCTTGAGTTCTGGTGACATTTTAAAGCGGCTTGTTGCATTCCCGCCTTTGCATGAACAGCAATCCATCGTAGCCTACCTCGACAAGAAATGTGCCGAGATTGACGAGCTAGTAGCTCGGCAGGAGCAAATTATCGAGAAACTCAAGGAACTGAAGACCTCCACCATAGCCCATGTGGTCACGGGCAAGGTGGATGTGCGAGACGTGATTTAACCCACACTATCACCTATGACTGCACCTATGCAAGTACAACAGGAAACGAACCTGAAGGAGGAAGATCTGGAGCAGCGCATCGGAGAGGCGCTGCTGGCGGGCGGCTATGAAAAGCGCACCATGGACACCTACGAAAAGGTGTACGCTGTGGACGGCTCCATGCTGCTGGATTTCCTGAAAGAAACTCAGTTACCTGTCTACAATAAGCTCAAACTGTACGAAGCCTCGGCGTGGAAGCGCTTTCTGGAGCGCTTGAGCAGCGAGTTGAAACGCAGAGGCGTGATAGATGTGCTGCGCTCCGGCATAAGCCATGAGCAATGCAGCGGCATCAAGCTGTATCATAGCCTGCCGGATGATGATAACGCCACCGCCAAGGCCTTGCACGCCAAGAATACGTTTGGCTTTATCCGCCAGCTGGCTTACTCCCAGCCGTATGTGCAAGACCCGGGCATACTGGATATGGGGCTGTATATCAACGGCATACCCGTGATGACGATGGAGCTGAAAAATGAGTACAGCGGACAGAATGTCAAACATGCCATTGACCAGTACAAAGACGACCGTGACCCGAAAGAGCCCTTGCTGGTGCCGGGGCGTTGCGCGGTGCATTTTGCGGTGGATACACATGAGGTGTATATGTGCACCATGCTGAGTGGCAAACGCAGCCGTTTCCTCCCGTTTAATCGTGGCAAAGAGGATGGCTCAGCGGGGAACCCTGCCAACCCGCACGGCTTTGCCACGGCCTACCTCTGGGAAGAGATTCTGCAACCTGCCAGTCTGTGCGACATCATCGAGCACTACGCCTGCAAGGTAGAGGAAAAAGATAAGAAGAACAAAGACAAAAAGCGGAAGGTCGATATCTTCCCCCGCTATCATCAGCTGGACGCTACACGCAAACTTCTGGCAGATGTGCAGCAGCACGGAGTCGGGCAGCAATACCTGATTCAGCATAGTGCAGGCAGCGGCAAATCCAACACCATCACCTGGCTTGTGCTACAGCTCACCAACACCCGAGGAGCAGATGGCCAACACGCCTTTGATGCCGTGGTCGTGGTGACAGACCGCCGCAATCTGGACAAACAGATAAACGGCAATATCCGTAAGTTCAGCCGAATGGACAACATTTTGCATGCGAAAAAAGGACGCGAATTATGGGAGGCCTTGGCTCCTGATTCATCTACTCGCATCGTGGTATCGACCATTCAGAAGTTCCCGGTTGTGCTGAAGCAGATGCAGGAGGAACAGAACAAGCGGTTTGCCATCGTCATCGATGAGGCTCATTCTTCGCAAGGCGGGGATCATACCGCGGCTCTTAACAAAGTGTTGGGGTTAGCCGGCATCGATGATGTTGAAGTTGAAGACGACGACGAATTGATGGATGTCTTGGCAATGTGCGCTACGAAGGAAGAGAAGGAATTAGAAAAATTGACATACCGCCGCGCCAAGCTCCGCAAACTGGTACAGAATGCCAGCTATTTTGCCTTTACCGCCACGCCCAAGGTGAAGACCCTGCGTATGTTTGGTCAGTTGGCACCGGATGGCTCATACAGGCCATTCCACCACTACAGCATGAAGCAGGCCATTCAGGAGGGATTCATTCTGGATGTGCTGGCTTGCTACACGCCCATTCAGAGCTATTTCAGGCTGAAGCCACGAGATGGCAGGGACGCTACGGAAGAGTATGATGCCAAAAAGGCTCAGGCTAAGCTCAAGAAACTGGCGGAAAGCGACCCGGCAGCCATTAAGAAAAAGGCGCAAATCATGGTGGGGCATTTCCTGACACAAGGCAGCCGGCAGATAGCCGGGCAAGCTCGCGCTATGGTTATCTGTGCCAGCATTCAGCGGGCGATTGACTACTACCATGCCATTGAAGCAGAGCTGAAACGACAGAATAGCCATTTCCGTGCCATTGTGGCATTCTCCGGGGAAAAGGAGATTGACGTCGTGAAGTGGGATGAGGCAAAGGTTAATGGATTCCCGTCTGCACAGATAGAGGACAAGATACAGGAAGACCCGTACCGTATCCTCGTGGTGGCTGATAAGTTCCAGACCGGCTATGATGAGCCGCTGATGCAAACCATGTATGTGGATAAGAAGCTCTCCGGCGTTAAGACGGTGCAGACGCTTTCCCGATTGAATCGTTCTCGTGCTGACAAGTATAGGGCCTTTGTGCTTGATTTCTACAACGATGAGCAATCCATTCGCGCCGACTTTGCGCCGTACTATATGACGACTATTCTGTCGGGCGATTGCGATGCGAACAAGCTCCACGATCTGAAGGCTGAACTGGATGACGCTGGGATTTATTCCCATAATCAACTTACTAGAGCCGTGAGTATCTACCTGACAAAAACCGACGGCAACCAGGAACTGGCCTCAGTGCTCGACGAATGCAAAGCGGAATATGAGGCCCGCCTGCAGGATGAACAGATACACTTTAAGAGTACAGCCCGGGCATTTGTCCGCTACTATGACTTCCTGTCCACGGTATTACCGTATGTGAATGCCGATTGGGAGAAGCTGTCATGCTTCCTGCGTCTGCTGCTCAAAATATTGCCCAGCATTGGTCGAGGTGAAGATGACCACATCACATCTGCTGTAGAGCTGAACAGCTATAGGGCAGAGGTCGGACACACCATCCGCATCGCTCTGGCTGATGAAGACTGCACCATGGACCCGCCATCCCCCGTGGCAGGTGGCGGAGTGCCTGAGCCGGATATGAAACCGCTGTCGGACATTTTGTCTCAGTTCCATGACCTTTTTGGCAACATAGAATGGAAGGACGAGGATAACGTACGCGCTATTCTGGACAAGCTTGCCCCCGAAATGGCCAAAGACATCAACGTGGCAGATGCTATGGCCAACAGCGATGAGGAGAATATACGCCTCGCCCTGAAAAAAGCCGTAGATAATTACCTGACCGCCCAGATTGTACTCAACTCCGGACGCATGGATGATATGGTTAAACTTGTCCAGTTGTATGGAGATAAGGATAACGGATTCTCCTCACGATTACTGGATAGTATCATGCACCGTCTCCACCGAGAGCGTTGGGCGGAATATCCAGATAGAGCAGAGGAGAGAGTGATAATGGCAGCAGAATAGTTCGCGGTTTTGACTATGTGCATAAACTCCGAGACTGCGCGGTACTGGAAGAAATCGTGGTCACGGTGCAGCGTCATTAGTCGCAGGGGGGGGCACTCTGGATGCTTTTTGCGCTAAAAAAAGGCGGATGAGTGCGAATCTGCCTTGACGCGGGCTTGAAAATCAGCTATTCTGTCTTTGTAGTAGGCAAAAAGTTTTTTAGAACGATTTCAACTTCCCCATTGATTTATGACAACAGCAAGCAATACAGAGACAACGCCTGCCGCTCCCGCAGAATGGCAGGGTTTTAAGACTGGCGTATGGACAGATAGCATCAACGTACGCGATTTCATTCAGCTGAACTACACGCCCTACACCGGCGAAGGCGACTTCTTGGCTGGGCCTACGGCTGATACGACAGCACTTTGGGATGAGGTGAAAGACCTCATGAAGAAGGAGATTGAGGCTGGCGGTCTGCTGGATGCTGACACGGAGGTGGTATCCACCATCGTATCGCATGCCGCAGGTTACATTGACCAAGCTCGCGAAAAGATTGTGGGCTTGCAGACAGATGCCCCGCTGAAGCGCGCCCTCATGCCCTTTGGTGGTCTGCGCATGGCTCAGAAGGCCTTGGAATCCTATGGTCTGAAGATGTGCCCCCACACGGCAGAGTTCTTTGGTCGCATCCGCAAGACGCACAATGAAGGTGTGTTCGATGCATACACCAGCGACATTCGCGCAGCCCGCTCCGCAGGTATCATCACTGGTCTGCCCGATGCTTATGGCCGCGGCCGCATCATCGGCGACTATCGTCGCGTGGCACTCTACGGCACAGATAAGCTGATTGCTGCTCGTCGTCAGGATTTGAAGGACCGCGAAAATGGCGTGATGACCGATGCTACCATCCGTCTGCGCGAGGAAATGAACGAACAGATTCGCGCTCTGGATGAACTGGCTCGCATGGGTCAGAGCTATGGCTGCGATTTGACGCGCCCCGCTGCTAACTCTCGCGAAGCCGTGCAGTGGACCTACTTGGGCTACTTGGCCGCTGTGAAGGAACAGAACGGCGCTGCTATGTCTCTGGGCCGCGTATCGACCTTCTTGGATATCTACTTTGAGCGTGACCTTGCCAACGGCACCATCACGGAAGCCGAGATTCAGGAGCTCATGGATCAGTTTGTGATGAAGCTGCGCATGGTGCGTTTCATCCGCACGCCCGAGTACAACAGCTTGTTCTCCGGCGACCCCACATGGGTGACCGAATCCATTGGCGGTATGGGCGAAGATGGCCGCACGCTGGTCACTCGCAGCTCCTTCCGCATGCTGCAGACTCTGTACAACCTGGGGCCGGCTCCCGAGCCGAACCTCACCGTGCTGTGGTCCACCCAGCTGCCGGAGGGCTTCAAGAAGTACTGCGCCAAGGTGTCCATCGAGACCTCCTCTGTGCAGTATGAGAACGATGACCTGATGCGCCCCTACTGGGGTGATGACTACGGCATTGCCTGCTGTGTGTCCGCCATGCGCATTGGTAAGCAGATGCAGTTCTTCGGCGCACGTGCGAACTTGGCCAAGTGCTTGCTCTACGCGCTCAACGGCGGTGTAGACGAAGTGAAGGGCAAGCAGGTGACGCCCCCCGCACCCCGCTACGAGGGCGAGTACTTGGAGTACGACAAGGTGATGGAGCTCTTCGACAACATGCAGGATTGGCTCGCCAAGACTTACATCGATGCGCTCAACATCATCCACTACATGCACGATAAGTACTGCTACGAGCGTATTGAGATGGCTCTGCACGATCCGGAGATTCTCCGCACCATGGCAGCTGGTATTGCCGGTCTTTCCGTGGCAGCAGACTCCTTGTCCGCCATCAAGTATGCCAAGGTCAAGGTTATCCGCAACGAAGAAGGCCTCATCACCGATTTCGAAACCGAGGGCGAGTTCCCCTGCTACGGCAACAACGATCCCCGCGTGGACGAAATCGCCGAGGCTCTTGTCACGAACTTCATGAACAAGCTGCGCAAGCTGCACACCTACCGCGACTCCATGCCCACCCAGTCCGTGCTCACCATCACCTCCAACGTGGTGTACGGCAAGAAGACGGGCAACACGCCCGATGGTCGCCGCGCTGGCGAGCCCTTCGCACCGGGTGCCAACCCCATGCATGGCCGCGATAAGAATGGCGCCGTGGCTTCCATGCTCTCGGTGGCTAAGCTCAGCTACGATGATTCTCAGGACGGCATTTCCTACACCTTCTCCATTGTGCCTGGCGCATTGGGCAAGGATGAGGATGAGCGCGAGACGAAGCTCGTCTCCCTGTTGGATGCCTACTTTGCCGCTACTGGTCACCACATCAACGTGAACGTGCTGGAGCGCGAAACCCTGATGGATGCCATGGAGCACCCCGAGAAGTATCCCCAGCTCACAATCCGCGTGTCTGGCTATGCGGTGAACTTCATCAAGCTCACCCCCGAGCAGCAGCGCGAAGTGATTAGCCGTACTTTCCATACGCGCTAAACCGCGGAGCTTTTAGCTCAACCAAAAGGCTGTGCACTCATTTCTGGGCTGCACAGCCTTTTTCTGTGCCTTTTAGGGGAGTTTTTTTGCGTGTTGGGTGGCCCAGACGTTAAAAAAAGTTGCACGAGGGGCTCAATTTTACTACACTAACAAGCCATGCGAACACCATCTTCTGTACTGCTGGCGGCTCTGCTGATGAGCAGCGCCACGATGCCCGAGGCCCAAGCCTCACAGGACTTAGGCAAGGTCATGTTTGTGGGCGATTCCATCACCCACGGGTTCACCACGGCCTCCTACCGCTGGGAATTGCACAAGATTTTTGTGGACAATGGCGTCTCCTTCAGCGTCGTGGGTGTGACCCAGCACAACCGCATCCCCGAGACGGGTGTTGTCGCGGGGACGAGCTACGCGGGTGTGCCTTTCAACAACCGCCACTCCTCCATGAGTGGTGAGCGCGCCTACGAAATCGCCGGGCGCATCAACGATTCTAAGCGCTTGGGGCACTCCAACATTTTTGACTGGCTGGGGCTGGACCAAACCTACACAGGCAGCTTCCGCATCGACCCCGCCACAGAAATGCCCGATACGTTTATCATGCTGATTGGCACGAATGATACCTACTCGGACTACGGCCGCCGCGGTGGCATTGCCCGGCGGGAGAATTACGACACGGTGCGCCACAACATGTTCCGCGAGGGTGGGGATATGGATACCATCGTCGATGCCATGCGCACCGCCAACCCCAGCGCCCGCATTGTGTTGTTGGCTATGCCGACTTGGCACGAGAATACCCCCCACAGCAATACGCCAGAAGACTATGTTGCCTTGGCTGCCTTCAATCAAGAGCTGCAGACATGGGCCGCTAAGCGCCAATTGCCGCTTGTGCCGGTCAACCGTGGCCTTGCGGATGTGACCCGCGCCGACAAGCCCGGCATGGGGGAAGACCAATTCTTCAATGCCCAAGACCATCTGCACCCCACGCCGCAGGGAGACCGCCTCATCGCCGCAGAGGTGGCCAAGACCCTGGGTGTGGGCGGCCGCACCGCTGGGCTTCCCCGTAAGGCTACGGCTGAGCTCCCCGTCGCTACCAGCTCGACCGACGCTGCCGCAGCCTGTGGCCTCACCTGCGTCTTGCCCGCACCCCGCGTGGGCAATGGTGCGGAGGAAGGGTGGAATACGACAGATGCGCTGCAACTCCGCGTGAGCCACGCTACACACACCGGCACACTCAGCGTGGCTGAGCATGCGATTCTTTGGAATGGCACCACCAAGCTTTACTCGGCAGACATGTCGGCCAATACGGATGACCTGCGCGTCGCTTGGGTGGCCGGAGATGAGGCCGCCAATCGCCCCCAAGGTTTTTACGTTTGGCTGGGAGACCGCCTCATTGGCGAAGCTTTGCCGTGTACTGTTGGCACACCTGCCGCCCCCGTGCTGACGAAGCCAGCTACTGTGCCTTCCCAATGTGGGGAGCTGCGCGTGGCGCCTGCTTCCTACGCTCCTGGGCTGTAAAGAAGCTTGTGTGCGCTCCCCATTGACATGTGGACAGAGCCTCCCTACGGAGCCGGGTATCCCCCGGCTCCTTGTGTTGTGAAAAAATGTTTTTTGCACGCTCTATCTATTGACAAACAGGGTGGCTTGTGGTAGAAGAAAGGTGTGCGTGGTGCATGCTGCGCGCATCTGTCTATCAAAACTTCAAACTGTTTATCAAAAATGATGAATGCTACTATTGTTGCGGCATTTGCCGCTGTGTTGTTGCCGCCTTGTTGTGCTATTGAAACAAGCTGTGCCGTGTGTTGCGGATTGATGATTCACGCCTGACCTGCTACACAACATGAAACAGGAACATCAAACGGCGTCTCACAAGACGGCGAGCCGCTACCGCTATCTTTCCATCCTAGCACCCATGGCGCCTCATGATACGCCGCACGGGCGACGGCTCAACATGAAACTCTATTGCGTCCTGCGCTGGTTCTTGTACACCCAGACTTGGGGAAGCCGCTTTTTTAGCGTGGCGGCGGGGGCGGCTTTGCCACAGGGTGCGCAGGGGTTGCGTATTCATTGCGCAGTCTCGCGCGAGACCTTTCTCCGCAACGCGTACTTTCAAGAGCTGCTCAGCCTGCTAAGAGCAGAAAGGCTGACACCATGCTTGTACATGTGGGATGGCTATGCCGATGGAAAGGATAAGCCCATGCCCACACTCGACATCGTGGGCTATGCGCGCAGAGGCAAGCTCTCCCTAGAGGACTGGGGGGAAGGGCACAACTTGGATCGCACGCACATCCCCTATTTTGCGCACCAGATGCTGCTGAAGATGAAAATGGCGCCCCTTGAATCGATGCCGACGGAAGAAACAGCCTACAGGCGGCATTTTGGCTTGTGAGCCGCGCAATTTGTTTGATATGAGCTGCATTTCATGCTACCATGCGGGCGCACACATGACATATACGCCATGACTGGTCTTGTTCATTCTGTAGAATCTTGTGGCACGGTCGATGGGCCGGGCATTCGCTTTGTGGTGTTTCTCTCGGGTTGCAGCCTGCGCTGCCGCTACTGCCACAACCCGGACACCTCCTTCAAGCGCCAAGGCAAAGAACGCAGCGTGGAAGATATGCTGGCAGAAATTGCTCGCTACGCTAGCTTTGTCAAAAATGCGGGGGGCGGTGTCACAATCTCGGGCGGCGACCCCCTCTTCCAGCCTGCATTTACCCGCGCGCTGCTGCGTGGGTGCAAGGAGCTGGGGCTGCACACATGCATCGATACCTCGGGCCACCTGGGCTGCAATGCAGATGAGGAGATGCTGGCCGATGTGGACTTGGTGCTGCTGGATATCAAAGCCTGGCAGCCCGCGTGTTACCAAGAGCTCACGGGGCAGCCCCTGCAGCCCACGCTGGATTTTGCCGCCCGCTTGGCGGCTCTGGGGAAAACCATCTGGCTGCGCTATGTGCTGGTGCCGGGCGTGAACGACCGCGCAGAGGATATCGAGCCGCTGGCCCAATACGCAGCTGCCCTTGGTCATGTGGAGCGTGTGGATGTGTTGCCGCTGCACCACATGGGCCGCTTCAAGTGGCAGGAGCTCGGGCTCGAATACACCTTGGCTCAAACCGAGCCTCCCACACCTGAGCAGACAGAGGCCGCCAAGGCTATCTTCCGCGCCGCTGGCTTGACGGTGCATTGAGCGTGAGACCTCGCGCCACAAAAAAAGCCCGCCGATGGCGGGCCTGGAACATGTTTGCTGATATTTTGATCAGTTCAAGCGGAAGGTGATGCGTGCTTTGCTCATGTCGTAGGGAGAAACCTCGATTTTCACGCGGTCGCCTACCACAAGGCGGATGAATCGCTTGCGCATCTTGCCAGAGATATGGGCCAAGAACTCGTGCCCATTGGCCACCTTGACGCGGAACATCGTGCCTGCCAATACGGCAGATACAACACCCTCCATCTCAATCTCGCCCTCGCCATCGTCCGACGAAACCTTGGCTTTCACGGGTGCGGGGGAGGAGGGGCGGGCACCACCACGCTGCGGGCTGTTGCTGCGGGGGGCATTGTTGCGCTGCTGCGGCCGAGGGCCGCGTCCATTCGGGGGATTTGCCATTATGCTATATATAGGTTAGTGCCTGCGTGCTATCACGCGTAGGCGGGCCTAGTTTACTTCTCAAAAGCGCTCTTGGCAAGCGATTTTTTCAAAAAAAATGAGGAAAAACGCAAAATGCGGTTGACAAAAGGGCAGAATAAGGGTAGATTATCCGCCCCGAACTATAGGGGTTCGACGGCGAAAGCCTTAACAGGAATAAACGAAAACAACATGAAAACCTTCTCTGCCAAAGCTCAGGACATTGAGCGCAAGTGGTATGTGATCGACGCTGCCGACAAGGTGCTCGGTCAGGTCGCAGTAGAAGCAGCTAACCTGCTTCGCGGAAAGAACAAGACGATCTTCACCCCCCACGTGGACTGCGGTGACTACGTAATCGTCGTGAATGCCGACAAGGTTGTGCTCTCCGGCAACAAGGAGCGCGCCAAGATTTATACTCGTTACACCGGTTACGTGGGTAATCAGGTCGTGACGACTCCCGCTAAACTCCGTAAGTCTCATCCCGAGAAGATTTTGGAGCTCGCTATCCTCGGTATGGTGCCCCACACCCGTCAGGGTCGTGCTCAGGGAACCCGCCTGAAGGTGTACGCTGGTGCAGAGCATCCTCACGCTGCTCAGACTCCCGAAGTGATCGCTATTGCCTAACCTAATTTTTAATCACCATGTCTACCACACCTTACAATGCAACAGGCCGCCGCAAGGAGGCTATCGCACACGCTTGGCTGACCCCCGCTGAGGAAGGCAAGTCTGGCAAGATTACCATCAACCGTCGCGGTTTCGAGGAATACCTTCCCACCGACGCTCTGCAGAACGTTGTGCTGCAGCCCTTCTACGCCACCAACACCATGAAGAAGTACGATGTGCGCATCGCTACGAACGGTGGCGGTCTTCACGGCCAGACTGGTGCCATGAGCTTGGCTATTGCCCGCGCTCTGGTGATGCTCAACGAGGAGTTCCGCCCCATGCTTCGCGAGCAGGGTCTGCTTACTCGTGACTCCCGCATGAAGGAACGCAAGAAGGCTGGTCGTCCCGGCGCTCGCAAGCGCTTCCAGTTCAGCAAGCGCTAATTGCTGCTCCGACTGTTCGGACCTCTATTATTTCCTATGGGCCATGCACCTTGCAAAGGGTGCATGGCTTCTTAGCAGACACATTGCAAATAGCAACATTGAGTCTCCATGTTTTTGCCTGATAAAGCCTATTTTCCGCTGTATTTGGCGCCGATGGCGGGCGTGACAGATCCCATTTTTCGCACCCTGTGCAAAGAATGTGGAGCCGATGTGATGGAGACCGAGTTTGTATCGGCTGAAGGGGTGCTGCAAGCATGGGAGCGCAACCGGCGCTATGTGGAGTTTGCCGCGGAGCACCGCCCCCTGGGGGTGCAGATTTTTGGCTCCGTGCCGGCCAACATGGCCGCAGCCGCCCGCATCATCGTCGATGCCATGCAGCCGGATTTCTTGGACATCAATGCTGGGTGTCCTGTTCCCAAGGTTGTGGGGCGCAACGGGGGCTCTTCCTTGCTCAAGGACTTGCCACTGTTGCAGCAAATAGCAGCCAGCGTGGTGGCTGAATTGGGCGCAGATTGCCCCGTGACTACCAAGATTCGTATCGGCTGGGATGCCAACCACATTGTGGCAGAAGAAGCCTGCCTGCGCCTGCAAGATGCCGGTGTGCAGGCCATCGCCGTGCATGGGCGCACGCGCTCCCAGCAATACGGCGGTGTGGCAGATTGGGGCATCATCGATGCCTGCGCGAGAGCCGTGCAGATTCCCGTGATAGGCAATGGGGATATTGCCAGCCCGGCTGATGTGAAGCGAGCCCGAGAGGAAACAGCCGTGTCTGGCGTGATGATAGGCCGCGCCGCCATGAATGCCCCATGGCTTTTCCGCCAAGCTCGCCACTACCTCAACACGGGGGGATTGTTGGAGCCTCCCACCGCGACCGAGCGTATCGATTTCATGCTGCGCCATACGCGTATGGCCCTCGACAGTGGGCACTACGGCGGCGAGCTCACCACCATGCGCGCCATGCGTGCCCGCTTGCTGGCCTATGCCAAGGGTATACCTGGCACCAAACCCTTGCGCCCACAGCTCTCCCGCGTGGAAAGCTATGCTGCGTTGGCGGAGATGCTGCGCCCATTGGCTTAAGCTACGCCTGAGGCGCTTACTCGAGCTCTCACCGGCTTGCCGCTGATGAGGATGCTCAGCGGTACGCCCGGCACTGCCAAGCCCGCATTCAGGTAGGCAAAGGCTACGCCCAGCCCTGATTCTGGGGAGAGGCAGCCACTCGTGACACACCCGGCGCATTTGCCCGTCATATCTCGCACCATGCAGCCATGGCGGGGAGCAGGAGACGGCTCAGTGCATTCCATCGGGACGAGTTTTTTATTATTGAAACCACCTCCGCTTTTTTGGCGCATGGCTGCCGCGCCCACATAAGCTTTGTGGGCTGCGCACAAGTGTTCCAGTTGCGCTTGGCGGGGTGTTATTTTGCCATTGGTATCGCGCCCGGGGGCTACTTTGTGGCGTTCAATCCGCAAGCATTCTCGGGCGGCCATGCCACAGGGGATAGCGCCGGCGCGCACAAAGGTTTCAAACCAGTGAATGCCGCGGTAGGCCGGGCAAAAGAGCTCAAATCCCTCATCCCCCTCGAGCCCGCAGGTGGTGATGCGAAGTTCCTCGCCGCGGTAGTACAAGTGGCGCATGCTCATATCTGGCGGGCGCTCGAGGGTTGGCAACACCTGCCGAAAGATCCCGCTGCTTTCGGGGCCATACACCGCCATGCCACTCCACAGTTCCGTCTCGTCGAATAGCTCCACGTGGCCGTAGTCTAGGTGGGCGCTGAGCCATGCGGCGTCCTCTCGCTCCAATGCCGCACTTCCCAGTATCCAGTATTCTCCCGCCTCGTCGCAAAAGATAGTCATCTTGTCGATGATGCCGCCCTCCGCATTGAGCATGAGCGTGTGTTGACCATACCCCTCGCGGCAGCGCGCGACACGGTTGCTGAGCAGGCGCTCCAACCACGCGGTGGCGCCCACGCCACGGACAAGAAACTTGGACAGATGAGAAATGTCGAAGACACCGCAAGCCGCGCGCGTCGCACGGTGCTCTCGCAAGATGTCGGTGTACATGCTGGGCATGCGCCAGCCTTCTTCATTTTCCAGCTGGGCGCCCTGTTGCTGGTGGTATGAATTGATGGGGGATTCTTTCATGACTCCCCCCATTGTGCCCGTGTTGGGCTGTCTCCGCAAGCAAGTTAGTCTAGCTTTTGGGGCTGGGTTCTGTGGCTGGCGTGTCCGGCTGCGGCGTTATTTCTGCATCAGGAATACGCCAAAGGGATTTTGCTCCAAGGGAATGTGGATGAGTACTTGATTCTTGAGGGCATCCATCCCCAGAACGGGAGGTTGATTATCCCCTTGTCCAAAGATGGGGGCAACGCCCTTGAGAAGCACACCCTTGGCCACTTCGATATCCGCTGGCTTGCCTTCTTCCACTTGGATGCGGGCGGCTTCGTTCACATCGCCCACGTGGGCGGAGATGTTGCCAGCAGAGCCCGGTGCCCAGTCTTCGGCTCTCACGCGGGTGATGCTGCTCCCCGTGTCGAGCAAAAGCTGCAGGGTCTTGCCAGCGCAGTTGGCGTGCACGATGAGGCGGCCAAAGCGGTCTTGTGCACCATAGATTTGCGCAACTTGCCCGCCTTGGGGCATACCCCAGTAGTACTCATTTTTGCGCAGGTCGAAGGTGAAGACAAGTCCCCCCAAGACATCCATGCCCAAAATGCCATCGATGGGTTCTACAAGGGATTGTCGCACGGCATCGAGCGGCAACACCATGAAGGGGTACTCGGGAGCATTGGCTCCGCCTGCTTGAAGCGAACTCACCATGATTTTGGGGGCTTGGCTGGCATTGCCATTGAAGCGCATCTGGCTCGTGTCTAACCAGCGGGCTTGCTGCACCTTGGCGGCGCTTTCTGTGTGCAACACGGTGTGGGTTGCGCCCGTATCTAGCATCATGCGCATGGGTTGGCCCCCCACGAGACAAGTCACAAGAACCTGGCCGCAGCGGGGATCTCGGGTCATGCTCATCAAGTCGACTTGCTGCGTTTGCGGGGCAGGGATGGTAGCAGGTGTGTCTTCAGCTTGTGCCCAAGTGGGGGCGGCCAGCATCAGCGCGATGAAGCAAAGTGTTCTTTTCATGGTGGGGGTATGAGTTTTCTTTATTGATAAGTCTTGCAGCGGTTGAGCCAGCCCGGTAGCCAGCGAGATTCGCCTCGGGCTGCGGGAGAATTCGCGACACGGCGGCGCATCACCTCGCTAGCGGCGCGGGAGAACTCCGCTGTGGCGGCGCGCCCCTGTGGGTTGCCTTGCATGGTTTCCAGCACCTGGAGCAAGCCCCAGCCATAGCCATTATAGCGCTCGCTCTCCTTGGTGCCTTCACCTTTGAAATTGACGTAATCGACCAAGCAGTACATGCCTTGCGTGGTGCGAGCGAGGGCATTGTAGTGCGCTTGCACGGCGGCGGGGTTGCTGCTCAGGCGCATCATCTTGGGCAGCGCTGCGCGAGAACGCGCCATGATGAATCGCGTTTGCAAATCCACGTGGGCTGCCAGCCACTGGCGCATCTTATCCGCCAAACCGCTGCGGTCTGCTTCGAAAGCGGCTTTGTTGGGCCATGGTGCCTCGCCATAAAAGAATGCTGGCACCTGCACGCCTTTCGCGCGTGCGTATGCCACAAAGCGTGGCAAACTCTCATCGAAGGGGCCTTCTACCCCAGCAGGATACCAGATGAAGTGCCCAATGCCCAAGGAAGGAAAATCCTCTCCCACGTTCCAACTCACTAGCCCTTGCACGCTTCCGGCGCATTCATTGACCCAGATGCGCTGCCCCAGCCAGCGCACATCCACGTTGGCCGTGCTCACTGCTGTTTGGGCTCGTCTGTTCCGTGGTTGATTTTGCGGTGCTGCCGTGCAAGCTCCCAGCAATAACACCGGCACCAGCAGATATGCTATCTTCATGCCCGCATCCTACACTATTGCACGGGAGCTTGTAAAGCGCAAAAGACGAAATCACACAGACTCCTAGTATGCCGTGCCTGCGCGTTTTCTTGGAGCATCGGCGCTCTTTTCGTCGTGTCTCACCCCGTCTGTCGCTTTTTAAATCAAAAAAATGAAATTTCTAGCCTTTATTCTTGACAAATAGGACGCGCTATGGTAATTTGCTGTCCCGCACTGGCATATAGCCAAGCGGCGAAACAACCAATCATTCTCAATTTTACTCGAAATATGGTAGCAATCCGTCTCAACCGTCAGGGGTCCAAGGACCGTCCTTATTACAAAATCGTTGTAGTTGATAGCCGCGCTCGCCGCGATGGCGACTTCATTGAGCAGGTGGGTACATACAACCCCATGGCCGAAGGCGTCAACTACACCATCGACCTCGAGAAGGTTGACAAGTGGATCGGCACTGGTGCTCAGCCTTCTGAGACCGTGGCTTCCATGATCAAGAAGGCTCGCGCTGCCAAGGCCTAAGCCTTGTTGCCCTGCGCCAAGCCATTCTGCTAGAAACCTTTTCTGGTTGTTTCTTTATGGCATCTTCCGCTCTCTTGTCAGAGCGGAAGATGCACTTTTTTACCTGTTTTCTGCCTCGTTGCGCACCAAGGTACTCTGGAGGAGCATGTTCACACAACTGTATACTTATAAGGACGCTAACACTGCGTCAAAATAGTGCAATAATAGCGGGTGCTAATGCTATGATAAATGAGCCGCAATAGTGGCTCAAGATTTGCTCGGCATGCCGTACTCGAGCACGACAGCAGCCTCTGATTCGATGAGCGAGCGTTCTTGCGTAAGGAGCTCTTTTTTCATGTCGAATAGGGCTTTTTCTCGCCCCAAGAAATCCTCTGCGGCGGAGCAGGGCGTGTTTCTCACAAAATCGATGCGTTTGTTCATGTAATTGCGCCAGTTATTATACTCGCGCACACTTTCGCGCAATCTCTGCATGTTGTTTTTGTGGTCAATCATCGCCACAAGCACCGAGCGCTTGGCTGCTTCGAAGCGTTCTTTGCTGGTTTCGTATTGATCCCAATAGCGGAGTTTGGTGTCAAGCTGGTAGCTGATACTCAAGTTGATGCGTGTTTCCTCGCCGTCGAGGAAAGTGCCCTGATAGGTGCCACCAGAAGAGGAGAAGAGAGAGGGGCTATAGAGGCTGGTGTTGATGGTGGGCAAATAGCTCAACGCGACACTATACTGAGCCATGCGTGCTTGTTCCAATTGCATCGCATAATTGCATATCACCAAGGGGTCGAGCTTTTTCATCTTGGGCAGGTATTCCGACCACCGCACGCGCGGCATGGAGGATGGCAAGATTTGCCACCTTGCTTCGTAGTTGCCCAAGATGTCAGCAATTTCTTTCCAATTTTTGTTGGCCTCGTCCTCCGTGCGGAGTTTGTGAAGCCCATCATCCTGATTGGGGTTGTTTTTTTCGTGTGCCGCGACGCGGGCATCCAGTTCTTGGGTGCGGATGACCTTGTACAGCTTGGATTCCAGCTCGCGGATTTTCCCCTCCTTGGCCTTGATGGCGGCGTATGCACGGGCCTTGCTGGCATAGACGCGGTAGGGGACTTGTGTGAGCGTGGGAATACCGAATGTCATGTTGACGCGGGACTCCAAATCATCTGCCGATACGGAATCTGATAAAGCATTGATGCTGCGTGTAAAATAGCCGTAGTATGACAGCCCCGGAATCATGTCCGTGTACACGCTCAACTCATCTCGCTCCGCCTTGCGTATGTTGCTGTCAGCGGTCAGAATCTCCTCGTTGTTTTTCTTCATCATGGCCACGGCTTGCTGCCAGGAGATGACTCTTTGCGGCAGCTCGCTCCATATCTTGACGCCCTCGTAATCTTTCGCGATTTTTTCAGACGCCATGTCGACGTGGTCCTGCAAACTGCATCCACTGACTAAGGCGCCCAACGCCAAGATGACTATGTTTCGTTTCACTGCGCGCCATCTTAGCAAATAGACGTTGCCCTAGCAAGGAGAATCCTGTGCTCGCAACGCTCCTGCCGCCAAATATGACAGTCATTGGCAGGTGTGAGACGTGGAACGGGTGCTTGAACCTTGTTTTCTGCCCCAAAAGTGAGCATTACGCTCTAATTTTTCTTTTTTTGGATTGACTTGTGGGAGGAGGATGTTAGAATGCGCAGTGAATCTTATCTCGCTCGCGTGTGGCGTGCACTATATACGCGTACGAGCGCGAGCCTACAGCTTTCAACAAATCAAAACCACCCCATTCCGACTCCACTCATGAAACTGCATCTTCCCAAGTCCCTCCGCGGTGCGCTTATGGCTTGTTTTGCTTCTCTTGCTGGGCTTGCGACCACCCTGGCAACGGGCGCTTTGACAGGCGGTGCGTTCTACCTTGCCCTTACGCACGAGGTCTCCGCTGCCGATGTGGCGGTGACGAGCTCGATCACATGGTCCAATGCCGATGCTGCCACGCATAAGGATGACAATGTGACCGTGGGGCAAGCCGAAGGCGATAACGTGACCCTGCAAGTGGGGAATGGTGGCTCGAATGCTCTTTCTGCTGGAGATAGCATTGATTTTGGCACGGTGACAGTCAATGCGGGAGACAAACTCAAGCTGCATACATGGACGAAATCTCATACGGCTCTCGGGAAGGCTGGCAAGGTCTCCGTTGATTCCGCTATCACGCTCAATAATGCAGAGATTTACATTGAAGACGGCTCCTACAACTTTGCGGGGAATCTCACCATCACGGGGCAATCCACCATTCGCAGCCAGTGGGCCAAGGGGGTGCGCATCGAGTCTCTTGTAGGTGAAGAAGATGCTGTGCTGACCCTTGCTCGTGGCATCAATGACGGCTCACAAAGGGATGCCGCCCGAGCCGTGTTTGAATTGAGTGGAGATAATTTTGGTTTCGAGGGGACGGTGGCTTTGGCAGACCAAAATGGAGCCAACACAGGGCAGAAGGACGGTATTGAGTTGGTGATTAGCAATGCCAATGCTTTGCTTAATGCCACGCTTGATTTTGGTGATACGGATGACGTGCTTGTCTCTCTCAACACGGCCAAGACTCTGCTCAAGGCCGTCAAAGGTCATGGGTTTGTACAGTATTACAACGCCGCCACGACACCTGCCGAACTGGAAGTGACGAATGCAGCTGGTTCGTTCTCCGGGACCTCACAGACCAACATTGCGTGGACCATCTCGGGTGGAAATCAAGGCCTGACCAACGCTTCCATCTTGGGTGCATACACCGTGGGCGAAGCGGCCTCTTCCACTTTTGAGGGTGCTATCACCCTCGGTTCTCTGGTCAACAACAGTACTACTGGTATTGATGTGACCAAGATGACCAGCCTGACCATCAATGATCAGGCGGCCTATCAGGGCGCTACCATCAATCTGGGCTTGCTTACTGGTTTGGGCAGTGGCAATAGCTTCTCTTACGGTGATGGTTGGTTGGCTATCTATGACCGTGCCACGGGTACGGCTACTCTTTCTGATAATTCTGCCATCTATTGGGTGGACGCCGGCGGGGTGGATGATACAGACAATGCTTGGGACTCTGCCTCCAACTGGCAAGGAGGGGCGGTGCCGACCTCGTCTGATACCGTGCGCCTTGGTGCAGATGCTGCCAACAAGACGATAGCTTTCTCCGCAGATGCTTCCATTGGCCAAGCTCGCGTGGCTGAGGGGGATTACACGTTCACCACGGATAGCGACGTGACCCTCACAGGGACGGTGAGTGTAGCGTCCGTTGGGGCTTCTCTTTCCAAGGCTGGTCAAGGCACCCTGACGTTGACGGACGTCATGGCGAATGCGTTGAATGTGACAGAAGGCGCATTGGTGGTTAACTCCCTTCGCGTACATTCTGGGGAGACCTTCACGAAGATGGGAACTGGGGGGCTGACGCTCACGAGTGTATCTGCCAATGCCCTTTCTGTGTCGGCTGGGAGCATGAATGTCAATACTCTGAGTTTGATTTCTGGTGATACTTTCACCAAGACTGGCGCTGGTACGTTGAGTTTGGCCAATGCAGGTGGACTTTTGGGTAAGAATATTACAGTGGATGCCGGTGAACTGCATATTACTCAGACGGGTAATGCTCAGGTGACAAACGGTTCTGCATCAACGGTGACGGTGAAAACAGGTGCCATCATGCAGGACGGCCGCCGTTTGCGCGTGACGGGTGGCTCGTTCACCGTGTCAGGCGGGGGTGTTTATAAGTTGAACGGCATATGCCTTTCAGCGGCCGGACAATCACCCACTATCTTAAATGTGCAGACTGATACGGTGCTGCATATCACGGGGACGACTCAGAGTGCGTTGGGTGATGCTGGCTCTTTCATGCTTTCCAACTGGCCTGCAGGCAACGTCATTAACATTCACGGTTTGCTCGTGTCTGAGTCCGGTATTTCTGACCGCGACGGCTCGGGTACGCTGCATGTAGAAAACGGCGGCGTGTTGCAGTTCAATAGGGACGGTTTGAGCCGTTCGTACCACCAAGGGACAGGCAAGGATACTGTTATCAATGTGAAAGATGGAGGCGCGCTGGTTGTGAATGGTGCAGAAACGGATTATACCGACTATATCACCACCAATTTGGAAGAAGGCGCTACTGTGTTTACCACTACGGGGGCGACTATTCTCAATGCCATGAACTACAACGGCCCGGTAGAACTGGGCGCGGCTGCTGAGACCATTTTGGCACTCACCGCCAATACGCCGAATGTGGGCACCATCACCATCTTGGGTACGGGTGATACGGTGAAAACATTTGCCGATGATGCTGTGGCTCAAACAGCTGCGGGCGGTACGGTGAAGTACACCAACGCCGTGAGTGGTACCGCCATCACCCTGAATGAGGGTGCCAAGTTTGAGGCTGCCGCTGGGCTGAATCTGAGCGGGGCTCTCACCTTGGCGGCTCAATCCGAGGCCAAGCTCGGCGGAGCTGTGACCCTGGGAGCGCTCTCCAACGCGGGTACGATTGATGTGTCCGAGCTGCAATCCCTGCGTCTGGGGGCAGACTCTGGCTCCATGGGTGCCACGGTCAATTTGGGTGCTGTCAAATCCTACGTTGCTGGCAACACCTTCTCATACGGCAACGATTGGACGGCCACTTGGCAAGACAACGGTACCGCCCTTATCACAGGGGATGCCGCCATTGCTTGGGCTGATACGGGGGCTGAGGGTGACTCGGATATTAACTGGACCACGGCCGATAACTGGAGTGGCTCCGCGGCACCTTCTGCTACGGACTATGTGCAGCTGTCCGCAACCGAGGGTGTGACCCGCACTCTCGCCCTGACCGCCGACACCACTGTGGCAGGCCTGCGTGTGTACGATGCCTACTCCCTGAGCGTGGGTGAGGGGATCACCGCTGCCTTTACCGCTACCAACGGCATCACACTGACTGGCGATGCTGCCAAGCTCTCCAAAGCTGGCACTGGTACGCTTTCCATGGCCTCGGCCCAAGCCATCGCCGCTAAAATGAACGTGACTGAAGGCGCGCTGAAGTTGACGGATACCTTCAGCCACACATTGACTCAGAGTGTTTCGGGGCGCATTCATTACGATTTGACGGGTATTACGTCTGCTGAGACGGGCTCTTTGCAAGTGGATTTGAATGGAACGTGGAATGGTACAGGATTGGATGCTACCGCCGTCAGGTTGGATGAGGACTTCCGAGGAACACTGTCTGTGATTGATGGTCAGTTGTTGGTGAAGTACGGCGATGATGCCACACATGGCAAGTCTGATTTTGGCGGGGCTACAGCCATTGAGCTGAACAAAGGTGCTCTTTTCTTTATGGCTAATAGCGAATTGCGCGTCGCTTCGCTGAAGATTGCTGCCGGCAACGGCTATATCACGAATCGCTCGAGCTTGAGTACCATCTCTTCTGCTGTTTCTGGTTCAGGCTCGCTTACGGTGCAGGCCGATGGAGCCGCCAAAACAATCAAGTTGGCAGGGGCCGTTAATCTTGATGGTAAGCTCGAAAATAAATCTGGTACGCTGACACTCGAAAGCGCTACTGAGGCTCAATTTGACGGCGGTATCTTACTCTCGGGTGGTACCATCAACATCAATTCCGCTGCGAATATCAGCGAGCTTTCTGTGACGGCCGGTGCATTTAATATCAATGGCGCCCGTGTGGGCATTAGCACCCTGAAGAGCGGAGCTTTGACCCTGACAGGCGCTGCGAACCTGACGGCCGCGCTCGAGTCCGCCGCGCAGGTGACGCTCACGGGTGCCAACACCGCTTCTGCCACTCTCTCTGTGGTGGGTGGTGGCCGTGCCAGCCTGCTGTCGGGGCTGACCCTGAATGCACTCACGCTGAATAGCGGTGAGTTGGCTTTGAATGGGGCGGTTTCTTTGGGCTCTCTGACCAATGCCGGCACGATTGATGTGTCTGGCATCAGTTCGCTGGCGATTGCTGATATGGAGTTCACCAATGGTTCTACCTACAATGTAGGTGCGCTGACAGGGTATCAGTCCGTCGATTGGCATGCTCTGCTGGGCGTGGATTCCAATGTGAATGTGGCTTACGACGCCCAAACGGGGTATCTTTCCTTTGCTTTGAACATGAATTCCTTGCCCCTGTGGATGGGTGGAGAAGGCGCCACATGGGATAGCACGGATGCCAACGGGGCGGATACAGGCAGCTGGGAGCTGGGCGGCAACCCAACCAGCATCACAGAAGACTCTGATGTTGTGCTGGGCAATGCTGCTACACTGGGTGATGCCAGCGAGGAAGTGTCTCGCACCATTGTGTTGGATGCCGACGCGCGCGTGAACACTATCACCGTGCAGGATGCATATGCCCTTTCTGTGGCAGAGGGTGGTAGATATAGCTTTGCTGCCAATTCGTATGTTTGGGAAACAGGTGGTAGCCTCAGCAAAGTGGGTGCCGGTACGCTGCTCATGAGCTTGGCCGAGGCGACAGCCGCCCAACTTCACATCAGCGAAGGTGTCTTGGAACTCACCAATGCCAGCTTTGCAAATGAATCTATGCAGGATTTGTCGGCCATCACGGCAGATGCCACGGGATTGCTGATTGTGAAAGGCAGTGCGAATGGGTATCAAAGCGGTACACACTACGGTGTGACATACGTGCTGAGTGATGAGTTTGAAGGCACTATCAAGCTTGCCTCGGGTCAGTTGAATGTGAAGAACGCCGCTGGAGCTGAAACCGACTTTGGTGGGGCGAAAGCACTCATCCTGAATCAGTCGACCGTGGCCATCACCAATAATGGCGTATTGAGTGTACCTGAGCTGATAGTGGAGGACACGCCCCAGGGCAACGATGCCACATTCCTGCTGAAGGGTGATGGCACGATTGCATCTGACATTTCCGGTGCGGGTACAATTGCTCGCCACGGTGGAGACTATGTGCTCACTCTGACTGGCTCCATTGATTTCAATGGGTTGCTCAGAAACCAATCTGGTACGCTTAATATCAGTAGCACGGGTTCTGTTTATTTCCTCAACTTGGAGAACCAAGCGAAGATGAATATCAACTCCGCGCTCGAGGCTGATACCTTGAAGATGGGCGGTAGTTTGAATAATATCAACGCTGCGGTGACGGCGAGAGACCTGCAATTAAATGGCACGAGCAACACCGTCAATGCAGATGTGACAGCCACTTCGTTGTCCATCAACGGTGCAAGTACCACCATCAATGCCGCGGTGACCACCAATACCCTTACGTTCGGTGATGGCAATACCAAAAATATCACCTTGGGCGACAATGCTACACTGACTGCTTCAAATACGGGCTCGCAAACGACGAAGAACGCTATTCTCAACATCACCTTGGGTGAAAATGCAGTCTTGTCGGATGCCGCTGTGCGCCGATTGGGCAATGGCTCGCTCAACATCAGCGGCCAGGGCGTGTATGAACTGCAGGCCTTGCAGCTGACTAATGGCGCGGACGGTGATACGAGTGTGACCATTGGCGAAGGCTCGACCTTGCATATAACAGGCACAGCCAATGCTTTGGGTGGCGATGGCGGCTCCCTGTTGACTGGTACGAAGAATTTCAACAATACCATCACAGTACAGGGTACATTGGCTCTGGAATGCGGTATCTCTCGCTACTCCGTAGATACGACCGCCAATACCATCGACGTGGAATCGACAGGTAAGATTGCCTTTAACCGCGGCCTTACAGCTGCGGTGGAGGGGGATAATGAAATCCTCAATATCAAGGGTGGTGGTACGCTGGAGGTAAGTGGCACTGCCATATCTGGCGCAGAGAAGCTGACGGTGAATATTGATAACAATGCCATCGTGATGGGCGGTAACGCCCATGACACCACGGAATCCAAGATTGCCAGTAACTTGGTGTTTGGTGGTGGTGCGTATGTGGGTGCTAAGGCAGGCACAACCCTGACTCTGGCCCCCACCGCAGATTCCATCAGCCTGAATTGGTTGGATATCATTGGCACCGCTGATGCGCAGGGGCAGGCCTGTGGAGCGGGGGGCAAAGTTGTATTTGAAAAGTCTGTCGTCTCCGCGTGGGACGTGAAGGTGTTGGCCGGCGCCTCCGCCGAGTTCAAGAAAGGACTTGCCATCACAGGAACAGAGCATGGTCTTTCAAATGAGGGTGCTCTTACCTTGGCCGGCGTGGTTGAGGTGGGCTTTTTCCACAACACCGGCACGGTTGATGTGGCTGGTGCGGAACGCCTCTTGATTCGCGAGTTCGCCTTTACCAATGGCTCGGAATACGAGGTGGGTGTGCTGACGGGCCTGAGTGACACCCACACCATTGGCGTCTTGCTGGGAGCAGGCGCTGGGCACACCATCACATACGATGGCTCCAATGTGGTCTCTGTGGTCTCTCACTTGGTGTGGGATGCCCAGACCGCAACCGAGGGCGACAACGTGTGGAATGGCACCAACACCAACTGGATGTATGATGCCGCTGAGTGCGCTTTCGACTCAGATAAGGCCGATAAGGTGGTTGTCTTTGCCGAAAATAGCGATGCGGTGAGCAGCACTGTGGTGCTGGGTGAGGATGCGACAGCTGATACCATTCGCTTGCTGGGGGCCTACAACTTCAGCGTGGGGGCTGGTGAGTCGCGCTCGTTGACCGCCACCAACGGCTTTGAAATGGGCGCCAACGGCAGCTTTGCCAAGACGGGTGAAGGCACGCTGGTGATGAGCAACACAGATGCACTCGCCGCTGGGGTGAATATCCAAGCCGGTGCATTGCAGCTCAGCGGTGTGCAGGCCAACACGGTGAATGGTGGCTCGGCCTTGGACGGTGCTCTCAACAATGAAACGTGGCGCGAAAGCGGTTTGTTTGTTGACTTGACGGGCATTACCGCAGGGGCTGATGGAACACTGCAAGTGACCTTGGCCGGGCAAACTTCGACGGGCAATGACTCTACCCGCCTGCAGCTGGGGACTGACTTCGGCGGCAAGCTGGAGGTGCTGGGCGGTCAGCTGGGGCACGCTAGCGCGCTGGGCGGAGCCTCGCAGGTCATTTTGAATGGCGGTGGCATTGTGTTCAACAACGATGCCGACGCGAGCAATGATAGCACGGAGCGGGCTTCCAATAATCTCTTTGCTACGCCGGTGCACATCTCTGGCACAGGTGCTCTGCGCGCCTGGGGTGCGTATGAAAGCACGGCCGCTGCGTTGAGCGAGCTGACGGGCGGTGCAGATGCTACCTTGCAGAAGTATGATAGCGGCAAGGTCTGCATCAACGAGCTTTCGAGCTATGCTGGTGCGGTGGATATTCAGGGCGGTGCTTTGATTTTGGCCGACTCTACAGAGAGTGCCTCCATCGCATCGTTGACGATGGCCGCGGGCACCCATTTGGTGCTGGAAGACGGGCAAAACCTGACGATTGCTCAGGTGCTGGGCAACACCACGGTAGATCTCAATGGAGCCTCGACCTTGGCGGTGAGCGCTGTGGAAAATACTGCCAGCATGGATTTGCAGGGTGATGCGGCAGCCAATGCCAGCTTTGCTGTGGCCAATGGCGCTACCTATACACTGAGCCACGATGGATTGACCCTCGCAGGCCTCACCCACGCTGGTGAAGGTACGCTGGTGCTCAATGGCGCGCTTGAACTTGGCACGCTGAGCAATGAAAACGGTATCTTGGACCTGTCGAATGTGAGCTCGCTGAGCATTGCAGACGTGAGCTACGTGGTGGGTGCTACCTACCATGTGGGGCAGGTGATTGGTGGAGACATCGTGGCGCTCATCGGCACTGGTGGCAACAGCGCATTGTCCTCCAGCTACGACGCCACCACAGGTTTGATTACCTTTGGTTCTAATACCTATTGGATTGACAATGGGGCGGATGGCAACAAGGTGTGGGACAGTGCAGAAAACTGGAGCTCGGGGGCTCAGGATGGCTTCTCTCTGTTGGATACCATCGTGAAACTGGGCGATGAAGCGCCCAACAAGGACATCTTGCTGCAGAGCAATGTCGATGCTTCTACTACGGTCTTTGTGGCGGCAGATGGCTACAGCTTTAGCGTGGCCGAGGGACAGAGCTTCGCCTTCAACGGCACCTTGCAGTATGCCAATGAACAGGTGGCTGGTCTTGTCAAGGATGGTGCAGGCTCCCTCACCGTGAGCCAAGCTCAAGCCATGGCCAATGGCGGTATGCACATTGCCAACGGCCGCTTGGTGGTGCTGGGCGATGTGGCCGCTAGCAGCGGTGATGGCAAGCTTGTCGCAGGTGGCTACACTGCCAATGGTCCGCATGATCTTTCTGCCATCTCGGCAGACTCCACAGGTATTCTGAGCGTGGCTTTGTACGGCAACACGGCCAACAACACCTTCGATACCACGGCGCTGACTCTGGCTGATGATTTCACCGGTACGCTGGAGGTGACACACGGCTACTTGCTGCTTCACTACAACAATAGCATTAAGAGCACTCTGGGTGGCCTCTCCAAGATTCGCTTGGATGGCGGTGGCGTGGCCTTGTATGAAAACGATACGCTCGGCACGGCCATTGAAATTGGCGCCAAGGGTGGTTGGTTGATGGGCCGCAAGGCTGGTAATGAATACAACGGCGCTATCACAGGCGCAGGCCAGCTCACTTTGGTTTCCAACTGGGGCAACGATGATGCGTTGGCTCTGACCGGCAGCATTGTGTTGGGGGACTACGTCTCTGGGCAGGATGCAAATGGGGTAGATGTCATGGCCCACAGCAACGTGGTGAAGAAGGGTGGCAGCGTAGCTTATGTGGGCGGTGCTGACAATAATATCAATATCACAGGTGGTGTCATCGTCGAGGCTGGTCAGTTGGTGTTCCAGAATCAGCAGACGCTGCATTCGCTGACCGTGCAGGGCAGCGCCAACACGGCCGTGACCTTGGAGAAAAACGCCACCATCGGCACCCTGAAGATGAATGATGGCGAGCTCATCATTGGTACGGATGAGGCTGCGGCTCAGGTCAGCTTCACCTCCACCGCTGCTCGTGTGGACAACAATGGCAGAACCCGCAAGATTAGCCTGAAGAGCGGCTCTGAAGTGACAGATGCTGCAGCGTGGCAGCTGACGGGCGGTAGCTTGACCCTGAGCGGTGAAGGTACCTACCATGTGGCTGGTTTCACCTTGTCGGCGAATCAGGCTCAAGCCACCACCTTGGATGTGCAGGAAGGCGTAACTCTGCATGTGACTGGCACGGCTACCAATGATTCGAAGACGGAAGCCTCCTTCAATCTGGCTCACTGGAATGCCAACAACACCGTGAACGTGAGCGGTGTGCTGGCGCTCGAATGCGGTATCTCTACCTATGCTGGCTACTCCGCTGCTGCTACCATCAACGTGAATGGCGGTGGTAAGTTGGCTTTCAACAATGGCTTCACGGCAGCTGGTAAGGACAACGCGGTGACCATCAATGTGGCCGAGGGCGATGACCGCGCCAGCGCAGGTACGCTGGAGGTTTCTGGAACCGCCACGACTGGCACCAATTTGGTGACGGTGGTACTGGGCCGCAATGCGACGGTATTGGGCGGCAATGCCAATGGCGCCACGGAAAGCACGATTGCCAATGATATGGTGATTGAACAAGGCTTCTATGTGGGCGCAGCCGCGGGCACGACCCTGACCTTGCAGCCCGAGAGCGGGCAGTTTAACTTCTCCAGTAGTTCCTCTTGGATCAATGTGCTCGGCACAGCCGATGCCCAAGGTGGCAAGGTGGTGCTGGATGTGGAGAGCTTGGACCTCAATGCTCTCACGGTGCAGGGAGGCGCAGAGGCTGTGCTCTCTGGGGATATTTCGCTGGGGGGTGCTTATGGTGGCACCACGGTGGAAGCTGGTGCTACGCTGACCTTCGATGGCGTGGGTGAGCTGGCGCTTGATGGCGCCATCCAGAATGCCGGTACCGTTCAATTCCTCGATGCGGCCAACACGCAGTTTGTGCTCAGCGATGCCCTGCTGACGGAGGATTTAACGGGCGTATCGAAGACTTGGACCTTGGTGGAAGGTGGTTCCGTCATCGGCTGGGATACGGATACGCTCAGCTTGAGCCAATTCACCCTCAACGGCACGGCGCTCAGCTTGGATGAATGGGACGGCTGGAGCCTTGAAAATGGTAAACTGACGCTCACCATGCTTTCCCGCTTCTGGGATGCCACGACGGAGGGCGCTGAGTGGAACACCACGGATGCGCATTGGCGTCCCTCCACCGCTTCTCCGGATACGGCTCTTTTTGAGACGAATTCTCGTGTCACCTTTACTGATACGGATGACTCAGGTGCCGATTTGTACAAATCTGTTGCGGTGGCGGAATCTGGCGTGCATGCCCGCAGCGTGCTGATTGCCGGCTCGGGCTATGAGTTCGACGGTGGCAGTGTGCAGGTGGATGAATCCTTGTATGCCCAGCAGGATGCAAGCTTCAACAACGCCGTTGTCATTGGCCGCAGCGATGCTGAGCTCGAAATCAAGGTCGAGGAGGGCAAGAACCTCTCCATTGCAACGCTGGAGACCCTCTCTGATGTGAAGAATGGCGTATCTGTGTACTTGTCAGAGGGTGGCAGCTTCCGCAAGACGGGAGATGGCACGCTGACCATCACAGATGCCGTGGCTGGTATCATCAACAGCGTGGTGGTAGAATCTGGCAACTTGGCATTGGACGGCGATGTGGCATTGACCGTGGGCACCAACGTCATCACCGGTGGTGTGCTGAGCAATGTGCTACTGACTCCCCATGGCTATGTGTCTGATTTTGTTAGCGAGGGACAGGTAGCGGCTGGCAATGTTATCGCCTCTGCAGATGGTGCCAATGCTGCTGTGCTGGCAGATGTGAACCTGCAGGCTGGCTCTGCTACGGCTTATGCTTCTCTGCAGAATGTGAGCTTTGCTGGCGATAGCTCGCTCTCTGGCTTCATCACCTTCGAAAAGACCAAGCACCAGCGCGAAATCTCCGTGGCAGATGGTGGCACACTTGCGGTGAAGGACCTCACCTTCGACTTGCACGGCCTCTCCATCGGCGAAAAGGTGTTGATTGAGAATGGCGCTGTGGCAGACGCTGCCGCAGGCAAGACGGGCACCATCACTGGTTGGGATTGGGAAAACATCTCGCTCAAGTACAGTGGTGTAGATGTGAACATGGATTCCGTGGATATTTCCACCGCCGGTACGGTGATAATCAAGAGCGATGGTGCGGATTTGTACTGGGATGGCTTGGGCGCCGATGGTGCGGCTGATGCCAACTGGAACGCCTCCTCCACCAACTGGAACACCGTGGCAGGTGCTGATGGCTCGTCTGTTTACCAGGCCCTGTCCGATACATATTTTGCCGCGACGCCCGCTGGCGCGGCCAAGAATATCAACGTGGCGCAGGATATGGTTGCGACCAACCTCCACATCACGCAGGGGGGCTATAGCTTCAGTGGCTACCGCGTGGCTACTCTGGCCGATGTGGTGATGAACACGACGGAGGCTGGCGCTATCACCTTCAACAATGAACTGGTGGTGCAGGGCAGTTTGACCTCTCATGTGGCTGGTGAGCTCACCTTTGCTGGCGAGACCACCGTCGCACGCGATGCCCTTGTGGAAGCTGGCTCCCTGAATGTATCTAATAGCTTGACGGTGATGGGTGATTTGACGGTGAACTCTGGCTCCACAGCTCAGGGCGGTGCTGGCAGTATGACGCTTGGCACGGGTGCCAGCATCAGCGCCCAGAACATCACCCTGACCGTGAACGCTGGTGCCAGCAGTGATGCCGGCTATGCCGATGCCAAGGTGGACGCCTCCGGCAACATCTCCGCCGCTGGTACCCTGACGCTGAATGGCAACGCTGCTAAGAACTTGACCGGCTCGGTGACAGCTCACGACATCGTGGTGGGCACGGGCGTGATTACCAATGCTGTGTCCTTTGCACAGGTGGCGGCCGAGACCCTCACCGTGGGCGCCAATTCGACCGTCAACCTCACGGCTGATGGTTCTGCGGGCATCAAGCAAATCAATCTGGCTGGAGCCCTTGGCTACGATAAGTTTGCAGGCAATTTCTGGAACTATGATGTGGTGAGCACCAGCGAAACCGCCTCCGTGACCATCGCTTCCATCGCCAAGGTGAGCATGAGCTCCCTCTCCGGTGCAGATTTGGGCAATGGTACCTATGGTAGCGTGGTCTTCAATGGCGGTTTCCGCCGCCTGACGATTGATAACCTGTACCATGTGCAGAACATCACTTTCGGTTCCTCTGAAGAAGGCGTGCACCTGACGAACGCCACGGGCCAAATCTACGGCGATTTGACCTTGGAGGCCGGTGGCAGCCTCACCGTGAGTTGCAACGACATCATGGCCAATGGCCAAGGTGCTTGGAACATCGAAGGTACGGTCAACTTGGGCCACACCACCCAGACCTTGGCTGGCAATACCATCATGGCAAGTGCTGCCGTCATTCGCGGCAACATGTACCACCAAGAAACGCAGCGTGATGAGGTGGAGAACGTGGACGTCACCGTCAATGTGCTCAACACTGGCTTGAATATCACGGAAAATACGGACTTCTTCTTCACGGGCAACAACACACTCTCCGCCAACATGAATGTGGCCGCAGGCAAAACCCTGACCCTGCATGCTGGCCGATTGAATGAAGACATGATTACCATTTCCGGGCACTTGGGTGGCTCTGGCTCCGTGGTGCTGGAAGGCTCCAGCGGCATGGGGACTGTCTCCCTCGCGGCAGATAATGGGTACAATGGCACCATGTCGGTGAAGAATGGCATGACCCTGCAATTGGAGCACACAGGCGCGTTGAGTGAGGCTACTCTGCACTTGGATGCTGGCGCGACCTTATTGGTGGATACGGCTGTGCTGGGCGCACCTGCCGAAATCGCCTCCCTGAACTTGGTGGGCACTGAGCTTGTGACTCGCGATGGCCAGCAATACAATGCGGGCTTGATTCAGGTGAATAACTTGGCTGCCACAGAAAGCTTCTCGGCGGCAGACTCCGCCTTCATGGTGGGCGAGCTGCAGCTGGCAGAGGCGCTCACGCTCAATCTACAGCTTGCTTTCTCTGAGGGTGGTTTGCAGAACATGATGACCTACAACCTCTTTGCCGCAGATGCTGGGTATTCTCTGCAATCTCTTGCCGAGCAGCTCCATTTGGACCTCTATGTGGTGGGCAACGGTATCACCAATCATGTGGCTTCCAACCAGTACAAAGTGGTGTATGATGCCGAGCAGAACGTCATCTCTCTGCGCACCATGCTGGGCCACATCTGGAGCGGTGGTACGCTGGATGCCGATGGCAATGGCCAGCCTGGCGACGGTATTTGGTCCACGGCCAACCCACAAGCTGGCAACTGGTCTGGCAAGGATTACGACGAGACGAGCGGCTACACCAATGCCATCTTCGTCGACTTGGAACAGGGCGAGTCTTGGAATATCGCCAACGTCACGATTGAAGGTACGGTGACTCCGGGTGATGTCTACTTCGAAGCTGACCAGACATACTACAATCTCATCGCAGCTCAGGGTAGTGGCTTGGCGGCTGGCACCAACATTCATAAGGCTGGTAAAGCCAACGTCACGCTGGAGCTGGCAGGCAATGGCACCATGGAGAATGCCTTGGGTACGATGGATATCCAGGCTGGCATCCTTGTGCTGACTAGCAACTTGGCGGTGCAGGGCGATATCAGCATCGGGGCAGAAGCTTGGGTGAGTACCATGACCTCCTCCCTTGTGCGCGAAAATTACACCCTCTCGGGTGATTATTCCAGCATGATTATCAGCGGTGATGCCATCTCGGGCGTCGAGTTTGTGGATAAGGACGGCGTCACTCATAAGGGTATGATTACCTCCTACCTCAAGAATGCTGTGAACATTGCGGCTCAGGAGGGTACTAGCGTGCTCTTGCAGAATGTGACACTGGCTTCCTCCTCCGAGGCGGGCGTCAATGCCGGGCTTGCCAGCCCCATTGATACGCTCACCAACGTGACGATTGGTCAGAACGTGGACGTGACAGGCTACTATGCACTCAATGGCCATATCACCTTTGAGCACACGCTTGCCAACACTGGCACCGTGGTGCTGGGCGATACCACCACGGTGGAAATCGGCAATCTGGGCTACAGCTACCAAGTGGTGGGTGATGCCGCGACCAGCGCTCAGTACAAGGTGAGCGAAGGCGGCTCGTACTACGTGTACCAGTTGATTCAGGGCGGCACCATCAATGGCATGAACACGCTCGGAGTGGAAGATGTATACATCAACGGCGTCAATATCTCCACAGGTCTGGCAGACGGTGTGGCTACCATCTTCAGCAGCAACGATGGCTCGCTCACGCTCAGCATCGGTAATGCCACCTATGGCGACAACGGCGAGCTGCTCTCGGTGGATGGCACCGTGGGCATGCCCATGTGGGATGACCGCTGGGCCAAGACGGATAGCCAGCCCGGTATCTCTCGCCGCTATGCAGGCACAGATGCAAACGCCAAGATTACCTTTGCCGAGGGCACGGATGCCGCGGCTCAGTACTACTGGTATAGCTCTGTGGTGAATGCCGACAACGCCAGCAAGGTGAATGGCACGAACGAAGAAATCGTCGTGACCCTCTCCTCCGCTGCCACGGGTAGCGTGGCTGCGGGTGGTGGCTCTGCTGCGGGCAACACCAACATGGAAATGTGGCTGTATGACCGCTCTGGCTTCAACACCGTGGTGGCGGGCCGCTACCATGAAGGGTCAGAGCCGACTAACGCTACCACTCAAGACGCCGAAACTCATTTGCTGGTGAACACCCATGAGCAGTGGGCGTCTGACCAGAAGGAATGGGTTGTGGGTGGCTCTTGGAATGTAGCACAGAATGCGGACAGCTATGTGACGGTGCAAGAAGGCAACATCCTCACGCTGGTGGGTGGTACCTATGGTGCTGACCAAGGGGGCGATACCCATGTGTATGTGGATGGCGGCACCATCGCCGAGGTCTTTGCCGGTGGCTATGACCCATACGAAAATGCCAACGTCTACGGCAATGTGAACAACAGCAACCTGATCATCACGGGTGGTACTCTGGGCCTTCGCACAGATGCCGTTCGCAAGCGCGTATACGGTGGTAGCTACTATGGCACGGTGTCTGGCAATGTCAACGTGGTTGTTGAGGGCAACGCCACCATCTCTGAATTGGTGGGCGGCGGTTATGCCGGCTCTGTGGCTGGGGATATCACCCTCGACCTCATCAGCGGTACCATCACGCGTGTCGATGCGGCAGGCGTGGGCAATTCCTCTGTGGGTGGAGATGTGCTGGTCAATCTGCACAAGGGCTTCGGCCTGACTGAAATTTACGGTGGCAAGCAAAACTCGGCGGATGCCACCGTAGCAGGTAACAGCACGCTGTTCTTTGCCGATGCGGGTGAAACCTACGACATGACCAGCACGACCATACAGGGCTTCAGCCACCTCTCTTTGGCAGATGATACCTATGTGAAGCTGACGACAAATGACAACCACTTCGGCACAGATAATGCCTCTGGGTTGCTCACCATCAGCGGCACCGGCAAGGTCGAACTCACCGGTCGCACCGATTTGGCCCGTGATATCACCTTGGTAGATGGCGCCACCCTGTGGATTAATTCCAACCATGTGGGCAACAACATTGGCACCACTAATAGCCGCTACACCATCACCGCTACCGCTGGTACAACCCTCGAGGTGACGGGCCGCCCCAACCCTGGGGAAGACGAGGGCCTGACCTTGTGGCTCGATTTGGCCGGCCATGGCGTGAACGACATGGGCGCGCTCTACAAGGCGGCCACTGGTAGCTCTGACCCCAGCGGCAAGGTTGCCTTGCCCCGCGTGACCTTCAGCGATAGTGCCTCCATCAACACGGAAGCCAGTATTTACTGGATTGAGTGCCGCAACGAGCCCTCTGATGTGTATCTGAATGGCAATACCCTCACCAAGATTGGCGACCAGAGCTTGGTGATTTACAACGCAGACGTGGTGGATAACTCCGCCAGCGATGCGGATACTGCGGTGGATGGCACCTTCTTCGTGAAGGAAGGTACCTTGGGCATTGGCTATGGCATGCGTGCCGCCAAGACCAACGTCGTGCTCAGCCAAGGCACAACTCTGGATATTGTGGCTCAGGGCAACAACGAAGCAACCATTGGCGCCCTCTCCGGTAGCGGTTCGGTGGTGCTGGACAACACCTTCACCATCCACACCTCGGCTGCGGGTAGCTACGGCGCAGGCTCCGATTGGATGACCCAGGGGGCTGATAAGTACGGCCAGTTCGACTCCGATGCTGGCTTTGCCTATGGCGTATTCAGCGGCAGCATTAGCGGTGCTCAGGCCCTGTCCCTGTCGGGGGATGGTACGCAGTACTTCTCCGGCAGCGGCAGCACCTTCTCCGGTGGTGTGAAGATGCAAGATGCCGCCACGCTCTACCTCATGGGTAGCACGGAAGGCAGCGCCAGCATGGGTAGCAGCTCTGCCACAGCGGGCGCGGTGGGCACCGGCACCATCTCTTGGGACTCCGCCAACGCCAAGCTCTACTTGGGCAACGGTGTACAGGTGTTCAACAACGGCACGACCAACGTGGCTGGCTCCAACATGATTATCGGTGTAGAAGCCGCCCCGAAGGGCGATGCCCTCACCAACTACATGGGTACACATGACTCCGTCATCATGAACGGCACGGAATACGTGGAGGTCGACACCCACAACCTGCAGTCCATCTCCTGCAATGGTAAATATGCTGATGGCACCATTTACCAGGCTGGCGAGCTCATCGACCGAGACAAGATGCTGCTGGTCGAAAAATCCACCTGGGACGCCGGGCAGGCCACCGTGGCTGGCTTCTCCGCCGGTGGCTACAACACCGCCACCTACTCTGGCGTGCTCAGTGGCAATGCCAACCTCATGAAGGTGGGTGCGGGTACCCTCATTCTGGACCAGTCCAACACCTACACGGGTAGCACCATCATCGATGCTGGCTCCTTGGTGCTCAAGGGCTGGGCCAAGATTGGTGGCAGCTCCACCACGGCGGCGCTGAATGTGGAACAGAAAGCCGGCTCCACCCTCATGCTGGCCTATGATGGCTCCTACGGCAACGAAATCACTGGTATCGCCAACGATATGTTCATCAGCGGCACGGGTGATGTGCGCTGGACCACCGAATCCGCCACGGGCCATGCCACAGCCGCCCTCATCTCCGCCGTGAGCGGTAAGGAGAAGTTCACCCTCAGCGGCAACATCAGCGGCGATGGCAACCTGCTGCACACCGCCTCGGGTACACTCGTGCTCAGCGGTGATTCCTCCTATACCGGTGGTACCCACGCCACCATGGGCGTGCTGGAGGTCCAAAGCGCCTCGGGTATGGGCTCTGGCAAGGTCGTCATGGAAAAAGCAGCCGACTTGCACGTGACCGTGGAAGACGGCACCGCCGCCTCCCGCCTGACCACCACGGTGAAGGCTGCTGATAGCCACATCGACGGCGATGTCATCATCAACGGCACCGCAGACACCGAACGCGTGCTCAACATGAGCACCGCTGGCTACAACGCCACCAGCACCAAGCTGAACGACACGGGTGTCTTGCTGGTCAATGGCGCTGGCGTGCAGGCAGATTCCGCCCTGCTCAGCGGCACGGGTACCCTCGCTGTGTCTGATGCCACGAGCTCTGGCGCCACCGCCCAGATTGGCGGCCTGATGGACTACAGCGGCGACTTCGTGGTGGAAGGTAGCAATGCCTCCATCTCCGTGGAGCAGGGTAACTTCAACGGCGGCAGCCTCTCCGTGAGCGGGCAGGGGGCCAAGGTCGCGCTCGAATCCGGCTATGTCCACGTGGCCCAGGGCAAGAACCTCGACCTTTCCTCCGAAGGTAGCGCCTCCACGGGTACTGCCGCCATCGTGCAGGCCAGCTCTGTCACCGTAGACGCCGGTGCTACCCTCTCCGTTGACAACAATGCCACCCACTACCAGTACAACCTCGAAAAACTGGCAGCAGATGCCTCTCTGGCTTCGAATCCTGGCCAGTTGGTCACATTCGGCTCTGGTCAGAACGTGCCCCTCGACTCCATCGAGGGTGAAGAGGCCTATTCCTACCACTTCGATGCCGAGCGCGCCATGAACGCGCAGAGCGCTGCTGTGGTAGACGCCACGCAGGGGCTCACCCTCAACGGTGGCTCCCGCTACGAGGCCGAGTGCGCCAACATCAACCTTGCGGGCGGTGCTCTGACCCTCAACACCTCGGGCGGCAAGATTGCCCTCGACCTCCTCACAGAAGGCAACATCGTGACCTATGACGACGGCTACACCTCGCAGATTGTGCTCTTTACCGGCGTGAGCTCCCTCACCCTGGATGGCACCCCCTACGGCGAAGCCAACGCCCTCATGATGATGGTAGCGGCAGATGGTGAAGAAGCCCAGGCTTCCAACATCATCTACTCCACCCTCGCCAGCAACTACTTCACCGGCTGGAACATCACCGATGCCACCCAGCTCGTGTACGACGTAGGCGCCGGCGTGGTCTACCTCGACAAAGCCGTCCCCGAACCCACCACCACCACCCTGAGCCTGCTTGCGCTCGCCGCGCTGGTGGCACGTCGCCGCAGAAAATAAAAAGCGCACAGGGCATGCCCCTGTGCCGCAAACAAACAGGCTTTGAACTCGCCCACCACGCGGGTTCAAAGCCTGTGCTTTTCTCACACCTTGCCCCCGCGCACCAGCCTACGAGCCACCGCCGCCAAAAATGCGTATCAACCCTTCTGCATCTCCTGCAGCACCTGCCTTGCAGCCTCCAGCACCCCCTCGGCCTCAGCCTGCTGCTGGGCAGCGCCCTCCTTCTCCCAATACGCGCAATACTGCTCCAGCGCCTCCAGCACCACCGCCGCGCGCGAAAGCTGCGTAGCGTCCGCCACGCGGTCCACCTGCTGCAGCAAACCTGCCGCACAGCGCACCACCACCATCCTATCCCTGCCACTCTCTCGCTTCATCGGCGCGTCCTTAGCCTTGAGACCCGTCTTTTACCTCTTGCACAAGCACCTGCCGCACAGGGAAGGGGATATTGATACCCTCGCGCGCAAAAGCCTTCAGCAGCGCTTGCGCATATCGATAGCGCACCTCCACATAATCCTCCGTCCGGCACCACACTCCCACCTTCAAATCCAAACTACTCTCCCCAAAATCCGAAAACGTCACAATAGGGGCGGGCTCTTTCAGCACCAACTCCTCAGCCCTGGCCACCTCCAAAATCACCTGCCGTACACGCGCCAAATCCGAGCCATAATCCACCCCCAACTCATAATCGCAACGGCGCTTATGCTCATGCGTCACATTCACCACCGGATTCTTAATCAACAACTCGCACGGCACCCGCACCAGTGAATTATCCAACTGCCGCAAACTCACCGACAGCAAATTCACCTCCTCCACCTTGCCCTCCTGCCCATTCACCCGGATATAATCCCCCAGCTTGATACTCCGCTCCGATATCAAAAAGACCCCGCTAATCAAATTGCTCAGCGCCGTCTGCGACGCAAAGCCCACAGCCACACCCACCACACCCGCGGCGCCCAGCACCCCCAGC
>JAZTYM010000050.1:0-37321 GCA_045637025.1 Akkermansia sp. | reverse complement strand
ATCCGCTTCTGTGTAGGCGCCCGTGAAGATAATATCACCCGCTTGCTTGTGCACCACACCTTCGTCGTCCGTGTAATCCGCATTCAGATCAAAGTTCGAACCCGAGGCGATGTACACCGAATCGCGGAACTCAATACTCTTCCCCTCCGCCGCCGACAAGGAAATGACATCTCCACTTCCCCCTGCGTAGATGCTGCGTAGGAGATAAGCGCTGCCTGACTTCTCCACATTCTTCTCAAACAAGACGGAGTCATTGTTCTGAATGGACAAATGGCCATACGCTCGAATCACGCCGCCTTCCGCGTATTTGCCACTCGCCGTGTTCCCGCTGAAGCTCACGCTCGCGTTGTTGCTCAGGGTAATGGTGCTGGAGCTATCCCCATAAATCGCGGCGCCGTACGCGTAGTCGTAGCTGCTGCTCGCCGTGTTCCCGCTGAAGCTCACGCTCTCGTTGCCACTCAGGGTGAGGGTGCTGTAGTCATCCCCATAAATCGCGCCGCCGTACGCGTAGTCGTAGCTGCTGCTCGCTGTGTTCCCGCTAAAGCTCACGCTCTCGTTGCCACTCAGGGTGAGGGTGCTGTAGTAATCCCCATAAATCGCGCCGCCGGACGCGGAGTAGGAGCCGCTGCTCGCCGTGTTCCCGCTGAAAGTCACGCTCTCGTTGCCACTCAGGGTGATGGTGCTGTCGTAATCCCCATAAATCGCCCCGCCGTGCGCGCCGGAGGAGCCGCTCGCCGTGTTCCCGCTGAAGCTCACGCTCTCGTTGCCACTCAGGGTGATGGTGCTGTCGTATTCCCCACAAATCGCGCCGCCGTACGCGTATTTGTCACTCGCCGTGTTCCCGCTGAAGCTCACGCTCTCGTTACCACTCAGGGTGACATCCCCATAAATCGCGCCGCCGTGCGCGTAGTAGGAGCCACTCGCCGTGTTCCCGCTGAAGCTCACGCTCTCGTTGCCACTCAGGGTGATGGTGCTGGAGTCAGCCCCATAAATCGCGCCGCCGCGCGCGGAGGAGGAGGTCGAATATGTATTTCCATCAAACAAGAGATGCTGCAGAGCGGTGAATTGCAGGCTTTCCCCAGATGCAACATCGAACAGCCGCGTGTCTGCCGAGCTGAAGGTGAGGGACGCCAAGGAGGAGGCCGAATAGCTGGTGAAGTACCAAGAATCTGCCGAGCTGGTCATGAGCGAGGATGAACGGCCGCTTATCGTGAGCACCCCATTCGGCAGGGAGGCGGCATCCAAGCGGAAAGCGACATCTTGAGCCGACGAGCTGTAGGCGGTGATATCCGCCAGATCATCCACGGTCACTTTTTTGTAGCCACTCGGGGTGGTGATGGTGGTGGGGGCCGTGTACGCTGCATAGAGCGCAGACGGAGCTGCCAACAGGAGAGCCATGACGGCACGGAACAGGCGGACAGGGAGATGAAGTTTCATAACAAGCAGGCGGGAAAAGGGCGAAAGAGAATAAAACGCTAGATTATCTGCCTGATAACATAGCATTTTTGGCAAGCCAAAACAAGCAGAAAGGCGCAGAAATTTCAAATTTTAGCATTGCAAATTTCAAATTTGATTTATCTTCGGCGAGGTCTACGACGAGGCAGGTATTTTCCCTTGAGAAGCGCGGGGTGCAAAGGCGGAGATGCACCCCTCCACCATGCGGTGGGCTTCTTTCTTTTTCTAACCTGTAACGAGGGCTTGATTTACGGGGAAGTTGGGTTAGAATGAAAGCGCCGCCCGAGAGCGGGGATGGAAGGATGCAAATACAGACGATGCAAGAGACTGCCCCGGATTGGTGGGGATTGTACTGTGCGGCTTTTCCCGCCGAAGAGAGGCGCGGGCGAGCCATGCACGAGCAAGCGCTGCGAGATGCGCATTTTCACGCATGCCGGTTGGAGGAAAGCGGCGAGTTCATCGGTCTGCTGGCATGGTGGCAGTGGGAGGGGATGCTCTACATCGAGCATCTGGCCATCGTGGCGGATAAACGCGGCATGGGCTATGGGCACAAGGCGCTGGACATGATGCAGGAACGGGGGCTTGATATCATCTTGGAGATTGAACCCGTGTGCGATAGGGCGACTGCACGGAGGATGAGTTTTTACCGTTCATGCGGGTTTCAGCCATTGCCCTTTCCGCATATCCAGCGTGCATATCAGCTCGGATGCGACGATATACCCCTACTCCTCTTGGGCGCATCCGTCACGGGTGCGGCATGGGATAGTGCACGGGTTGCCCAATTTGAGGAGCTCTTTGCACAAGGGCCCATGCGTTACCGCGATGCTTGCAGCACCCGCTAGGGTAAGCGAACACCCCTGCCACGCCGCATCCAGCGCAACAGGGGTGTGAAGATGGGTACTCTGGGCTTTTACTCGCCTTATGCCATGCGAGCACGGGCGTCTGCTTCTACAGCAGCCCACAGGGAGTTGATGCCAGCAGATACGGCCTCCTTGGCAGCGCCAAGCTCCGCACCCTTTTCACCGTGGGCGAAGAGGTAGTACTTGATCTTGGGCTCGGTGCCACTGGGACGCACGGCGAAGCTGCGGCCATCTGCCAGGTCGAAGAAGAGCATCTTCTCAGCCGGGATGGGGTCGCCCTCGGCATCAAGCAAGGTGCCGGTGGAGAAATCGCGCACGGAAGCGACGGCGCTGCCGTCCATCTCGGAGGGGGGAGTTTGCATGTAGCTCTGAGTCAGGGCAGCAATTTTGGCTGCGCCATCTGCACCTTCCATCACAAGGCTCTTACCGAGTTCCATGTAGTAGCCGAGCTCGGAGTAGATGTTGTTCAAGCACTCCAGCAGGCCGATGCCCTTGGAAGCGAGGTAGGCGTTCATTTCCGCAAGGCAGAGTGCGGCGGCGTTGGCGTCTTTATCGCGCACAAAGTCTTGGGCCAAGTAGCCGTAGCTTTCCTCGCCGCCGAAGATGAAGTACTTGCTGTACTCCAAGCGGAGGGCGCGGGTCTGCTCTTCTGTCATGCTGCGGTAGCCCACACGCTTTTCGGCGGGGATGGCAGCCTCATACTTACCGAGCTTGGCTGCGATGTACTTGAAGCCCGTGAGGACGTTGACGGTCGCGATGCCGAAGGACTCGGCGATGGCATCCTGCAAGGGGCTGGTCACGAAGGTCTTGACCATCACGGCGTGCTCCAGATTCTGCGGGGTGATGATACCCAGCTCGCAAGCGCTCATGCAGCGGTACCAAGCCATGAGGCAGCCTGTCTGGTTGCCGCTGAGCAACACCATCTTGCCGGTGGCCTTATCGCGCACGGCAATGCCCATGCGGTCGCTGTCGGGGTCGGTCGCGATGACCAAATCAGCGTTTTCGCGGTCGGCTTGGGCAATGGCCATATCAAGCGCGGGAGCATTTTCAGGGTTGGGGCTGGCGACGGTGGGGAAACGGCCATCCAGCACGTCTTGCTCTGCCACGGTGCTCACGTTGCAGCCGATTTCCTTGAGAATGGGGACGATGCAGCGGCCACCGGTGCCATGCAGATTGGTGTAAACGACCTTGGCAGAGGCCTGGGAGAACACCTCGGGGCGCAGGATGATGCCCTTGAGCTTGTTGATGTAAATCGCATCGAACTCGGGGCCCAGGATGGTGAGCGCACCCTGCTCCGCGGCAGGAAGCGGCTCGTAGGTATCGGAGGTCAGGGCGTTCACCTCGGCAATCACGGCTTTGTCGTGCGGGGCAATGAGCTGAGCGCCGTCGTTGAAGTAGGCCTTGAAGCCGTTGTCGTGTGCGGGGTTGTGAGAAGCAGTGATGACGACGCCCGTGTCAGCGTTCAGCTCGCGGATGGCGAAAGAAACTTCTGGCGTGGAGCAAGGGCCATCAAACAAGGCGCAATCGCAGCCCATGTCCGTGGCGATTTTGGCGCAGTATTCTGCGAAATCGCGGGAGAAGTGGCGGGTATCATGCCCCACGACAATGCGAGGCTTGCGGCCAGCGCCCTCGGCCTCCACAAAACGGCGCACATAGATGATAAGGCCACGCATGGCGCGCCCCACGTTGAAATAATTCATGCAAGCCGTGCCCACACAGGGGAACTCTGGGCGACCATTCACGCCGCCCTTGCCTTGCTCTGCAGGGGCAACCACAGCGCCGATGGTACGGCCACGCAAGCCACCTGTGCCAAATGCCAAGGTCTTGTAAAAGCGGTTGTTCAGCTCGGCCCAATCGGCAGCCGCTACCAGCTCACCAATCACAGCGGGCACAACCGGGTCTTGGGTGCCGCCCATGAGCAAACGAATGTTGGTGAGAGAATCGGCAAGCAGTTGACCTGAGGCCACAGCCTGCTCCAGCGCGGTAAAAATATCGCAATCCTTCATACGGGCGATATTGTACACGAATGTGCTCAAATTGCAAGACTATGAAATAAACAAAGCCAAGCAAATGACAAATTCTCTGATGCTCAAACGCAAGAAAGGAGAATGAGCTCACCTACCTAGGCAAGATTTGCGCACATTGTGGGCGCGACATCACAGCACATCGCTCCACTGGGGGGCGGGCTTGGGCTCTGCAATGGCACAAATGCGGTCAATCATGCGGTCCCAATTCTCTTGGCCCTGCTCAATTTCAATTTGGATGCGCAGGAAGAAGATGGGGACTTCCATTTCGCCTGGGCGCAGGAATCGGACGGCATCCTTTTCTGTCGTCACAATCAAATCCAACGCACGGTCAGCACAGCGCTCCACAAAAGCATCCAACTCTTCTTGGTCGAACCAATAATGGTCTGGGTAGCGGCGGCGGATTTCCACATGAGCGCCCTGCTCCTCCACCAAGTTTTCGAAACTTTCGGGGCGAGCAATACCGCTGAGGCATGCCACGTATTTGTCCTTCAAGAAATCCAAGGGGCGGCGTTCGCCAGTGAAGATATTCTCCAGATAAGCTGGTGCGTGGTTGGTGACGATGATATCTGCCACCTTATTGTAGCGACGAATGGTGGCAATGAGCTCATCTTGCGGGCGCCCACCACTCTTAGTCAAGATGATGTAGCTCGCGCGCTTCAAACTGGTGCGGGGCTCGCGCATGGTGCCACGCGGCAACAAGGCACCCGTGCCAAAGGGGAAGCCACAGTCAACCAACACGATATCAATCTCGTGGCGCAGTTTCAAATACTGCATACCATCGTCCAAGATGAGCGTGTTGCGCCCCAGTTGTTCGATGGCAAAGATGCCGGATTTCACGCGGTCTTTATCAACAAGAACCGCCACTCCATCCAAATTGCGAGCCAGCATGAAGGGCTCATCGCCAGCATGCAGAGGCCCCAAGTAGCGGGTCACGCCGTCGCTCGCAATCTTGGGCAAGTGTTTGACCTTCTTCCCCTCAGCATCAAGCCACACCTGCGGTTGGTCCAATTCCTCGCTCTTGTAGCCGCGTGTCAGAATGGCGCATTTGCGCCCGCGCTCAGCCAAGGTGCGCGACAGGAGCTCCACCACAGGAGTCTTGCCCGTGCCACCGGCGGTGATATTGCCGACGCTCACCACAAAGGTACCCAAGTAATGCACGGTCTTGATGCGCCGACGAAACAAGAACAAACGGGTCTTGACCAGCGCATAGAAGCCGAACGATGCCACACGCAATGCACAGCGCATCATCCACGCACGAAAGCCCTTGGCGCGACCGAATACTACCTCGGTGCCCCATTCGGCAAACTCATCCATGCGGGATTTCATGCCACCTATGGTAACAAAGGCATACCCAAAGGTCAAGAGGAATGCTCTGTCTTTCCCTAAAATCGCCCAATATATCAGCCCGCCGCGCCGCTCGGGGGCGCAAGGACGGCCCACTTTTGTTTGCTCATCTAGGCGCGAAGATGCAGACTTTAGGCTTGCCAAGCGGCAGCTTGTGGTGTACTCTTTGCGAGCCGTTCGGGTTCGGGTGGCCGCTGCGCGGAGCTTGCTTGCGCGTAGAGGAAAGTCTGGACATCTCAGAGCAGCGCGTCCTGTGAAAGCAGGAGACACCCGGGTTCAAGGCCGGGTGGACGGAAAGTGCCACAGAAAACAAACCGCCCGCAAGGGTAAGGGTGAAAAGGTGGGGTAAGAGCCCACCGCTCCAGAGGCAACGAAGGAGGCATGGTAAACCCCGCGCGATGCAAGACAAACAGGGGTAGGGTCGCTCTGCCTGCTCAGCCCCGGGTATTAGTTGCACCTCGCAAGAGGTCTGATTCCACACGAATCAGAAGAAAAATGGCCACACAGCCCGCAAGGGTGGACAGAATCTGGCTTATAGAACCCGAACGGCGCCTTTTTCAAGGCTTGAGTTTCTTTTTTTCTCTGTTGAAGAGGGTGATTTGGATGGCATTGGCCATGTTGTGAAAGAACACGTAGAAGACAGGTGCCACATAAGCCAAGGGTGAGGCAAAGCTTTGGCCTGCAATAAAAAGAGTCAACACGGTGTTTTTTTGGCCCAGCGCCTGAGAGCACTCGCGCTTCAGCCGCGGATAGCCCAGCCAATATCCCCCGATGAAGCCGGTGAGACACACGACTGCTGCACCAAGCACCATGGGCAGCATGTCTTGCCACGCATAGCCCATGCTCAGCACACGCGTGGTGCCCACCGCAGAAATAAGCGTGAGATTAAAAATCCACACACCAAGGGAGAAATCTCGCAGCTTGGCACCCCAGTGAATGCTAGGCGGATACAACCAACGCAAAGCCAACGAAATGAGAGCTGGTGCCAACAAGATAGAGGCTATTTGCTCCGCCACCTGACGGGCTATTTCTAAATATGATAAAGACGGGTCATGCACCACCAGAGGGAGCAGAAAGGGAGTGATGATGGCAAAGACCACTTGACTCATGACCATGGCTGTGGTGCTGAACTCCACATCCCCCTTGAGCAGATTGATAATCACCGGGCTGGCGGATGCGATGGGCGCCGCGGCGCAGTAATACAAACCCTCTGCCAAGATGGGGTGACCCAGCAGGCGCGCTATTCCCCAAAAAGCCACGGCAAAGACTTGCAGCGCCAGCATGAGCCACAGGTGCATGCGCTGGGGCTTCAATCTGGCCGTATCTAAGCTCACAAAAGTGATGCTCAGCATGAGCCCAATGCCTATGGGTAGCAAGTATTTGAAATCATCTAGCGCATCATGAAAAAAGCCACCAACCACGAAGGCTAGCACCATGCAAATGCTGCGCAATCGCTGTATCATACGCTTATCTCAGTTGGGGGGGGGCAAGCGCCGTATCATGCTTTATGATCAGCGCTTGCGTCCTCGCGGCGTTTATCGACCACGGCCGCGGTTGCATCATCCTTTTCGGGCTTAGGATAAGCAATGCGGTTGTGGTTCATGGTGCGGAGGGTGTGGAAGAACGATTCCTTCATCTTGGCAATATCCCCCAGCGTCAAATCGCAATCCTGCAAATGCCCATCCAAGATACGCCCACGGAAAATACCATCTATCATGGTGCGGATATCCGCCTCGGTGGGGTGCTGCAAGGAACGCGTAGCGCTCTCCACAGCGTCTGCCATGCTGACAATGCCGGATTCACGCGTTTGGGGGATGGGGCCCTTGTAGGTAAAGATGGATTTATCCACCTCATCGGGGCAAGTATCCGTCTGCCCCTCATCAAAACGCTGTTTTTCCTCTTCGTAGCGGTCGAGAGCCTTGCGGTAGAAGAAGTAAGCGGTAGTCACGCCATGGTGTTCGCGGATGACGCTGATGATACGGCTATTGAGCTTATACTCGCGAGCCAACTCCACACCATCAGCCACATGTGATGTGATGATGCGGGCGCTAGCCTCGGGGGTCAAATCAATGTGCGGAGACATGCTCTGATCCGCTATATTTTCAGCAAAGTACTGAGGATTATTGATTTTTCCAATATCGTGATACAAACCGCACACGCCAGCACGGGTAACATCTGCCCCGATGGCTTCTGCCGCAGCCTCAGCCAAGCGCTGCACATACAAACTGTGGTGGAAAGTCCCCGGCGCGGCAATCTGCAGCTTGCGCAAGATGGGGTGGTTCATATCCGCCCACTCCAGCCATGTGATGTGTGTCGATATGTTGAAAATCTTTTCCAAAATAGGCATCAGCCCGTTGACCAGCACCGCCACAATGAAATTCACGGCCAAGGCCACGGCCAGTTCAATAGCCAGCCACGAGGCATCAAAACCATCTCGAAGTGAAGCCAATCCATTTTCTCTCAGCAAGCCCAACACCAGCGTGGTCACAAAAACCACGAAGCCAGATGCAATGCCGGCGTAGATAATCTGCTCGCGCTTACGTACGCGAGCGGAGAGAGAGGCGCTGACGACACCGGTCAAGAAGCTGATGACGATGTAGTCTGCCAATATCAGAAGCGGGCAATCCAACGGAAACAGCACCACACCGAAAAACGTGCCGCTCAGGGCCATAAAGATGCCCAAGTTTCGGCCCACCATCACCGCCGCTGCCGAGGGGGCCAGAATATAGGGCAACACCAGCAACAGCTGCCCACGCGAGAACTGCGCAAAATGCTCCTGCACGGCATTCCAGCCCATCATCATGGCCATCTGCGCCAGTATAATGAGGGAACACAGCATCAAACGCCGCATATCAAGCTCTTGCTCCTTCACCGTGACAAGGTAAAACACAATCAACCCAATAGCCGAGAAGAACAACCATGCCATACGGAAAGTGGCCACCTGCACGTCTTGAGAGGTGTATGCCACCATAAAACTCATAACCCCCACGCACAGCATGGCGGTCAACAACATCTTGCGAAGGTTTGCACTCGTCCTTTGCAACACTTCCCCATCTGCACCAGGATGCAGAAGCTTGGAAATCATTTCAAACATATGTCTTCGGTGTAACGTGTCGTAGTATAATCTCTCTCGCCCCGCTTGTCAACCTCCACCCGCCTACTGTGTCATTCTCTCTCCCTTTTTGTTTTATTGACGCAAGCTTTTCTTGACTTGACCAAGGGAAACGCTAAAATGCTTGTGTCAAACGACCTCATTTATTAAAATCATGAAGTTCCCCATCATCTCCACCATCGCTGTTACGCTGTGCGCTTTGGCTGCTACAGCTCAGGCTGAACTCAAGGTTGCCTCTGTCAACGTCACTGAGCTCTACACCTTGTTCTACAAGCGTTTCGAGACTGAAACTCGCCTCAAGGAACAGGAAGCTGCTATCAAGGCTGACATCAAGACCCGCGAGGAGAAGCTCGTTGCCCTGCAGGAAGAAGATAAGAAGATTCAGGCCCAGTACGATCCCTCTCTTGCTGAATCTGCTGTCAAGAAACTGCGCGACCAGCACGCTGTCAAGCAGAACGAAATCCAGGCTGCTCAGCAGGAACTTCAGACCTACGTCCAGCGCCGCTCTCTGGCTTTCCGTGAGCTCTTCCGCCGCGACATGGTGCTCCTCTTCAACGAGGTGCAGAAGACCATCGAAGAAGTTGCTACCGCTTCTGGTTGCGACCTGGTTATCGACTCCAGCGCTACCAACGCTTCTCCCGGCACCAAGATTTTCCCCTATGTGAAGTCCACCTTCGACATCACCCCCGAAGTGCTCAAGAAGCTCAACGCTGGCGCTCCTGCTGGCTTCGACCCCAAGGCTGAGTTGCAGCGTCTGTATGGCTCTTCCGCCATCCCTGGCCAGCCTGCCGCTGAGCCCGCCAAATAAGGCTTTTCTTTAACTCTCACCTACCTGTGTTTCCATGAACCTCTCAATCAACGAAGTTCTCGGGCTCACCGGAGGTAAACTTCTCAACACGGCTCCGGAGATTGAAATCTCCGGAGTCGCTACGTTAGCAGAAGCGACCTCGGGTGATGTTTCTTTCCTCGGGAATGAAAAATATTTCAAAGACTTCTTGGCTACCAAGGCAAGTCTTGTGCTGGTCCCGCCCTCGCTTCCAGAATACCCGGAGGGTGTGTGCTTCATCGAAGTGGACAACCCTTCCCTTGCCTTCAACGCGCTGGTGGAGCACTTCATGAAAGCCGCCAACGATTTCGAGCCGGGCATTTCACCCCACGCCGTGGTAGATCCCACGGCCGTCATCGATGCGACAAAGGTACGCGTAGCCGCGGGTGCTATCATTGATGCAGGAGCCGTTATTGGAGATGGCTCCGACATCGGCGCAGGCTGCTACATTGGCAAATCCGCCGTCATCGGCCAGAACTGCAAGCTGTATCCCCGCGTAGTGGTGCGCGAGCGCTGCATCTTGGGCAATCAAGTTGTCATCCAACCCGGCGCCGTCATCGGCTCGGATGGCTTTGGCTTCCTGCTCAACAAAGAAACAGGCCGCTACGAGACCGTGGATCAGGTGGGTATCGTTATCATCGAAGACAATGTTGATATTGGCGCCAACACCACGATTGACCGCGCGCGCTTCGGGCGCACAGTCATCGGCGAAGGCACCAAAATCGACAATCTTGTGCAAATCGGCCACAATGTCACCGTGGGCAAGCACACCGTCATCGTCTCCCAGAGCGGTATCGCTGGCAGCACCCACGTGGGCGACTATGTGACGATTGCCGCACAGTGCGGTGTCGCAGGTCACCTCACCATCGGCGACAAGGCCATCTTGGCTGCACGCACGGGTGTCATGTCTGATATGGAAGGTGGGCAAGCCTACTGGGGCGCCCCCGCATCTCCCTTTGCAGAAGCACGCAAGCAATTCGTTGCCATCCGCAAACTGCCCGAGGCTTTCAAGGAGCTCCGCGAGCTCAAGAAGCAGGCTGAGGAGATTCGCAAGATGATTGAAGAAGCCATCGGCAACGCCGGCGACGCCTAATATCATTTCTCCCCTTTGATAAGCAAGCCACCGACCTGTTCCATCGCAGGTCGGTGGTTTTGTTTTAGCCACACTCAAGGAGGCTCCTTCTTCCGCGGCGGGCAAATGAAAACCGCTCCAGAGGAAAGACTCTGAAGCGGTTTGGGAGTGAAATACTCGAGCTTGCCATCTTAGGCGCCGCCGGCATTGGCCAACGCGGCCTGGTCGGGCGGCAGGAAGTTCTTGAAGCGAGCTTTATCGATGGCCTTCATGTAGGCTTCCTGCGGGGAGACAAGGCCCTGCTGAAGCTTCTGCCAGATGGCGTCGTCCATGAACTGCATGCCCATCCCCTTGCCGCCGATGATGACGTCGGCCAACTTCTGGGTGGCGCCTTCGCGGATAATGGCGGACACAGCAGGTGTGGCAAAGAGGATTTCGTTGACAGCCACACGTCCGGGCTTGTCGCAGCGCTTCATGAGGAGCTGAGCAACCACACCGCGGAGTGAGCCTGCCAGCATGGTGCGAGCTTGAGCCTGTTGCTCGGCGGGGAACACGTCGATAATACGGTCAACGGTCTTGCGGGCGTTGTTGGTGTGCAACGTGCCAAACACAAGAAGGCCAGTCTCTGCTGCTGTGAGAGCAAGCGAGATGGTTTCCAAGTCTCGCATTTCGCCCACTAGCACGATATCCGTGTCCTCGCGCAAAGAGGCGCGGAGACCATCGGCGAAGGTGGGGCAATTTGAAGGCACCTCGCGCTGGGTGATGATACTCTGCTTGGAAGGGTGCACGAACTCGATGGGTTCCTCCACGGTGATGATGTGGCGGGAGAAATTGGTGTTGATGTAATCGATGAGAGCCGCCAGGGTGGTGGATTTACCAGAACCCGTCGGGCCGGTCACGAGCACGAGGCCAGAGCGCATCTCGCCGAAGCGCTTAATTTGCTCAGGGACATTGAGCTGCTCGAGGGTAAGAATCTTGGTAGGAATGAGACGGAAGACGCAGCAGTAGCCGCGCTGCTGCTTCATGTAGTTGCAGCGGAAACGGGAAGATTCATCCATTTCGTAGGCAAAGTCTGCATCGCCGCCTTCTACGAAAGATTTCCAGAGTTTGGGGGGGCAAATGGGTTCCATGAGCTCCACCATGTCCTCGTGGGTGAGAATCATGTCCTCGATGGGTTCAATATCGCCATGCACGCGCATTTTGGGCGGCATACCCTCCGACAAGTGCAAGTCAGAGCCACCGTTCTCCACCAAAGCGCGGAAATATTTATCAATTCGGTTTTCCATTGTGAAAATGATTGTTAAAGGTTGCTAAATCAGGCTTGAGCAGGAGCGGGCTCGGGGTGTTCTTTGAGGAATTTCTCCATCATCATCTTGTCTGTAGCGCGGGTTGTGCACTCCTCTGCGCTGATGACACCGTTGAGGTAGAGCTCTTGCAAGGAATCGTCCATGAGGCGCATACCCTGAGCCTTACCCGTCTGGATGAGGCCGGGAATCATGAAGGTCTTGCCTTCACGGATACAGTTGGCCACAGCAGCGGTGTTCACAAGCATTTCGAGAGCCATCACGCGGCCCGTGCCGTCCTTTTTGGGAACCAGCTGCTGAGAAAGCACGCCACGGAGAGACTCCGAAACCATGATACGGATGTGTTCGCGTTCCTCCACGGGGAAAGCATCAAGAATACGGTCAATCGTACGAGCGGCGGAGCCAGTGTGCAGCGTACCCAACACCAAGTGACCCGTTTCAGCGGCCGTAAGAGCAAGAGAAATGGTTTCCAAGTTGCGCATTTCACCCACCATGATCACATCGGGGTCTTCACGCAGAGCGGCGCGCAAAGCTCGGCCGAACGACTCGGTGTGCTTGTGCACTTCTCGCTGGTTAATCTGGCATCCCTTCGTTTCGAAGATGGCTTCGATGGGGTCCTCCATCGTGATGATGTGGTCGCGACGGTCAGAGTTGATGAAATCGATAATAGAAGCAAGGGTGGTGGACTTACCAGAACCCACAGAACCAGTCACCAAGATGAGGCCGTTGGTGAAGCGAGTGAGCGGCACCACGTATTCCTCTGGCAGGTTGATATCGCTCATGCTCAAAATCTTGCTATTGATGATGCGGAAGCACAAATCATAGCCCAAACGCTGGGAAACAACGGATGAGCGATAACGCCCCAGCTCATTCTGATAAGCGAAGTCTACGTCGCCCACCTCGCGCAGGCGTTCCCATTCTTTTTCGCCCAAGAAGCTGTCGGCCATGGCCTCTGTATCATGCTTGGTGAGGGTGGGGGCGCCTTCCCAAATGGGTTGCAATGTACCGAAACGACGCCAAGAGGGCGGGCAGGCAGAGGGGAGGTGAATATCCGAGCAGCCGCAATCGATACCCTGTTTCAGGAAGGGTGCTACATGCAACCACATCAGGATAAGCAGATAGCCACTTTCCTGCTTGTAGATGTAGGCGTGATACTTGCCCACAGGAGAGGTGGCGATAAAATCTACCACCCCCTGCTCCTCCAGCACGGCGCGCTGCTCATCTGTGGTGCAGCTGCGCACCAGCGCTTCGGTGTCCTCAGCGCTCAATATGCCAGCATCCTCCGCCACAGGGGTGTAGGCGGCAGATTCCATCCAATAGGCGGGCATGCCCACTCCCAGATACATGGCAGGGCTGAAAATAGAAGCCCCCAGTTCCAAGTACTGGTTGACGTTATCGTAGATAAATGAAGAATCGCTCATGAGTATTTTCCCCACCAATCTACCATGTTAGCCCCGCGCTGGCGAGCTAAAAATGGGCAAATATCGCATTTTTCAGGGAATAACGCCGTGGTAAACATCTTCGTGTTCATTTTCTTGACCTCCAAGCGCGAAGTGTGTAGAATACACGCGCATGAAAGAACCCATCGTCCGCAAAGTAGACCACATCTCGGTGGCGCATTTTTATGAGCACCACCGCCGCACGCTGGAGTTGCAATTGATGAATAGCCCGTTGGGGATGTCGCGCAAGATTATCCAGCCAGCATTGAACCGCCCGGGCATGGCGCTGACGGGGTATTTTGGCTACTTTGCGCACGAACGCATCCAAGTGTTCGGCGCAGCAGAAATGGCATATCTGAGCACGCTTCATGGAGAAGAGCGCACAAATCGCCTGACACAACTCTTCCAAAACGATGTACCCTGCCTTGTTTTTGCGCATGGCGTAGAGGTGCCCGAGGACATCATCCGCATTGCCGATGAGTACGCCGTGGCGGTATTCTGCTCCACTCTGCCCACGATGAAACTGGTGAACCGTGCCACTCTCATTTTGGAGCATGAGTTTGCGGATAGCACCACGGTGCATGCCTGCATGGTAGACGTGCATGGTGTGGGTGTGCTCATTACCGGCAAGGGTGGCATTGGTAAGAGCGAAATTTCACTTGGTTTGGTAGAGCGCGGTTCCTCTCTCGTGGCTGATGATATGGTGCGCATCCGCAACATCAGCGGAGAACTCATTGCTACATCCCCTGCTCTCAGCCGCGGTTTCATTGAGATTCGCGGCATCGGCATCATCAATGTCACCAACCTTTTCGGGCTTAAAGCTTACCGCAGGCAGAAAAAAATCAGTCTTATCATCAACCTGACGAGTGGCGAGATGACGGAGATGGAGCGCTTGGGGCTCGAGCGCAAGACAACCACCATTCTGGGCGTAGAGGTAGAGCGACTCAGCTTGCCTGTGGCACCTGGGCGCGATATGACGCGTCTGGTCGAAGTGGCAGCTTTGGGGCAGTACCTGCGCGAAAGCGGTTACGATATGGCGGGCGAGTTCAACAAGCGACTGCACCAAGAAATACTCAACCGCACGCCCCGCAACATCAACGAATAGTTATCATGACACCCCTGAAGGATATAGTACAGTTATTGGATAGCACCCTGCGCATCAGCGAGATACGCGATGCCTCGGTGGCGGTGAATGGCCTGCAAGTGGAGAACAACGGGAGCGTGAGCAAGGTTGCCCTCGCTGTCGATGGCTCGCAAAAGACGATTGATGATGCCATAGCCGCAGGTGCAGATTTGTTGATTCTGCACCACGGTATCTACTGGTGTGGCTTGCGGCCCATGACAGGGTGGTTCAAGAAGAAGATTGTAAGCTGCTTGGAACACAATCTTGCCATTTATAGTGCCCACCTGCCCTTAGATTTGCACCCCGAACTGGGCAACAACGCAGGGCTAGCCGCTGCGCTGGGCTTGCAGGATTGCCAACCCGAGGTCGATTACCACGGCACGATGATTGGTGTGAGTGGTTTTTTCCCCGGCACAGTGGGCGAGCTGCGAGCCAAATATGCTTACATCTGCGGCGGCGAGGTGACGGGAATGGTGCACGATGCTGATGCACCCGCAGGACGCGTGGCTATTTGCTCTGGAGGCGCTGGCGAAGAAATCTACCAGATGCAAGCCAAGGGATACGGCACGTACCTGACGGGCGAAGAAAACCATTGGGTACGCAATGCCGCAGCGGACATGGGAATCAACATCCTCTTTGCCGGGCACTATGCCACGGAAACGTTCGGCGTGAAATCGCTGGGGGCATTGTTGCAGAAAGAGTTTGGGCTTCCCACTGTGTTCATCGATAACCCAACCGGCATGTAATCATGCTCATCATTGCAGAAGACTCCATCGGTGCTCGCCTAGACCAGTATTTGGCAGGTCAACTCCCAGACCTGTCGAGAGCCCGCATTCAAGCACTCATCAAAGCCGGGGATATTTTGGTGAACGGCAAAACGACCAAGGCCAAAACCCCGATTGAGTTTGGCATGCGCATTGAGGTCAATATACCAGAGCCAGAACCCGCCGAAGCTCAGCCACAGGATATTCCCATCTCTGTGCTGTATGAGGATAAAGACGTCATCGTCATCGACAAAGAGAGTGGCATGGTTGTGCACCCAGCTGCGGGCAACCCGGATGGCACGCTGGTCAATGCGGTGTTGTTCCACTGTGGCGATTTGTCCGGCATAGGTGGAGTAGAGCGACCTGGTATTGTGCACCGCTTGGACAAAGACACAAGTGGCTGCATTGTCGTGGCCAAAAACGATACAGCACACCTCTCCCTCACGACTCAATTTGCCAACCGCGACACATCCAAAATCTACTTAGCTGTGGTGCAAGGTTGCCCCCGCGAAGCAGAGGGTACCGTTTTCACCAACATCGGCCGCCACCCCGTCAACCGACTCAAAATGGCTGTCGTGAATCCAGGCTCTGGCAAGCCCGCCATTACCGATTACAAGGTGCTGCGCTATGATGCCGCCACGGATTCATCCTTGGTGATGTGCACCCTGCATACGGGGCGTACACACCAGATTCGCGTGCACATGCTGCATTTGGGGCATCCCCTCATTGGCGACCCTATCTATGCGCATCCGCAGCGACAAAAAGCGCGACCGGGGCGGTTGATGCTGCATGCATGGCGCTTGGCGTTCAACCACCCAGCAAAAGAAGAGCGAGTAGCCATTGAATCGGCCATACCGGCAGAGTACACGCCCTGGCTCATCAGCACAGAGCTACCAGAATGGGATGAAGTCCCCACGGTATCAATGATGTAAGCCCGCAGCGGCTTTAAGCGTCATCCGCCCCACCGCCTCGCAACTGCTTGCGCGGGGTGATACCCATCTTGAGTAGCATGTTGACTTGCTTACTGAAGCTGCCATTCCCATCGATGAATTGGCTGCGAGCCGTATCGTAGGAAGCTTGAGCAGAAGCAAGCGCCCTGCCCACACTGTCAAAGCTCTCTTGCACGGAGGCCAACTTATCGTACAGCTTGCTTGCACGGTCAAAAATGGCCGCCACATTCTTGGTTTGGCGTTCTTTCTGCCACAGATTGTAGGCAAGCTGCAGGGCCATGAGCAAGTTGGTGGGGCTGATGAGGATGACTTTGCGTTTGTAGGCATCCATGGGCAGTGAAGAATCGGCTTGCAAAGCTGCCATGTACGATGATTCATTGGGCATGAACATCAAAACATAGCTGATGGTATCATCCACAATGGAAGCATAATCCTTGGAGGCCAACTCATCAATGTGCTTGCGCACAGATGCCACATGGGCCCTCCGGTAATGATCGCGCTCGGCTTCTGTCTCTGCGGCCACATATTGGGCGTATGCTGTGAGAGATACTTTCGAATCCACCACCACGCAGCGGTTGTCAGGGAAGCGGATGATGACATCAGGACGCACATTTTTGCCGTCTTCTGTCTTGAAGTTGGCCTGCACGTAATACTCCTCGCCTTTGCGCAGGCCAGATTCCTCCAGCATGCGCTCCAGCACCAGTTCACCCCAGTCGCCCTGCTTCTTGGAATCGCCCTTGAGCGCCAAGGCCAAATTGGCAGCATCTTTGCTCAGGCAATCCGTTTTTTCCATCATTCCCTTGATGACTGATTCCAGCGAAGCCTTGCGCTCTGCCGATGCCGTGTTCGTATCGTGCACCGCCTTACCCAAGCTTTCTAATTGGTCGCGCAAGGGCTTGAGGATGCTATCCATGCTCTCCTTGTTGCTCAGCTTGAGTCGCTGCGAATTATCTTGCAAGATTTTATCTGCCAAGGTAGAGAACTGGGCAAAATGCTTTTCCTGCATTTCTTTGATGCGCTCTGCCTCCGCAACACGGTGTTTTTCCTCGCTGGCGAGAGCTACTTTGTAGCGCTCCGTTTCAGCGCGGGCTTGGGAGAGAGCATCGTTGTTCTCCTTCAATTCAGACCGCAGCGCACCAAGTGTTTGTTCACCTTCCAAGCGGCGCTGTTGTTCCAACTCCAAACACGTCTTGCAGCGCTCCCATTCCGTGCTGACATCTGCCAAGCGGCGGCTCGCTCGGTATGCCGCAACGACATATCCTATGGCGCACCCAACTAACGCGCTTCCCAAAATGGAAACAACCAGTATTAGATTAAAGGAAGAATGGAACATTGTCTATTATGGCTGGGAGGTTTGCTCGGGCATGGGACCTGTGTAGGGTTGCATCTTTTCACTGCAAATATCCAGCGTTGCATCGTAATACGGAGTAGAAATGCCAAATAAGCCCAACAGCGTGTGGAAGATATGCTCATGAGCTACCGTTTTGGAGCTATTGAGGCGCAGTTGCTGCAATGCTGCCGCAAATTGAGGGTGAGATTTATCAAAATCGGGCGATGTGATGATAAACATTCCCACGCGGCAGCCTGTCGTGTCGTGGTAGAGAACCTTGCCCTCACCCAAGGCAGCGCGCCCCCAGAGGCCATCGTGCCCCAAGTACTCGCCATGGTCGCTGATGTAAACGTAGATGAAGGGGCGACCATTGAGTGCCTGCACCACGCGGCGAATGAACTCATCCGTGTAGTGCACGGTGTTATCATAGGCATTGTTCACCTCCTCGGCGTGAGCAGATGGGTTGTGGAAATTGGTGGCAGAGGGCAAGAAAGGCGCTGTTGCCTTATCGTAATGGTGGAAAGGGGTATGGCTGCCTTCGTTGTTGATGAAGAGGAGCAGATTATCCTTGCGGTTGGCATCCAGCACAGATGCAATTTGAGGCAAGGAGGTCCACGGGCTACCCGGGGCATTGAAGCGGTCCTCCGAGCACTTGGTCAACACGCGCACCACGCGGTCGTACTTCAATTTCTGGCCGCTGCGCTGCCCAAAGAAGGAATACACCTTGAAACCGTGTTCATTGAACAACTCGAGCACAGAGCCCGTGGTGGGTTGCATCTCGGGTTGCTTATTCCAAATGTCGCGGCGAGCATTCGTCAGAATGGCGATTTGAGCTTGGCAGGTATCGCAAGCAGAAGAAATGCAGTGGGGAAAATTGATAAGCCCCGTCTGGGTGCGGAGCCAAGGTGTTGTGTCGCGTTCGTAGCCATTGAGGCTCATGCGGTCGGCACGCACACTTTCACCTACATGGAGCACAAGCACGACACCTTCATTCCCCTTGAGCGTGCTCATGGAAGAAGCCTTGAGGGTCGGCAATGGCAGGTTTTCCGCCTGTTCGATGGTGGCTTGATTGTGCAACAAAGCCTCCGAGCAGGCCATGAACAGCTCATATGCCTCTACGGTTGGCCAGAAATACTCCGTTTTGCGCTTGTGCGGGGGCATGCACATGCCCACCAGATACCCCAGCAAACAGAACAGTATGCCAGCATTGAGGATAGACCACTTGCTGTGCGCCAAACGCAGCATACGCCCCAGCATATAGAAGAACAACACCGCCCCAATGAGAGACACAATGGCGATTGTCATGTTGAGCGGGGTCAGATAAGTCAGCAGCTCATCGGCAGATGCCTCCATCGTCTCGGCCAGCACCAATGAGTTGAGGCGCGTACCGTATTGGTGGTAACCCACTTGCTGCGCCAATTGCAGAAAAATGAATGGAGCCCACAACAGCAGGCTTGCCCAACGAAGCAGCACCCACAGGAGGCACACACAGCCCATCATCAGCAAGATGGAGGTGGGCAACTGCCAAGGCTCGACAAATGCAAACAGATTACAAGCGCAATCACATATTGCAGACAATGCTAAAAGAAGCCACAGCAAGGAAGCTTGGGGGAAATAATCCTTACCGCGCTTCTTGCTTACAATCAAGCTGGCTACCAGCAGCACAAAAAGAACCGCAGCCACGGGCCAATCCATACTAAACGGAGTCTTCCATGCGCTCAATGACTTACACACCGATACAAGAGGCAACACCCCTACGGCGATGAAGAAAAATGTGCGACTACGGAAGAACGAAAGCACGGAACAGCGAGGCTCTGGCTGCGGTTCACCCATAAAATCAAGGGTTATTTAGTGTTTATGACCACCGCATTTGCATTCGTGGCCTTCTTCCTTGCAGCTGCCATCGCAGTTTTCGCAATTGCCACTGCATTCGCCATCACCATGGCAACCACCACCGCAGGAGCAGGAGCTAAACTGCTGGTTCATGGATTCAGCCACTTCCTCATCCGTGGGGGCAGCACCACGCTCAATAGCCAAGCAAAGGTACTGGTTGACGGTGTTGAGCATGTCATCCAACAGCTGGCGGGATTCCAAGAAATCGCTGCAGCGCGGGTTTTCCACCACATCTTGGCGCAGACTATCAAACTTGGCAATTTCCTCTTCCGACGGGGGCATGCCGGCCATGTGCTTGTTGCGCAGCTCTTCACCGTACTCGTTCACCTTGCGGAACAAATCGGTCGCCTCGGCGTTTTGATAAAAAAGAGCAATCTTTGCCTTGGCTGCCACAACTTTCTGAGACTCAGCAAAAGCAGTCGCCAACTTCGTGGTCAATTCAACCAACTCGGGGGTCAGAGATGTATTCGACATAACACCCACAAACTAGCACATTTCGCTTCATCTTGCAATCTCTCTTTTCGTCAGCCGCTAAGCTAACAAGCCAAGCTGAGAGCAGCCAAGTGCTTCAGGTGCGCTCAAGCGACATCTTCTGGGCAAAAAAGGCGTGACATCTGCGGGGTAAATTGGTAGAATGACGGGCGAGATTATGAAATACCAGGGACTTTACACAGCTATCGTCACGCCGTTCAAAAACGACAAGGTGGATTATGATGCATTGCAAGCACTCGTAGAGGCACAAATTGCCGGGGGTGTCGATGGCATCGTACCCGTCGGCACCACGGGCGAATCGCCCACACTGGACCACCACGAGCACATGGAAGTCATCCGCCGCACTGCTGAGTTTGCCGCAGGTCGCTGCCAAGTTATTGCAGGCACAGGCTCCAACGCAACGATTGAAGCCGTTGAAATGACCAAAGAAGCCGCTGATATGGGTGTAGATGGCACGCTGCAAGTGTGCCCCTACTACAACAAGCCCAATCAAGAAGGGGTGTACCGCCACTTCAAGGCGATTGCTGACAGCACCTCCCTGCCCGTCCTCTTGTACAGCATCCCTGGCCGTAGCGGCATCGAAATTGCGGTGGATACCGTGGTTCGCTTGGCTCAGGATTGCCCCACCATCACCGCTATCAAGGAGGCCGGCGGTAGCGTGGAGCGTGTCAACCAGCTTGTGGCGGCGTTGCCCGAAGACTTCGCCGTATTGAGCGGGGATGATGGTCTGACGGTACCCTTCATCTCCTGCGGTGCCAAGGGGCTGGTCTCGGTGACGTCCAACGTAGCGCCCGCAGAGATGAAAGCGCTTGTGGATGCAGCTCTTTCTGGCGATGGCAACAAGGCCTTGGCCCTGCAGAAGAAATACTACCCGCTGATGAAGGGGCTCATGTCTCTGGACACCAACCCCATCCCCATCAAAGCAGCATTGGCGCTTCGCGGCGATATCAGCTGGGAGGTGCGTCTTCCCCTCGTGCCGCTGCCTGAAGCCAAGAGAGCTGAACTGACAGCCCTACTCAAATCCTTTAACCTGATTGGATAAAAGGCCATGAAAATTCTTGTGACAGGCATCTCTGGCCGCATGGGTCAGACCGTAAAACAAGCTGTTGAGCTGAATGAGCAAACAGAAATGGGCGCCACGCACGACGTCGGGCAAGATGTGGTGGCAGCCATGCAGCAGGCTGATTGCACCATCGACTTTTCCTTCCATGGTTTCACCCCTGAGCTCTTGTCCACAGCTGTAGCACAGGGCAAACCCTTGGTCATTGGCACGACAGGCCACACGGATGAGGAACGCGCCGCAATCAAAGAAGCAGCCACCCGCATTCCGATTGTATTTGCCTCCAACTACTCTGTTGGCGTGAATACCCTTTTCTGGCTCACCCGCAAGGCTACCCAGATTCTTCAGGACTACGACATTGAAATCGTCGAAATGCACCACCACCACAAGCTTGATGCTCCCAGTGGTACCGCTCGCACACTGGCTGAAGTGGTGTGCGCGGAAACAGGCATGAATTACGACAAAGACGTGATGCATGGCCGCGAAGGTTTGGTGGGTGCGCGCCCCCAGCGCCAGATTGGCATGCACTCGATGCGTGGGGGTGACGTCGTGGGTGACCACACCGTCATCTACGCCACGGATGGCGAGCGAGTCGAGCTGACCCACAAGGCCTCCAGCCGTATGACGTTTGCCAGCGGTGCCGTGCGAGCCGCTCTCTGGCTTGCAGACAAACCAGCTGGGCTCTATAGCATGCAGGATGTCCTTGGCTTTGCAGACTGATATGCAGCAATCCGGTGAACAAGCACTGGTGCGGGTAGGATTCTCTCTGGGAGCCAATTTGGGAGACCGTTTGGCGACTCTGGAGCGAGTATGCGATTATCTGAGTGAGATATTCGGAGCTCTCCGCTTGTCTCAGGTATATGAAACAGAGCCAGTGGGGTGTCCTGCTGGTTCTCCCGCATACTTGAACGCCTGTGTTGAGGTTTCTACCACCATGGCGCCCCAAGCTGTCTTGCGCTGCTGCCAAGAAATAGAAAAAGATTTGGGGCGTACGCGTAGCGGAGAATACGGGGAGCCGCGCACCTGCGACATCGATATTCTCTACTACGGCGAGCTGCAAAGCAACACACCAGAACTCATCTTGCCCCACCCAAGAGCCCACGAGCGAGAGTTTGTCTTGCGCCCGCTGTGCGACATTGACCCGCTGCTTGTGCTGCCCGGCCAACAAGCCACCGTGCAAGAATTGCTCGCAGCCATTCCCCACGACAACGCAGTAGCGCTGTACCCTCTTTAAACTACCCCTATCCATGAACGAGAAAATCGCCAACATCATCGCCAAAAAAGGCAAGCAGCCCATTTCTGAGCTGACAGCATACGACTACCCCACCGCCCGGCTGCTGGATGAGGCTGGGGTTGATATGCTGCTCGTGGGTGATTCTCTGGGCATGGTTATGCTGGGGTATCCCGACACAACCCATGTGAAGCTTGAGCACATGCTGCACCACGGGGCAGCGGTGGCACGCGCCACCAAAAATGCGTTGGTGATTGTGGATATGCCCATTCACACCTACGACACCCCTGAACAAGCGCTTGAAACAGCTCGCGCTCTTATGTCCATCGGCGCAGATGCCGTCAAACTGGAAGGTGGCGTGGATAAGGAAGAACACATCCGCGCAATTGTACAAGCCGGCATCCCGGTGCAAGGCCATATTGGTTTGTTGCCCCAAAAGGTGAAAGAAGAGGGCGGGTTCCGCATGAAAGGGCGCACGGAGGAAGAGGCCGCAGCCATCATGCGCGATATGGAGGCCGTCGTGCGCGCCGGGGCTTTCTCCGTCGTCATCGAATGCACCAAACACAGCGTCGCCGCAGCCATCACTCAGGCGTGCCCCATCGTCACCATTGGTATTGGTGCGGGGAACGGCACATGCGATGGCGAGGTGGCTGTCATCCACGACTTAGTGGGCTCATACCCTTGGTTTGTGCCAGGTTTTGCAAAGCCCAAGGCCAATGTAGCGGCGGAAATCACGCGAGCCGTGGACACGTGGAAGCAATTAATTGCTATTCCGCAATAACGCAGGCGAGCTTACTGATACACATACTCCTGATTTTCATCATTCCACAGGAAGGTGTGGACCTCATTAGCATAGCCCGATTTCCAATGAACTTGTATTTCGTTCGGTGTGCACTTCACGACATCACCCACGATACACGCTGAGAATGAAATCCAGTAGCGCATTTTGCCTTTATCTATACCCATGTATCGACGGGAACCATCTTTCATGCGGAAGCGGGCTACTAATTTGCCATCAGCCAAATTACTTTCGGCAATGTACAACCCTTCGCTGTTCTTAACGTAGACGGCTTTCCCCCAACGGTGCCATTTGATTTCTAGGCGTTTACCGTCGTAAGAAAGGACATCTGCACTATCATAGGATGCCGCACGCAAAGCTCGCCATGCTTTTCTGACTTTTCCTTTGGTATAGACAGTCAGCGCGCCACTCCACCCTGGGTCATGAATACTGAGCACCTCACATTTAGCTCCATTCGGCAAGCTATTTCCTGCGAAATAATATGCGCCGTCAGCACGTCTTTCGTATTTGATAGGAGAAGAGCCGCGCGGAGACTGAATCTGCGTACCATCCCTTAATTTGATAGCTGAGGGAAGGTCTTGAGAGCTAAGGGTGATAGCATCCTTATGATACTCCACGATGTCCAGTTTCTTACCAGAACGAGACGCTTGCGGCAACAAGTGATAAGTACCAAGCAAAAGGCAACGGGCATACTCAAACGGATCAGCCAACGTGATTTGTTCTCGTGGCACATAAGAAGTTTCTCCTAGTGGTTCACTAGAGCGCTTGTATATGTACATGCCATCATCCGCAAGTTCATACACTTCACACATGCTGCCATCTCTTTTTTTAATGGTAATCTTTTTCTTTGAAATTTCGACGACATCAACTGGTACAACAGACAGCGCAGATTCATACACAAATGCATGCCCTGGTACAGATTTATAATGCAGAATATCATGTTCTCCCCGTTGGTTAATGAGAGAGTAAAATTTGAGTGAGTTGGATTCGCTGCGAGTATATACGCCTCGGGCGTTCCGATTGTAGGTTGCATTTTCTCCCTGTTTGTTCCAACGCACGATGATTGTCTCGTCGTCAACCTTCAGAACAGTAGCATCTTCACAATCTTGTCGAGAGACAGGGCTCACCAATCTCGAGTCTTTCAAATAACACGGACGACGCCCGCTACTGTCGGTCAATTCTACCCAAATCCCAGATTCACCAGCAGGCGGCATCTCACAATAAAAGTTGCCGCTCATGCGCAAGTAATCAACGAATCGGGGCTTACCTTGGGCATCTTTTGTTTCCAGAGTCATGCCATAGCTGCTATGTGACACGATTTCGGCCTCAACCCCACCAGTCAAAAACCTTTCATTCTTTCGATATGTGGTCTGTTGGCTCGTTGGGGTATAGATGTAAATCTTCTGATGGGGGAAAGGCTGCTCAGTTGGCGGAGCGGCTCCAAGCAACCAGCGCTGCACAAGCGTAGCAAATGGCTCTGACGAACAAGGCGTGTACTTGTATGGGTTGCTTTGAATCGCCTCTTCTATCCGACCTGCTTCGAGGTGGTAAAGCGTCTTCACCTCTGCAAGAAGCTGGGCATTGTGCATTTTATGAACGAGCTCCAACTTTTCATCAGGGCTCATATTGTCACGAAACTCGGAGGGAAACTTGCGCTTGAGCATCTCACTCACCGCCCTGCTCACCTTGATTATTTCAGCCTCAAACTCTTTGTTGCGCCGAGCAAGCGGAGACAAATCCACCTCGGAAGACACAGCGGGGGTATCCACTTCAACAGCGGTAGTAGGGCCCTGTTCAGATGGCGTCTGTTGCTTCGTATCACTGGCAGAAGGTGTGTCAGCAAGAAGATTTTTTAACTGTTGCAGCAGAGCATCCACATCATTCTTCTGCTTGAGGAGCTGCGCAAGCTGCCCATACGGGCTCTTGTCCAGGGCCAATATATCAACAGCTTTCTCCTGTTGGATTTGAAGTTCGATTCTATTGTTTTGCTGGGCATAGAACTTCATGCGAGACACATGAAGCAGCGCTTGGTATATGCCATCTTGGGGCTGTTTTTTATTAGCTGGTATCGATGCGTCCTTATCCTTTTCAGCGAGCATGATGATACGCATTCGCTCTACAGCATCTTTACCCGCAGGAGATGCCTGAGAAGCAAGCTTCATGTGGTTCTCAAAGCTCGCAAGAGCTGCCGCGCGGTGTTCTTTCGCCCCCGCAATATCACCTACCTGAAGAGCCATTAAACTACCCCACGCGGCCAAAGCAGGGTCTTTAGCGTTACGAGACAATGCCATGAATGACTCGACACAACGCACTGAATCATCGCCACGCAAGGCATCTTCCGCCATTTGTAGGAGCTGGGCATCTTGCTGCGCCGCGAATCCCTGCTCCGAGTATGTGATGGCATCATGCTCTGGAGCGGGCGTGCAGATGATGCATGTAAGCCACGCAACCAGCCCCCCGAGCAGAAACACACACACGCCAAACAAAAATCTCTTCAACCTTGATTTGGCACGCCCGAGCGGGCTTTGGGCAATCTCATACGCACGCTGAGCTTGGTATACCTCTTCCATCTCCTGCAACAAATCAACGTAACCCGTCGAACGGTCGTTGATGTCGTAGGCCGTCATGTGGTTGATGAGGTCCGCATAAGATTCATCAATTTTGAACTCACGGCTACGAAGCGGGGGCAAACTACGTTTGCACTCCAAGAGCTCATCGGGCGTTTGGGGTATATTGGGAAATGACTCGCAACCACTAAGCAGGTAGCGCAGCGTCATCCCCAAAGCATAGATATCCGTACGCACGTCCTCTTGCTCTCGCAGCAGCGTTTCAGGCGGCACATAAAAGGGTGTAGCCCATATCGTCTCCTCTGTATCCGCATCACTCTTCCCCAATGAAAGGCCGAAATCCAACACCTTCGCGCGCCCTTTGCGTGTCACCAATATGTTGCCGGGTTTAATATCACGGTGAAGAAGACCGGCCTTGTTGGCAGCATTCAGTCCCTTAGCTACTTGACGCACAATGGACAACGCTTTAAGCGGAGACATCGGGTTCTGGGGATTCACCATCAACTCAAGGTTGGTCCCCTCTACCAATTCCATGGCTATGTAGAACTGACCATGGGCTTCTCCCGCAGAATACACAGAAACAACATTGGGATGGCGCACCTTCGCCATGAGGGCGCATTCCTTTTCAAAACGCGCGACGCGGTCGGGATTATTGCGGTGGTTGTCCTTGAGGACCTTGATGGCCAATGTGCGGTTGAGCACCAAGTCACGGCCTTGTAGCACGATGCTCATGCCACCCACACCTAGCACATGCTCTAGGCGAAAATTATGCAAGACAGTGTGCACGGTTTTCTCCATACCGCAACTGGGGCACATGATTTCCGCCATGAACCCTTGCTCTGAAATATCCACCGCCGTTTGGCATTGCGGACATATCCATATATCAGCCTCACTCATGAGTTATCGCTGCGCGGTATGATGAAACAAAAAAGGAGGGCGGGGGAATATGCACATGATTCCCCTGCCCTCCGATGAAGATTTATTTAGCCCAACTTAGGCAGAGAGGCAGCGGCCACAGCCTGACCGTGACGCTTGGTCTTTTCATCAGGCACGCAGAGCGTGATGTTCAGCTGCGGGAACTCGCTCTTGAGCACCTCGTTGGCCTTGTCGATGATGATTTGACCACCTTCACCCGTGGCTACGCGGCCAAGGAACAGAAGGTTGCGTACGGCGTAGAAGTCTGCAAAGTATGCGATGGTGTAACCGAACTCAACACCGATGGTCTCGTAAATCTTACGGGCACGGTCATCGCCCTCCAGCATGGCAGCCTGAACCTTCTTAAGCTGCTCGGGATAGGGCATATCGCCAAAGTCGAAACCAGCGCGGGGAGCCAAACGAGCCACAGCCTGCTGGGAGAAGTACATGGCGCCGACACCCTTGTCGCGAGACCATTCATCCACGCCACCGTCTTCCTGATAGTCCACCGGCACAAATGCCAGCTCATTAAGCCAAGGCATGATGTGACCCTCAGGGTCCACATAGCCAGCGGCGAGGGAGGTACCCATGGCGATACCGAGCACGGCATCGTCATTCATGCCCATAGCTCCTGCAAGAGCGGTCACTTCACCGTCGTTCACCACTTCAAAGGGAACTTCCTTGCCCATGCGTTCGCTCCAGCGATCCTTGAGCGTGTAGAACATGCGGCGAATGACGTTCTGGAAGTCCTCGGGGGAGATACCGCGGAAGAGAGAACCCACGCGGGGTTCGCTGTTCACATACACACCAGCGGCAGAACCACCGATGGCGTCAACCTGCGGCAAGTGCTTAGCAGCGCGGAGCAGAGAATCATCCACACCTTCCAACTGGTAATTGGGGTCTTTCTGGTGGTAGGGATCCCACACCACTTCTTCAGAGTAGACAACTTCACCATTCACCACGGCAGCGCACTTGCGGTCAGAACCACCCAAGTCGAAACCGATGCGATAGCCATCCAAGTTGCGACCCAGGGACACGGATGTGGAGTTCTCAGCGGGAAGCTCGCATGCGCAAGCAACCTTCTTCACCTCGATGGGCTGGTCATAAATCTTCTTGCCGATGAAGTCCCAGTCGAACTCACGAGCACCACCAGCGCAGTAGGTAGCGGCAAGCATGTCAGCAATCTGATCATCGCCTGCCACAAGGATGGTGCAACCGCCCTTCATCCAGAGAAGGAACTTGACGATACGCTCGATGTATTGATTGTTCAGAGCGATGTTTTCACCCTCCTGGGGCAGAATCTTGCCGCTCCAGCGGAAGCACGTGCCGTCCAAACGGGTAAGAGCCAAATCCACAGTGTGAGAACCAGGAGTTGCTGCAACTTTTTCCTCAAAGGCTTTATTCCAGAGCACCGGCGCAACGAAGGCCGGATCCAGTACGGGTGTGAATTTCGGTTGGATATTCATAGCGTTACGCGCGCATTATACACAATTTACTAAAGCTTTGACAAGCTTAAATAAGTATTCTCTAGCACAAATCACTCAAAAGTTGCTATTTTTTTGAGACACTAGAAAGAAAAGGAGGCTGGGGCGACACGCTCCAGCCTCGATAAATGACGGGCGAATGAGGCCTCGTTTTAATAACTGCGAGCCCACAGCACACGGCGAGTCGTGGGGCGCCCCGTCAGGATGCAGGGTTCGGCCGGGCCTGAGCCCATTTCGCCATGCGGGATGCAGCGGATGGAAATACGCAGGCTCTTAGCGAGCTGCTCTTCTTCATCGGGGGTACCATCCCAAGGGCAAAGCAGCCAGTCGGCATCGCCTTCGCCAGAGAAGTTCGCCTTCAATTCATCCAAGGTAGAGCATGGACGGATGTGGCTATCACGGAAATCCAACTGACGCTGCAGGAGGGAGTTTTGAATATCCTCCAACAGCTGCACGGCACCTTCAACGAAGGTGGCTTCGTCAACAAAGCTCTTCTCGTTGCTGGCTTGGTCGCGGCGGCATACGCATACGGAGCCCTTTTCCAAATCGCGGGGACCAATCTCCACACGCACGGGCACACCCTTCTTCACCCACTCCCACTTCTTGGTGCCACCATTCAAATCGCGTGTATCAACTTGCACGCGCAAAGGCATACCGTGGAAGCTCATCGAGGAAAGCTTGGCGGCCAAGGCCTCGCAATGGTCCAAGATGGCCTGCTTTGTATCGGGCTTGGGCGTGACGGGGATGATAACAATCTGTCGGGGGGCCACTCGGGGCGGGCACACAAGGCCATCATCATCAGAGTGAGCCATGATAAGCGTGCCAATCATGCGAGTTGAAACACCCCACGAGGTGGTCCATGCAAACTGGCGCTCATTGTTACGGCCAGCAAAGCTGATATTCTGAGCCTTGGCAAAGTTCTGCCCCAAGAAATGGGAAGTACCAGCCTGAATAGCCTTGCGATCCTGCACCATCGCCTCTACCGTAAACGTACGCACGGCACCGGGGAAGCGTTCGTGCTCAGTCTTCTCACCAGGGATGGAAGGCACAGCCAGCACGTCGCGCTGGAAATCCTCATACACCTTGTGCATGATGGCAGTCTCTTCCTCTGCCTCCTCGCGTGTTTCATGAGCAGTATGACCTTCTTGCCACAGGAATTCTGCCGTGCGCAGGAAAATACGCGGGCGCATTTCCCAACGCATCACGTTGCACCACTGGTTCACCTTGATGGGCAAATCGCGGTAAGATTCCAGCCAGCGGGAGAATGCTGCGCCGATGACGGTTTCAGAGGTGGGGCGAATGACGTATTTATCCGTCAATTCACCTGCGGGAATCATGCGTGTTTTACCCGTTTCGGGGTCCTTGACCGCCTCCAAGCGGTGATGTGTCACCACGGCGCACTCCGTAGCAAAACCTTCTGCGTGTTCGGCTTCTTTTTCCAAGTATGATACGGGAATGAGCAAAGGGAAATAAGCATTGGTATGACCGGTGCGCTTGAACTCGGCATCCATCTGTTGTTGAATCAATTCCCAAATGGCATAGCCCCATGGTTTGATAACCATGCAACCGCGTACTTCGGAGTTTTCTGCCAAGTCGGCAGCCTTAATGACTTGCTGGTACCACTCGGGGAAATCTTCTGCACGAGTGGGCGAGATTGCGTTCTGTTGAGCCATGGCAAGATAGTATGTTTTTAATGAAAAATGTCAATCCTTTAATGTGATGTAAACCACAAACAACGGTAATTCAGGTATGCTAAGAAGACAAGAAAAGCGGTCATGAGCCAAAACCCCAGAGCCAAACACAGCACAACACCGCACAGTGCCACCACCAAGCTTATCAAGTGCATGCGGCGGGGTGAAGTCATGAGCCCATGCATGATTTGACCACCATCTAAGGGAAAAATAGGCAACAGGTTCAGCACGGCCCACCATGTACCCACTTGAACCATATAACACGCAAAAATGACCGCAGCAGGCGAATAAGACGCCAAATGCGCTGGGGCAACATCGCCGATGCAAGCAGCACACGCAAGCTGCAGTCCTTCACGCGCATCTCCACACATCCAACACAAACACCCCGCTGCCAAAGCAGCTTCAACAAGGGTCAATACAGGTCCCGCAGCTGTCATGAGCACACCCTGAGCACGAGTCAGCACCCCATCCGCATTGCAACAATCGCCACCCAACCAAGATACGACTACCCTAGGATGCCCACCTCCCAGCATACGCCCCACCAAAGCATGCCCCATCTCGTGTGAAAGCAAACAAATGAACCCCACCACGGAAAAGAGAGATACGGACAACCACAACGGAGCGGCATCTATAGCAAGCCCCCAACCCAACAGCCCCAACATGAGCAACACGGCAGGCTGTATGCTCACAGGCACCCCCAATAATGAAAAGCGTATCATCTTCTCGTATATTAGAGGCGCGAAGACACGCGAGCAAGCCCCCATTGTATCATCTCGTCTAACATGTCAGAAAAAAACGAGTTCAGTGCCAAATTTGCCGTCAAAAGCTTTGTTAACATAAATTCTGGCTTGACAGGTGGAGATTTCGGGTGCTATTTTCAATATTGCATACGATGAAATCTTTTGTACAAAAGTTGACGATTGGAGCAATGATGTTGGGGGGTATGGCCACTGCTTCTGAGCATGGGCATGGCACATTATCTGCCGATGCCCCCATCCTGTGGGAAATACCGCTGTGGCCTGGTTTTTCGTTGCCCATCAGCAACTCTCTTTTCATGTTCGCTCTGGCGGTAATAGTGCTGACAATCCTCTTGAGACTCGCCACGCGCAAGATGGAGCGCATACCTGGCAAGCTCCAGAATTTTGTCGAATGGGTATTTGAACTTCTGTACAACTTCGTGGAAAGCCTCACGGGCAGATACTTGGCCAAGCGTTATTTTTGGTACTTCGCATCAGTATTCTTACTGATTTTGGTTAGCAACTACATGGGGCTTATACCTGGTGTTGGTGAGATTACCTACGATGGCAAGCCTCTTTTCCGTGGCGCTAATGCGGATTTGAACACGACTATTTTCTTGGGTTTCTTCTACTCCATTCTCTGGTTTATTTGGGTGATGAGAGAGCAAGGCCCTTGGCATTTCATCACCCACACATTTGGTCCCAAAGGTGGGTTGACAGGTTTCCTTAAATACGCACTTCTGCCCATTTTCTTCTTTGTGGGTCTCATTGAAATCATTTCCATCTGCGTGCGCCCCGTGGCCTTGGCCGCTCGTCTCTTCGGCAACATCTACGCAGGTGAAGCCATTCTGGAACAAATGGGTGCACATGGCTGGTTGGCTATGTTCCCGTTCATGGCGCTGGAAATCATCGTCGGTTTCGTACAAGCTCTCGTCTTCCTCATGCTGACTGCCATTTTCCTCAAGACCCAAGTTGGTGGTGAGGAAGAAGAGGCAGAAGCACACTAACCCCCTTCTCTGTGGTTGATCATGAAGCAAAACGTGAGACCACAGCGATCACATAAAACAACAAACAACATAAAAAACCATGATTGACATGCTCGCAGACGCCGCCGCTATGGGCGCTATCGCCAAGTCCGGTTTGGCTGTTCTCGGTGCCGGTATCGGCATTGGTATCATTGGCATGAAGGCTGCCGAATCCATCGGCCGCAATCCTGCCTCCTTCGGTAAGGTTCTTACCATTTCCATCCTTCTCGCAGCTCTTGTGGAAGGTGTGGCATTCGTTGCCATCTTCATGGGCTAAGCCCTTTTTCCCAGATGTCTGCCAACAGGCATCTGGGAACTCCCCCTTTCCTCCCATCCCTCAAACTCACAACAAAACACTAACCCACCTTCCCGCAAGCGGGCAAGCTTCGACTCACTATCATGTTTTCACCTATCATAGCAGCAGACCTTCAAGGGCTCATTAGCAAGTTCGGTCTACACCAGGAGGTGTTCATTGCGCACCTCATTGCCTTCTCCGTTCTGGTTGCCATTGTCGTCATCTTCGGCATCAAACCGATTATGAAACAGCTGGAGGAGCGCCGCCAGCGCATCGAAGAAGGTGAAGCCATGCACGCCCGCAGCCAAAAAGAATTGGCAGAAGTCCAGAAAACAAGCGAACTCATCTTGGAAGAAGCTCGTGAATCTGGCAAGAAGGAAATTGACCACGCCAAGCAAACAGCTGCTCGTCTGCAAGCAGAGCTGGCCGACAAAGCATCTGCCGAGGCTCGCACCATCATCCAGAATGCCCGCGTGCAGGCAGAGCACGACATCGCCCAGCAAAAAGCAGCTCTCAAGAGTGAGTTTGCCGCTATTTTGGCTCAAGCCACAGCTCAAGTGACTGGCAAGGTGCTGACCGAAGAAGACCACCGAGCCATCAACGCCGAAGCCATCCGTTCTCTCTGATTGTTTCACACTTCCGAAAGACGCTCATGAAGATTACCAAGGAAGTACAGGCTCAAGCTCGGCGCTTAATGCGCCTGTGTGTAGATGCCGATGGCGTCCTGCAAGAAGACAAGGTACGCCTGATAGCCACCAGCATAGCCGAGCGCAAGCCCCGCAACTATGTACCCCTACTCTCTGCCTATACGGAGCTTGTGCGACTGGCACAGGCCAAAAACACGGCTACTATCACCAGCGCCATCCCGTTGACGGATGCCGAACAAGCAGACATCCGCACCCGACTGGACGCCCAGCACAAGGGATTGAGCTATGAATGGCTCGTGGATCCTGCCCTCATTGCAGGCATCACCGTCAAAGTTGGTGACAACATCACCGACGCCTCCGTCCGCACCCGTATTGAACGTCTTTCCCACATCTGATTTACAACCCATTTTAACACCCGACTAAGTATGAGCAATATCGTACAAGAACTCGAAGCGCAGATTCGCAACATCACCACATCTGCCACCCATGACAACGTAGGCACTATCAAATCCATTGGCGATGGTGTGGCACGCATCGAAGGCCTGAGCAACGCCATGCTCAACGAAATGATTGAATTCCCTGGCGGGGTCATGGGCTTGGCTATGAACCTGGAGGAGAATGAAGTAGGCGCCATTTTGATTGGCAGTGGAGCCAACCTGAAGGAGGGCGACACCTGCAAAACGACAGGCCGCTTGCTGCAGGTACCTGTGGGTGAGGCACTCCTTGGCCGCGTAGTGGACACGCTTGGCAACCCGCTGGATGGCAAGGGCCCCATTCAAGCCGCTGCATACTACCCCGTTGAAAAGATTGCATCGGGCATCATTTCTCGTCAGGGTGTGAACCAGCCTGTGCAGACAGGTATCCTGCCCATTGATGCGATGATTCCCATCGGCCGCGGTCAGCGCGAGCTCATCATCGGCGACCGCTCCACTGGCAAAACCGCCATTGCAACCGATACGATTATCTCCCAAGCTCGCCAGAACAAAATGGCAGAAGAAGGCAAGCTCCCTGGTCACCGCCCGCTTTACAGCATCTACGTTGCCATCGGCCAGAAGCGCGCTACCGTATCCCGCCTTGTTGCCAAGCTGGAAGAAACAGGCGCTATGCCCTACAGCATCATCGTGGTAGCATCTGCCAGCGACAGCGCCGCCATGCAATACTTGGCCCCCTATGCAGGTTGTGCCATGGGCGAGTACTTCATGGACCAAGGTAAGGATGCCCTCATTGTCTACGATGACCTCTCCAAGCATGCTGTGGCCTACCGCCAAGTGTCGCTCATCCTGCGCCGCCCCTCTGGCCGCGAAGCATACCCCGGCGACGTGTTCTACCTGCACAGCCGCTTGCTGGAACGCGCCGCACGCATCAACAGCGAAGGTGGTCGTAAGGGTGGCTCACTCACCGCTCTGCCCATCATCGAAACCCAGGCTGGCGACGTGTCTGCCTACATCCCCACCAACGTGATTTCGATTACCGACGGTCAGATTTTCCTTGATACCGACCTCTTCTATCAAGGTGTACGCCCCGCCATCAATGTGGGTATTTCTGTGAGCCGAGTGGGCTCCAGCGCCCAGACCAAGATTGTGAAGAAACTGGCAGGTTCTGTCAAACTTGACTTGGCACAGTTCGAAGAATTGCAGGCTTTCGCCCAATTTGGTTCCGACTTGGATGCCGCCACACGAGCCAAGCTGGAGCGTGGTCGCCGCATTGTGGAACTCTTCAAGCAAGGGCAATACGAACCCAAGAGCCTGTCTTTGGAAGTCATCGACCTCTACGCCATTCAGAAGGGCTTCTTGGACGATGTACCCGTCGAAAAGATTCAAGAGGTTCGCAAGGCCATGGAAGAAGACGCCACGACCAACAAACCCGAACTGCTGGCTGCCATCGATGCTGAAAAGGCCCTCACCACAGCTATTGACGAACAGCTCAACCAGTTCATGACCGACTTCAAATCCCGTCTCAAGAAGTAAACCATGGCCAACCTGAGAGACATCAAACGCCGCATCAAGTCGGTACGCAACACATCGCAAATCACCAAAGCGATGCAGATGGTTGCGTCCGCCAAGATGCGCCGTGCCCAGGAGCTGGCGTTGAAGGGGCGCGTCTACATCAGCGCCTTAGCCAACGTGTTCAAGCACCTGCAGGACACCATCACTGAGGGAAAAGCTTCTCTCATGGAGCGCCGTACCACTGGTAAGCCCTTGGTCATCGTCATCAACACCGATCGTGGCCTCTGCGGTGGCTTGAATGCCAATCTTCTCAAAGAAGTGCTCGTCAGCTGCCCTGCCGATGCAGATTATGTGACGATTGGCGCCAAGCTCAACCCTCAAATCACCCGTTGCGGCCGCAACCTTGTGGCGACCTTCTCCCTGGGGGATTCTTTCGGTGAAGCTGATTTGAAACCCGTATTCGACTTCATCCGCAAGGGCTTTACCGATGGCACATACAATAGCGTGAGCGTGGCCTACCAGAAGTTCATCAACGTCATGGTGCAACGCCCCAAGCTGACAGAGGTTCTCCCCATCACGCGTGAAGAGCTCATGGAAGTGGCCGCTCAGGACAAGGTAGACGACACGGAAAACACCAATTTCTTGTTGGAGCCCAGCCCCAAGGCTATGCTCAATGCCATCCTGCCCCTTTATTTCAGCAATTTGATTACACAAATGGTGCTGGAAGGCAAAGCCTCCGAACAATCGGCTCGCATGGTGGCCATGAAAGCCGCCACAGAGAACGCCAAATCCCTCATCGGCGAGCTCACCCTCGAATACAACAAGGCACGCCAGACACAAATTACCAACGAACTTCTCGAAATCACCACAGCCACCAAGGCTATGGAATAAACCCCACCCCCTTTTAACTTATCCCCCTCACCTTCCTTCCTAAACATGAACACAGGTAAAATCGTACAGATTATCGGCGCCGTGGTAGACGTCGACTTCTCCCAAACTCAGATGCCCGCCATCTACAATGCTCTCACCGTTGAGTATGAAATCAACGGCGAACCCACCAAGCTTGTGCTTGAGGTGGAGCAGCACCTGCCCGACGGCTGGGCTCGCACCGTGGCCATGAGCTCGACAGACGGTCTCAAGCGTGGCATGACCGTCATCGATACGGGTGCGCCCATCTCCGTGCCTGTAGGCCCCAAAGTGCTGGGTCGCATTTTCAACGTGCTGGGTGAGACAGTGGACGAAAAAGGCCAGTTGACAGACACCAAGCGCTACCCGATTCACCGCGAGGCCCCCTCTTTGGAAGACCAAGCGACCTCCTCCGAGGTGTTGGAATCTGGCATCAAGGTGATTGACCTCATCTGCCCCTTCCTCAAGGGTGGTAAGGCTGGTTCCTTCGGTGGTGCAGGCGTGGGCAAGACCGTGCTCATCATGGAGCTCATCAACAACATCGCTAAGGCGCACTCAGGTCTCTCCGTGTTCGCTGGTGTGGGTGAGCGTACCCGCGAAGGCAACGACTTCTACATGGAAATGAGCGAATCTGGCGTGATTGACCAAGAGCACCCCGAAAACTCCAAGGTTGCTCTCGTATACGGCCAGATGAACGAGCCCCCGGGTGCTCGTCTGCGTGTGGCGCTCTCGGCCCTCTCCATGTCCGAATACTTCCGCGACGAAGAAAACCGCGACGTGCTCCTCTTCGTGGACAACATCTTCCGCTTCTCTCAGGCTGGCTCCGAGGTATCCGCCCTTCTCGGCCGTACTCCCTCCGCGGTGGGTTACCAACCCAACCTTGCAGAAGAAATGGCTGGTTTGCAGGAACGCATTACCTCCACCAAGAAGGGCTCCATCACCTCCATGCAGGCAGTGTATGTGCCCGCAGACGACTTGACCGACCCGGCTCCTGCCACCACCTTCTCTCACCTGGACTCCACCGTGGTGTTGGAACGCGCACTGGCCGCTCAGGGCATCTACCCCGCAGTGGATCCCCTCGCCTCCACATCCAAGGCTCTTGCCCCGGAATTGGTGGGCGAAGAACACTACCGAGTGGCTCGTGGCGTGCAGCAGACTCTGCAGCGCTACAAGGACTTGCAGGATATGATTGCCATCTTGGGCATGGACGAACTCTCCGAAGCCGACAAGTTGACGGTGAGCCGCGCCCGCAAGATTCAGCGCTTCCTGTCTCAGCCTTTCAGCGTGGCTGAAGTCTTCACCGGCATCCCCGGCCAGTATGTGCCTGTGGCTGAAACCGTGCGCGGCTTCGGCGAAATCTTGGATGGCAAGTGGGACTCCGTACCGGAAGGTAACTTCTACATGAAGGGCGGCATCGACACCGTCGAAAAATCCTGATAGCACACCGACATGGCTCTGCACTTCAAAATCATCACCCCGTTGCGTACCGCCTTAGAGGCGGACGTGACGAGCATCCACCTTCTGGCGACGGAAGGTGAGATGGAGGTTCTGCCGGGGCACACCGACATCATATCCGCCGTGGGCAATGGTGAGCTGACCTATCGCACAGCGGATGGACAAAGCAGCAGCTTGTTCATCGGTGGCGGCTTCCTGCAGGTCGAGGGCGACAACGCTATGCTGGTGACAGATACGGCGCTGGAAGACGGCGACATTGATACCACCAGCATCGAAGAAGCAATCGCCAAGGCTCAAGAGTCTCTCAAAAATAGCGCTTCTGTGCTCTCCCGCGAGGAGCAAACCTATCTGGAAGCAGTCATCGCCAAGCAACTGGCTATCTTGGACTACAACCGCGTGCGGCGCAGAAAATAAGCGCGTTCATGCTTTCAAATCGAGTAGGGGGCTTTCGCCCCCTCTCACACCACCGTACGTGCCATTTATGGCATACGGCGGTTTCCAATCAGCGTTTGAGGAGTTGATAAAACGAGATATATCCCTCTGCTCGCAGCCATGCGTTATCCATGCAGATA
>JAZTYM010000049.1:0-51903 GCA_045637025.1 Akkermansia sp. | reverse complement strand
TTGCGGTCAATTTCGACGTACCAGCGCCTGAAAGCAGATGATTGACACCACTAAAGACGGCGGTGGAAGTCTTCAAATCATCTGCGGCAGTGATGTTGCCATCATGCAGCTTCAATACGCCACCCGTTTGAGCAAAATCGCTCGTTGCCGTCATATGCATGCCATCTTTCACCTCTACCACACCAGCTTTCTGGTAGATGTTGGTAGCTTTAATCAAACGAGAGTTTGCTACATCGCTCGCCGTGTAGTTGGCATTCAATCGAGCCAAATCCGCTTCGGTGTATTGACCAGAGAATGTGATACACCCCGTGTTCGTAGACGCATTGTTCAGATACAGCGACGACGCCACATCAACCGAATCATGAATGTTATACTGTTGTCCAGCATTTGCACTCAAATAGGTGCAATCTTTACCATAAATAGCGTTGAGGATGTAGCGACTGCCATTTGAAATGTAGTTACCACGCATGGTGAGCAGGTCGTTGTTGCTGAAAGTCAGCTCGCCCGCTGCATAAATTGCACCGCCTTGAGCATTCGATAGCTCCCCACCGACGGCATAATTGGCATTTATTTCCACCTTATCGCACCCAGAAATCTCAACATCATTGTTCGCATACAATGCACCACCCTTAGCGCCTGTACCTTGGGCTACATTGTCCTCAAAAATCAATTCCCCTATGCCTGTTGTCAGCATCAAGGTAGAGGATGAATAAATAGCACCGCCCAGTGCGCTCTCTGCCCCCTTGGCTTTATTTTCACGAAACTCTACAATGTCACTATTCCGGATAAAACCACCACTGACGTAGACGGCGCCACCTTTGACAACTGCGCCCGAGCCATTGGCAATGGATTCATTACCCGCGAACTCAACACGTTCCGAGCCATCTACCTCCCATTTTGAATTGATGACGCCACCATCAATCTCGACAGTGAATCCATTTTCAGCAACTTCATTAATCGTCCTATTTTGCTTGAAACTTATCGTGTCAACATTGGTCAAAGTCGTCGTCTGAGCATTGAAAAAGCCACTCAGCTTTCGCACTTTGGTTGAGGCCGAATCCGCCAGCGTCATCACGTTATTCTCAAACGAGAAAGATGAAGCCCCGCTTATCATCAAGTCCTGAGTGTAACGGTTATCGCACAATGTTCCACTGATTGAATTTTTTGAAATAGTGATAGACGCACCATTCTTAGGTGCGGTTGCTGTCAGTGCACCGAACAACACAGGTACTTGACCAGCAAGCACTTCGACTGTATTACCACTCAATGAAATACTCTTGTAGTCATCCACTGTCATGTTCCCCACAAGCGTATAACATTGAGTTGTGCCAGATACCGTATTGAGGCCGATATTGATATTTCCAACGGAATCAAGAGATATGGCATTCATGAGCCCCATCGCTTTTTCCAGCTCCGCGTCATTTTCAACAATGTCAAATGATTGGACGTGAGAAACGCTAAGAAGATTCGAAGTCAAGCCGTATGAATACATTCCTTTAGCCAAGGTATTCTTGATAGAGAAAGCCGCCTTATTCGCCTCTCCTCCGTCCACGCCACTCACGACTATTTCTCCAGAATGAACGGCGGCATTGATGCTAGAGCTTGCATTTGAAATCTCATTATCAGACACCAAGAAATGGCCAGTCAACCCCTCAACACTCAGTTTTGTAGAGCCAACCAACTTACCTTCTGCCACAGTATTTTGAGAAAGGGAAACATCTCCCACATTCACCATCGTGATAGGGCTTTTATCCACGAGTGAATCAAGATAACTGTTCCCTGAAATGGAAACCGTGTCGCAATCAATGAACGACACAACATCAGCAGAACTACCATGCGATACCAATAGATAACTATCTTCTAGGATGTTACCAGAAATGAGCACCCCACCGCAATCATTGAAAGTCAATAATCCATGGCCATTAGATAGGCTAAGAACGCATGATGTATTATCCACGATGGAAATCTTACCTATATGTTCCAACAAAACATTGGTCCTATTAAACAAGACCGTGGATAGATTCTCTTGAAATTTCACTTCTCCACTAACATTTGAAATGGTGAACACGCCCTCAGATTCACCTGACTCATAGGCAGATATGGCAGTAGCACCAACATTGCCAGCAAACGTCACGTTGTTGGCATTTTCAATGATGAAATCCGTTTCATACACAATACCACCGAGTTTACCCAACATCGTGTTGTTGGCAAACAGAATCTCTTTAACATTACAAAAGCGCACAGATTCTGCATTATTGGTCAATACACCATGTCCCCCCGTGCGTCCATTTCTGAACGTGAACGATGCCGTATCCTCCACTAGCAAATCGAAGGTCAAATACCCTTCCGTTATAGACACATCCGCAGGTGTGTTATAAATGGGTCTCACATACCCAAGCACATCTCCCGTGGCGTATGTAAAATAGTTTAACTCTTCCGTGTATACAACCGCTCCACTTGAATCAAATCCTGAAGCCTTTACAAGGTAATACTCTTGCCAGGAGCTGTCTACAATCATGTTCCCATAATTGCGAAACACGATAGGCTTTTCTGCAGAGGTAACGCCTTCAGTTGCCAAAATCCACACCCCAGGGGTATCCTTTGTTGAGCAATTCCATGTAATATCCTGCCCTTTACCATCTTCTACCCCTGTAAAATGATATGTATAGTTTACCTCCGAATTTTTAACCAATCCATCTATCACTTCGCAAGTGTGATGACTCGTAATGGAAAATATCAACTGATAGTCAAATACGTAATAATTGTCGTACTGATGATTCTTGCCAGAGGCATCTTTAATAGTCGTTTTTCCTGGGTCAATCCATACGGATGAAGCATCACGCCAACTGCACTGGAAGTTTTTGTCATGATCTGCCATAGTCATATAGCTTTCCAATGAACTATAGGTGAGGCAATCACTCGAAACACTTTCACTTGGTGTTCCAGCCTCAGCCACAGCAGCGACACCAGTGGCATATAAAGCCATGAGCGCAATGCGCAAAGAAGAAGGCAGATGTAATTTCATAAGAATAAAGGAAAAGGTGTTATTTTCAGTATAAATTTACCCACTCCTAACGACATGTCAAGAAAATAACGCATTCTAACGTATTTTTTCTTTATTTTAATAAAGCAGTAAAAAAAAGCAACAATAATCAAGAAAAAAACTAGCTCAATGCGCATATCTAATCAGAATGGTCAACAGCCCTGGAAGGAGGAGTCTTGACAAATACCCCCGAGGGGTATATAAGAGAAAGCATGAATGAGCATCCGTGCCATTGTGGGGAGCTGCCAAGACTCAACCGCGTGAGCGGGCAGCTGGAAGGGGTGAAACGCATGATAGAAACCGGGCGCTATTGCCCAGATATCTTGATACAACTGCGAGCCGTACGGGCGGCGATACGCAAGGTGGAATCTAGCATTCTGCACAAGCATTTGCAGCACTGCGTGGCAGAAGCGATGCGTACAGGCGAAGGAGCCGAGACGAAAATTGAAGAATTGAAGCAGATTTTTGAGCGCTATGAGGACTGAGGGAGAGAAACAAGAGTTTCGCGTGAGCGGGATGAGCTGCGCAGCATGCGCGGCAAGGGTGGAAAACGGGGTGGCACGCATCGTGGGCGTACAAAGTGTGCAGGTAAGCCTGCTGGCTGGGCGCATGCAGGTGGTGTATCTGCGGGAGAAGACGAATAGCGAGGCCATAGCCAAGCTTGTGGTCCAACTGGGCTATGGGGCGGAGGCTCTGCACGGGGATGAGGCAAGAGCCGCTGCACAGAATGAGGCACAGGAGCTGCGGAAGCGTCTGATAGGCTCCGCGGTGCTGTTAGTTCCGCTCATGGTGGTGCACCACTGGGGGAATGATGTGGTGCTGGGCTACCTCCAGTTGCTCCTTCTGCTCCCCATCTTGTACCTGAACCGCATCTTTTTCAAACGGGGTCTGGGCGCTCTCTTTCAGAAAGCGCCGAACATGGATTCGCTCGTCTCTATAGGGGCCTTGGCCGCGGTGGCAGATGGCATGGGCGACATGTTCATGCAACATCGCGGGGAGCTGTATTTTGAATCAGCGGCTATGATTCTGACGCTCATCACGCTGGGCAAGTGGCTGGAGGCACGCGCGACAGGAAAAACGAGCGCGGCGGTTGAAAAGCTCTCGGCCCTGCTACCAGCCACCGCCACCGTGCTGCGGGGCGGTGAGGCCGAGCGTGTGCCTGCAGGTGCCGTGCAATGTGGAGACACCGTGGTCATCGCGCCCGGAGAAAGCATACCGGTGGACGGGTGTATCATCCAAGGGGAATCGGCCGTGAATGAAGCGGCGCTCACGGGCGAAAGTGTGCTGGCAGAAAAAGGGATGGGAGACACCGTCTATGCGGCAACCACGAATGGGAACGGCCTTTTGCACATACGCTGCACCAAAACGAGGGATACGAGCGCCATGGCAGACATCATCCGTCTCGTAGGCGAAGCCGCCGCGACGAAAGCGCCCATATCGCGCATGGCTGATCGGGTGGCAGGCTTTTTTGTGCCAGTCGTGATGCTGATAGCTGTGATCACGACGCTGGTCTGGCTGCTGGTGGGGAGTCCTGCGGCATTTGCCATCAGCTGCGGCATAGCGGTGCTCGTGATATCGTGCCCCTGTGCGCTGGGACTCGCTACGCCTGTGGCCATCATGGTGGGCGTGGGAAAAGGAGCAGAAGGCGGCATTTTGTACCGCAGTGGCGAAGCTCTAGAACACGCGCGCAACCTGACATGCCTGGCCCTAGATAAAACAGGCACACTCACCCAAGGGCAACCCCGCGTGTGCGATGTGCTCCCCGCTCAAGGGTGCACGCGCGATACGCTCCTGCGCCTAGCGACTCTCGCTGAAAAGGGCAGCTCCCACCCACTCGCCTCCGCCATCGTGGAAGCATGCCCCCCCTTGGCAGACGCTCCAGACTCCTGCCAGTATGAGGCGGGACGAGGCATTGTCGCAAAGCATGGGGACGACGTCATTGTAGCAGGCAATGCCAAGCACATGCAAACCCACGGCATAGACTGCGATGAGCCCCTGCTCCACCGCTTGGCAGATGCGGGGAAAACGCCCATTGGCATAGCGTTGAACGGCACTTGGATGGGCGCGATTGCGGTGCAAGATAGCCTGCGGCCAGACGCAACCGAAGCATTGGAAGAGCTCCGGCACATGGGCATGCGACTCTGCATGATGACTGGCGACAACCCGCGAACGGCCGCCGCGGTAGCCTGCAAGCTGGGGATTGCCGATTACCGAGCAGAATGCCTACCCGCCGATAAGGAAACGTGGTTGCAGGAGCTCCAAAAAGGCGGAGAAAAGGTGGGCATGGTGGGAGACGGCATCAACGATGCGCCTGCACTCATGCGGGCAGATGTGGGCATATCCCTCGCCAGCGCCACCGACATAGCCCGCGAGAGTGCGGATATCATCTTGGTGCACAATCAATTGGGCGATGTGGTGCATGCCATACGCTTAAGCCGCGCGGTCATCCGCAACATCCGCCAAAATCTCTTCTGGGCCTTTGCCTACAATGTGCTTGCCATACCTCTGGCAGCAGGTGTCTTTTATCCCCTCTGCGGTTGGTTGTTGCACCCGGGCATCGCCGCGGCAGCCATGGGGATGAGCAGCCTGTGCGTGGTTTCAAATGCCCTGCGTCTGCGCCATTTCACCTTCACCCCACAAAAGAAAACCAACATGAACACCATAACACTCACCGTCACGGGCATGATGTGCCCCCACTGCGAGCAACACGTTACCAAAGCCCTGCTCGCCCTCAATGGCGTAGCCACTTGCACCGCCAGCCACAAGGAAAACAGTGTGAGCATCACGCTCGCCTCGCCCCCTGCCAGCTTGGATGATATCAAAGCCACCATCACTCAGGCCGGCTACGAGGTGCACTAAGCACCCCGCCACGCCAACGCTCGCTACACAAAAAAGGCAGTCCTGTTGGACTGCCTTTTTGCATGAGATATGAATGAACGCAGCGAGATTAGCGCGTCACGCCGCCTTCCAAATCCTTCTTTTCCTTAGGCAGCACCCAGATTTCGATAGCGCCCTCGGCATAGCGAGCGTAGATGGATTTGGGGTCGATGTTGCGCATCTCGTAATACAAGGCGCGCAGGCGGTTGGCGGATTGATTATTGCGGCGGGCATGACCACTCAACGCAGCGATGAGTTCTTGGCGCTGGCGGCGGGAATAGCAGCCATTTGCCACCATGTTGCGGATGAAAGCATTGGCCTGAGTCTGGCTCATGTCCTGCAAAATCTGCACCAGCTTGAGGGGGTCGTGCTTGAAGCGCTCCGAAAGACCAATTTTATCTTTCTTGAGGTTGAGCTGGCCGCCACTCATGTAGCGGCTGGCGGGCAACTCGAGCTGCACATCCAGAGCCTGAGCCAAGAGCTTGGCTTGCCTGCCAGAGCCGGCCTTGAGCGCCTTTTTAAGCAATTTTTCCTGCTCATCATACAAATCGAGCAGCTCGCGCAGGCGCTTACCGGCAGTCTCAGGGTCCTTCATTTCGACGTGGTCTTGCACAGAGCCACGCAGGTTGCCATCGCCGTCCATCAAGAGCAAGCAAGGCAAGCTGCGGATACCACTGGGCATGTTGCCACGCCCCTTGCCCATGATTTTCTCGATTTCCTTTTTCTGCTTGTCATCAGGCAGCTGGTAAACAGGAACTTGCAAGAAGACGCAATCGCGCACAAAGGGTTGCAACTTACGCTGCTTGATGAACTCATCGTAAGCGCGTTCATTGGCTCTATCGATGTTGGCGCCATAGCAGAAAAAGACGACGGGGCGGTTTTTGCCTTTCTTGAGCGCATCATCGTATGAACGAGCATTGATACCCAGCAGCGGTTGCGCCACCAGACAGAGCAGGCTCAGCAGATAAATCAGCTTTTTCATCATGTCGATCAAAGGGGAAAAGGGTTATTTCTTGGAATCCTTGGACGAAGAAGTCGTCTCTTTAGGCGTTTTAATCGGTTTACCATAGACATAGTAGCCGACCATGTCCACGGTGGGACCAAGCTCTGGCTGGTACGCACCTTCGACGCGCAGTTCTACGTAGCGAGCTTCCGGCTTGGACTCCTTGAAGTCGAAGCGTGCAATCGAGCCAGAAACTTGCATCTTGCACTTGGGACGCGACCAGTTGCGGCCATCGCTCGAGACGGCAATGAAGAGCGGGTCCACGCCATTCCAAGGCTTGCTGAAGAGGACGACGACACCATTGACGGTGCTGAGCTGCTCCAGCTTCACCTTCATACCAGCGCCCGAATTCATCTTGACGGGCACACTACCACCATGGCGCTGCAACACGCCCCAGTGGAGACAGCAATGCGGCATCTGGTTGGGAGACAGCGTGACCAGCGTCTTGAGCAAACCACGTTCGGATACAATCGAACCCGAGAAGCGGCGGAACTTGAACTTGTTCTTGGGGAACTTCTTCTTGCACTTGCGGTAGGCCATCTTGCCGATAGCGCTGAAGGTGCGAGCATCATCATTCTTCGCAGCGGTATAAATAGCCTCGCCCAAGGTGGCCCAAGTTGCATCCTGGTCCTTTTTGGTGGTGCGGGTGCGGTTCATGGCGCTGATAATCAGCTCCAGGAACTCCTCCTGCAATTTTTCGGTGGAGGGGTCGTCCTCCGGCAAGGCGGCGATGATATCCAAGCCCCATGCCAGCACGGCGGGTGCGTAGTCGGGCTTGCGCATGAGGATGGACAAGGCTTCCTTCATGTAGTTTTGCTTATCATCATTGTTGGTGCAGCCTGCCATCTGAGCATTGAGCAACTCGTTGATATCCCAGCGGTTGGTACCATGCGTCTCGCACTTCTTGAAGAAGGAAGCGAAAATCTTGTTGCGCTCTCGGCGGTCTGGCACCACCTTCAGGAACTCTGGATACACGAGGCGACTCAGCAAGGTGGCTGCTGCGTGGTGGAACTTGACGGCCATGCCATCCACGATGCGCTCATGCAGCTCATTCCACTTAGCCTTGTTGGTGGGGTCTTTCTGGCGGAGGTAAGATGCGTAGGAAACGAGCGCAGGCCAGTTGAGGGGCTGGGTGACGGCGGCGGCCTCGTAGCAATCAAAGGCCGACTTGGTCATCTTGCGGGCCGCAAACAAGTCGCCAAGAGCGACCAACTGGTCGGAGGCGAGAGTGCGGTGAGCATCTGTGTACAAATCCTGTTGCAGAATGAGGAAATCCCATGCATGCACGCCCCAGAAGAGTTTGGAGGGAGAATGCTGCCAGTAGATGGAGTAGCCCTTTTGCCACTCGGTGCCAACGCGCACGGTGAAGGCGCAGTGGCCGGGCTCACCCATGGTCATGGCGGGAATGCCGTGTGCCAAGGCTGCATAGGCGCCATACTTGGAGCAAGCGCCGCAAACGCCACCAATTTCTCGGTGAGCCCATGCGATGGCATTGCCCGTGTATTTCATGAGCGGAGCAAGGTACTCGGCAGAGAACACGGAGTCACCAGCCACGTTGAGCAAGCGGTAGGTGAGCTGACCACTGGCGCCGATGTAGCCTTCGACGGGCAGGTTCACGTTGTCTCGCTGCCAGAGCAAGGAGCGCTCATCACCAAACTCATAGGTGTGCCCCGTAACGAGGCGGGTGTCCCAGTATTGCAGTTCCTCAAAAATTTTGTTGAGTTTACCGGCCTGATAGCTGTTGTAATAATAGGCAAAGCGCTTGCGCATGCGGCTGGCCCCCCAACCACTACGGGCGAACTCAAGAGCTGTTGTCGCAGCAATTCGGCGCACGACGGGGTCGCCCATGTCTTCCATGTAGCTACGATAGAGCTCCACCATGTAGGCGAGCGTATCTCCCATCTTTTCGGTGGGGCCAGAATACATGAGACCCGTCATCCAGTCCAAATCGCTTGTGAGCTGGAACAGCAGGTTGGTGCCCATCTTCATGTCGGCAATCTCTTTCATCTTGAGAGCGCCCACCTTGCGAATGAGCGTGAGGCGAGCCAAATCCAAGCGGTTTTCTTGAGACGCCAAGAACTTCCACACGGACTCCTCATCTGCCTTACCCAGCTTGGTCATGATGCGTTCGGTCAGCATCTTTTCTACCTCAGCAGGCTTTTTCCACTGGTCAGGGAAAATGTCTTCATTGGTGTAGCCATTGGTGGTCTTACCCTTGCGTGCGGTCTGCTCGCGGTCATACTGCTGAATGAGATTTTTGGCAAGTCGCAAGATATTGGCGTTATATGCCTTGTCGCGAGCCTTAGGCACTTTTTGCTGCGCAGGAATGACAGGGATATCCTCTTCGACGATATCCGTCAACTCCAAATCTTGGTCCTCAACGGTGTAAGAAGCATTGGCGCTATCACCCGCCGCCACAGGGCCATCCTCATCATCACCGCCAGAGGGATCGGGCACGACCGCAACGGAAGAATCGGAATCAGAGCTATCGTCGTCATCCTCAACAATCTCCTCATCGGTGTAGCCTTCTTCTTCAATCACGACACCTTCAAACACATCGGAATCAGGCTTGGCGGTGGCTACCTTTTTCTCGGGCGGCGAGAACTTGGCGATGAGAACAGGTGTAAACTTGCCCGTGAAGAAACCACATACAATGGCAACGACTACGGCAATTAAGAGGTTGACTAATTTAGAGCTCATGAGCGTGAGAAAGGTATGCTATTGAAATCGAAATTACTGGCGCTGGCGCAGCGTATCAAGAGTATTTTTGGCGGAGTGGCTAATAATGGAATCTGGGTGTTCAATCAGTTTTTCGACAGCCGGAAGAGCTTTATCCGAACCGTATTCACCCAAGTAGTTGAGAATCGTAGTAATCAGTTGCAATTTGGTTGTATTGGTAAGCAGTTTGATGATTTCATCCTCTGCTTTGCTCCCCAGAGAAGCAAGGATACCATTCCACGCAACAGGGTTGACCGACCACATCTCGACAACAGGCCCTACCATCTCATCCGGAACCTCCTTGATGAGAAGCTGCATGACAGCTGCCGATGTAGGCTGACGACGCGAGCGGCAGTTCTGGAAGTACTCCAAGCACAAATTAATAGTGTTTTTGTCCCCAGCAGGGGCATAGACCACGAGTGTTTCGATGAGTTCGCGGTGCGTATCTGCCTCGCTGTACCAAGGCTCACGCAGCACGCGCAAGAGAGTGGCATGAATATCTTTGCGCAAAGCAGGCACGTTGGCATTCTTGAGGATTTGAGCCGCGGTGCGCACGCGCATGGGGTCCAAGCAGGTAATTTCGCTCAAATTGGCCTGCACAAACGCGGGATTGTGGGGATTAGCGAGCACATCACTCCCATATCGGCAATGCATGTTGGCGAGGTCGGGCATGAAGCGAATCTCGTAGAGACCATCCTCGGGCTTGGCATAGGAAACGCGCCCAAAGCGAGAAAGAAGACGGGAAATATTGCGCAGCGAACCGCGAGCGTTGGACACAACGAACAAGGCCCCCTGCCCGCGTGTATAGGCTCGGGTATACTCCGCTTCGAGCAGGCGTGTCAGAGCGTCGCGCACCACGCTTCGAGTAGCAGAGTTCTGCTGGTCCATGTAAATGGCATAATGCGCCATGTGCGGTGCCTTGGAGCGGGATTCATAGAACACCTCCAAATCCGCAGGTTGCATCACCGCCCCTGCTTTTTTCACGGGTTCTTCTGCTGGTTGCTGAGCAGGCGCGACTTGCTCAGGCTTCTTGGGTTCATCTGGCAAGGGGGCAACCTGCTTGTATTGCCAAATTTCAGGCGCAAACCAGCCGATAGCCATCATCCCAAGCCCGACGATACTCACCACGAGCTTGTGGCGCTTGAATGAGAAAAAGATGAGACCTGCTGCCACCCAGCAAAGGCCTACAGAAATAAAACGCTGAGAGTCTAAGTCTAATCGGCTTATGGGCGTGGAGAACGTGGGGCTATCCCCCAACAAGAAGAGGTACATGCACACCAAAAATATCGTCACGCCCATGCCACAACGCAACTTGCCAGAAACGCTAAACAAGGCATTTTCTTGCAAATTTCTGTGCATACGGATGGCGCGGTCTCGCTGTCTTTTAACGGAACGGCGATACTCATCAGAATTCACCATGCGCTCCTCAGAATCTGCCACAGGAGCCGCAGCAAATTCATGCTTCAAGCAATCAGGACACACGTCCATCGCCTCCGATGAACTATGAAACTTGGTACCACACTTAGAACAGACTGACTCCACGCCCAATCTTATACCAGATAAGCCCCTCGTTGGCAAGCAAAGAATCCATGTTTCGTGTACACAAAAAAGAGGCACGCAAGGTCTGAATCCATGCGTACCTCTCAGATAGATAGGAGCGTGAGTTATACGTCGACCACAGAATCGTCGCCATCGGCATCATCCCCACCATGGGCAAGGATGAATTGAAGGTCGTTGAGGTCGAGGCTAGAGGCAAAACCCTCATCACCCAACACGTTGGTAACAAGCTGATTCTTCTGGTGCTGGAGCACGCGAATCTTCTCTTCCACAGAATCGCGGGTCAGCAAGCGGTAGGCAATCACCTTGTTCTTCTGACCAATTCGGTGAGTACGGTCGATAGCCTGGCTTTCCACAGCCGGGTTCCACCACGGATCGTACAGGATGACGTAGGAGGCCGAGGTGAGGTTCAGACCGGCACCACCAGCCTTGAGTGAGAGCAAGAATACGCTTGGCTCCTTGGTTGTCTGGAAGCGCTCGATTTCAGCCTTACGATCCTTGGTCTGACCCGTGAGGTAGTTGAACGGACGGCTCTCGGCCTCGAGGCGAGCCTTAATAATCTCGAGCATCGAAACGAACTGAGAGAAGACGAGCACCTTGTGGCCTTCTTCGCGCAGCTGGTCCAGCAGGTAGAAGAGTGCATTGAGCTTGGCGCTGTCTTCCTTGGCATACTTGGCATCCACCAAGCCGGGGTGACAGCAAATCTGGCGCAAGCGCATAAGGCCCTGCAAGATGGCGAAGGAATTCTTCTTGACGGATTCATCGGAATCCACACCAAGCAAGGCCTTCTGGATGCGGCGCAACTCGGCTTTGTAGAGCTGGCGCTGAATGCCTTCCATCTTGGCATACACTTCTTCTTCCGTACGGGGCGGCAAGTCTTTGGCCACCTGTTGTTTGGTACGGCGGAGCAAGAAGGGCTTGAGGCGCGCGGCCAAGCGGTTCTGGCTTTGGGAATCCTTGCGCTTATCGAAGCGCTTCTTGAAGTAGGCGCGGCTACCCAGCACACCGGGCATGGCGAATGCCATGAGCGACCACATATCCAACAGGCGGTTTTCGATAGGCGTACCGGAGAGCACCAAGCGGTTGTGCGCCGTGATTTCGCGCGCAGCCTTGGCGGCCTTCGAGTCCGGGTTCTTGATTTGCTGGCCTTCGTCCAGAATGACGGTCAACCACTTGATGGAGTTAATCTGCTCACCGCAGACGCGAAGCTGAGCGTAGTTGATGACGACCATGTCGTAGTTGGCCAAGATGTGGTCGACCACGGCCTGCTCCTTGCTGCGGATAACCAGCACACGCACGGCAGGCGCAAACCTCTCGGTTTCGCTTGCCCACACGTCCAACACGGACTTGGGACACACAATCAACACGGGCGGGATAACCACCTTCTTGCGTCCCGTCTTGTTGCGGCGGATGAACTCCTCGCGCAGCCAAAGCACATAGGTGATGGACTGAATGGTTTTACCCAAGCCCATGTCGTCGGCCAGAATACCGCCGAATCCATTGACTGCGAGATACGCCAAGAAGTGGAAACCTTCAATCTGGTACGGACGCAGCGTGGCCTGCAAGGTGGTGGGCACGTCTGGTTTGACATCAATCTTAATCTCCGCCGTGCGTTCCTTGATTTTCTGCCATGCCTTCGGGTCAAAGACCTCTGCGGCGCGCGGATCAGCCAGCTGCAGGGCGTGCATACGGTGAGTCTCACCCGAAAGGTCGAAGGGATCCAAGCCAAGCTTCGTCACGGCATCGCGCTGGGCGTCATCCAGCTTGATTTCCAAGCGCATCCAGCGTCCATCGTCCATGCGCACATAGCCACCGCGGGCAGACACAAGGGAGCGGATTTGCTCCTTCGTGAGGGTGACACCCTCCACATCAATGACCACGCGGAGGTCGAACCAGTCAATTTCCTGATTGACCACTTCGAATCGGATGGCGGCAGCCACGGGATCATCCAGAAGAGACTTGAGGTTGTCATCCATCTCAATCTTGATGCTCTCGGGGATGTTCTTAGCCCATTCGGCAAATTTCTCGGGGAACTGCTTGGTGATGCGGCTCTTGAAGGCAGCCAAGGGTGCATCGTAGGTGAAGTTCATCTCCTCCAGCAAGCCCGGGATGGGGTAGAGATAATCGCGGATGAAGCGCAGCAAGGTGCGGTCCTTGACCTGCATCTGCTCTACAACTTCCCAGTCGTCCTTGCCCAAACGCTCCTTGCGGCGGCCGGGGTCGTCCTGAGCAGAGACCTCCAGCAACACGTGCTCAGTATCGGCACTTGTGAGCCCGCGCACAATCTTCATAGAGAACGTGGGCTTCATTTCGATGTCGACCACACGCTTCTCCATGCTGGGCGGCAAGGTCGCACCAATCTTGCGCAAGAATTCGACACCATCCAAACTGTCGATAACGCTCTTGGGGATAGAGTATCGGGGCTCCACTTCGGTGCTTTCCAGCCAGCGGGGAGGCCCAGGGAAAACAGTTTCGTCTGATTGATACAACTCAACCAAGCCGGGCAGCTGACGCACCGAGTGCGTCACATGCACGCCCGCAGCTGTGACCAACTGCAGGCCGTAGCAATCCGGCACGATGGGGTCATCAATACAAATCCACTTCAGCGGCTCCTTGACCACCTTGAAGTAGCAATCATCCAGATTGACAAGATACCCCTTGAGCGCGGGCTGGTGGAAGAGGCGGTTCATCACGCAGCAGGCCTCTTCTTGGTCGAGGTCGAGGATGACGGTATCTTCACGGTCGGCATAGCCCTGCAACACATTGAGCAAGATATCCGACTGCGGGTCCATCTTGAGAGCACCCTTCAGGAACTCGCCCATGATTTCATCCAGCTGCGAACGCTCGCGGATGGAGGTCCACTCGGCATCCTCCGCATAGCGGAAATCAAAATGAGCCTCGTTGATGGTGGAGACCATGCGCAGGTGCATGGTGCGGCGGGGCGGCTGCGGGGGGCGTTCATTGACGCTCTGAATGCGGTCGTACCATGTACCAATCTCCTTCTCTCGCTCCCACTCGCTAATCTTTTGCTGCACCTTCTCCAAGTCCGTCACCACATTCATGAACTCGGGGAAGAGAATGCGCTTTTTGGTGAAAGCGTAGGCAATGTAGTTCCAGAATTCCAAGATATTGCGCGGCGGTGTGGGCCATAAATCCAGCGCATCATAGCCAGTAATCTCCCAGCGAGGATTAAGGCGCACCAAATCGTGGTCGTGAATTTCCTGCTCAATCGCAAAGCGGCGGTAGCGCTTCTCGAGCTTGGTCACGAAATCAGCCTCACGCGAATCCAAGTCGCGGCCAAGCTTATCTTCCAGCACATCGGAAAGAGGGATTTCATTGAGCTCGTTGGGGCTCTCAGGCATGTTGGCACCGCGGTACATGCGCTCCACCATGGTAGCAATGAGGCAAGCCCCAGCCACATCTTCGTCTTCGGCTGTAGCTGAGCCATACCAACGATTCCCCTGCAAACGCAGGCTCGTGCGAAACACGCCGTTGCGCGTTTCCACTCGGCCTTGAATGAAGAGGTGGTTACCAAAAATCTGAGTCACCGCACCTTCTTTCTGGAGTCTTTCGCCTTCGTTGCGCACTTCTTCCGAATAGGCATTCAAGAAGTTCAATGTAGCGCGGTCAGGATTGAGAGCAGAGCTTAACATGAGATAAGGATAAATTGAGCTATAGGCATTTCGCGACTTCTGGGCACACCTGTACCAAAGCGCGCAACTGCATAGTGGTATACTAACACAGCATTGTCTCTTTTTCAAGTTCTCTCGTGACTTTTTTTCACTTTTTTTGACTTTCTTTGCACAAAACAAGCCATTTCGCACTCTAAACATGTGGGTAAGTGCAAGGATTCTTGCCCGTATGGCGTATTATAGCTAGATGATGTGTGACATGAGACGCGTAATTTCCCTTTTCCTGCTGAGCTTTCTATTGTTGACCTTGCCAGCCCGAGCCGTTGTCCCCGCATCATGCACGCAAGCTATTGTTGGCATCACGGAAGGGTGGAATTCATCCCATGTCACCCTCTCGCTTCTGGAAAAACAGTCAGATGGGCGATGGGCGCGTGTGCTAGGTCCCATTCCTGGGCGCTTGGGGCGCAATGGCTGTGTGTGGGGGCTGGGCATGCACAGCAACCCACGCCGAGCAACCATCAAACAAGAGGGCGACGGGCGCTCTCCTGCTGGCATTTTTGCATTGGGCGGCTTGTGGGTCACCCACAAAAAGCCCGTGCAGCACCACAAAGGCATCCCCTTGGTAAAAGTTGGTCCCCGCGACCTGTGGGTGAGCGACACGAGCATGCCCAAACTCTACAACCGCTACGTTCGCTTAGACCACCCTGCCCGCACCGAATGGGAGCTGCGCGAGCAAATGCGCCAAACAGATTATCCGCACAGCATCAAACTTCTCATCTGCCACAACACCTGGGAAACAGCTGGACGCCCCGTCAACGGAGCAGGTTCTTCCATCTTCTTCCACATCTGGCGCAGGGATGGAGCCTCGCCCACAGCTGGCTGCACCAGCATGGCAGAGCCCCAGCTGCGCGCTATCATCGCTCGGCTCACCCCGGAGCGCCGCCCCGTGTATATCTTGCTCCCCCGCCAAGAGTACCAACAACTGCGCAAAAGCTGGCGCTTGCCATGATAGGATTTGCACTTGACTTACCCACAATGTTAGCGTAGAACGTAAAGAAATGCAGGTCTTTCGAATTATTCTTACCCTCATCCTTTTCGCCATCATCTCCCCGGCCGCGTGGAGCGCAGATGCCTTTTGGGAAGCCACCCTTTCTCAGCCCAAAAAAGGCAACATCGTGGTGAAGCTCAACGATGTGACGGCCGTAGCCCTGCACACTTACATGCTCAACGGTGTACAGGAAATTACCGAATGCACGATTGACACCAAAGGAAACAACAGCATCCGCTTCTTCGCCCTCATGGGTGGAGATAATAAAGATACCACCATGGTGCGCACAGCACTGGGCTCAAGCCAAGTTCCTGGCGCCAGCAGCATCGCAGCATCCTACCCTGCCCGCAAGTTCCCTGAAGGCTCATACAGCCACAACATCGAGTACCAACTCAAGTCGGCAGAGTCCGTGTACAAGGTCTTTCAATCCATCAAAGACGCTTGGCGCAAATCCACTTCTACTACCGTCAAAAACATAGAATAACCATTCATTCTTTCTCATCATGAAAAACACCAAACACATCCTGACAAGCTTGGCTGTTGCAGCCTTGGCTCCCATCGCATTCGCACAGACGGCCGCTCCTGCTCCCGCCCCGGGTCAACCCGCAGTAACAGCCCCGGCTCCTGAAGAAATCAAAGCCGTGTTCTCTTACCTCATGGGCTACCGCTTTGGCCAAGATATGGCCATGCAAGCTTCCACCCTCAGAGTGGATGATCTCGACACTGCTATCTTGGTCAAAGCCATCCAAGACGGCATGCTCAACCGCGTTGACCCCGAAATGGAAAGCAAGGACGTGAACGCCTGCATGAGCGCTTTCGTGGCAGAGCTGCAGGCCCGCGCCACAGCCGCTGGTGCGGCCAACTTGGCCAAGGGCAATGCTTACTTGGCAGAAAATGCCAAGAAGCCCGGAGTGGTGACGACCGCTTCTGGTTTGCAGTACAAGGTGCTCACCGAAGGCAAGGGCAAGAAGTATGATGAAGCAACGGATGGCAAGAGCGCCGTTTGCTATGTTGTATACGAAGGCCGCTTGATTGACGGCACCGTGTTCGACAAGACCGACACTCCCATCGATATGCCCATCGACCGAGTGGTTCCCGGCTTCTCCGAAGCGCTCAAGCTCATGCCTGTAGGCTCTGAGTGGGAAGTGGTCATTCCCTCCAACCTGGCATACGGTGAGCAAGGCCCCGGCATCATCGGCAACAATGCCACCCTCATCTTCAAGCTCAAGTTGACCGACATCAAGCCCGCTCGTGGCACACAGGCCAACCCCATCGAACTGACTCCCGAGATGCTGCAGCAGCTTCAGGAGCAGGGTCTGCAGCAGGTACAACCCCAATAAAATTTAGGTTTTTCAACCATCTCAGCGAGACAGAGCCTCGGTTCTGTCTCGTTTTTCTTTTGACTTGCGTGTTATTTTGGGCAACAAGGTGCTTTTAGCTTGAACAAAGCTTCCCTTGGCACTAAAATATAGATAATGAAAATTCATTTTTGTGGCGCAGCCGAGACAACAACAGGTTCCCAGCATTTGCTGGAGGTGAACGGCATCCGCATCCTCTTGGATTGTGGCATGTATCAGGGCCACCGCGAAGACCAACTCCGCATCAACCGAGACTTCCCTTATTTTGACCCAGCCAGCGTAGACTATGTGATTCTCTCCCACGCCCATATCGACCACTCGGGCAACCTGCCCAACTTGGTCAAAAAAGGATTCAAAGGCTTCATCTACACCACCTACGCCACGCGAGACTTGTGCCAAATCATGCTGGCAGATGCCGCACGCATCCAAGCAAGCGACTGCAAGTTCCTCAACAAGATGCACAAGCGCAAAGGCGGCGAGGGAGAGGTGGCCGAAATCATCTACACCGAACAAGATGCAGAAGCATGCCTGCGCCGATTCATCAACATCGGCTACGAGATGCCCTTCCCCATTGCTCCTGGCATTACCCTCACCTTTTACGATGCGGGGCACATCTTGGGCGCCTCGCAAGTGGTGTTAGACATTGACGACGAGGAAGATGGTCGTCACAAACGACTTTTGTTCTCTGGCGACGTGGGGCGCGGGGACAACGAGCTTCTGCGCGACCCCGTCCCGGTGCCAGATGTAGACATCATGCTGATGGAATGCACCTATGGCGGGAGAGAGCACGAAGCACCCAGCCGAGACGACAAGACCTTCTGCGACACCATCCGCGCTGCGATGAAGCGCGGCGGCAACGTCTACATCCCAGCTTTCGCCGTGGAGCGCACCCAGCAGCTGCTCTACTTGCTCAACAAAGCCTACAAAGAAGGCACCCTGCCCAACTACCCCGTGTATGTGGACAGTCCCATGGCCGTGAGCGCCACGGAGATATTCCGCCTGCACCCCGAGTGTTTTAACAAAGAGGTGTATGATTTCCTCTTCTCTCAGCGCTCGCCCTTTGAGTTTGAGCAACTGCACATGGTCCGCACGGTGACGGAATCTCAGCGTCTCAACAACCTCAGAGAAAAAGCCATCATCATCTCCGCCTCCGGTATGTGCGAGGCTGGCCGCATCTTGCACCACCTCAAGAATGGCATCAGCCGCGACAACAACACTGTACTTTTCGTGGGGTATTGTGCCGCAAACACCCTTGGCCGCCGCATCATGGACGGCTCCTTGGAGGTGCGAATCTTGGGCGATTTGTACCCCGTGCGAGCCCGCATTCATTCGCTGGATTCATTCTCTGGTCACGCAGATCACAATGAACTCATCGCATACTTCAAACGCACAGGTGGCCCGCGCAGCAAGGTATTCCTCGTACATGGCGAGCGCAGCTGTTCTGCCGCCATGAAAGAGGCGCTCACAGCCTGCCATGATGGAGAGGTGCACATAGCGAAACTCAACACCATCGTGAGCTGCTAAATCGAACAGAAGAGAGAGATGAGAAGCAAAGGCATGAAAAGGGCTAGTCTTGCGCTGGGACTCATCGCCGCAGGACTCCTAAACAGCTGCGGAGATGGCAGCAAAGGGAGCGCCACCCCGCAAGCAGCCGCAGAGTTTGCAGAGCTCTGCGAGCTACCCCTCGATGCAAATGACCCGATGGATCAAGAGTGGAAGGGTGTGCTGGAGCACTTCAAGCAACACATGGATGTGCACCACAAATCACCGCGCACACAGCTGACAATCCTGCATCTGGCTGCCATTTTCAACAAGGCTGAACTGGTGCGCTGCCTACTTCTGGACGGAGCAGACCCCAATGCACGCACTCAATTTTTTGACCGCGCCGACACGGCAATCGAGATGGCGCTGACGGATATTTCCAACACCACCGAAAGTCCTGCTGGTGTGGCTGGCATCACCGCCACCATCGACAATCTGCTGCAAGGCGGCGCCAAACCTGAGACAGAACAAGATATCGTGGTGAATGCCATCTCCCTATGCTCACACGAACAAGCGGCCCTGCACCTGCTGCAAAAACTGCCGCCCCAGCTTCTGAAGGATGAAGAAGCCTACCAAGCTGCGGCATGGAATGGGTGGGCACGCACACTTGATTTTCTTCTGCGCACCCATCCACCGGACAAAGCGCAGTTGGAGCGAATACTCATCACGGCTGCCGCGGGAGCATTCCGCACAGAAGGCCAGCATGCAGACTGCATCCTCCACCTGCTGAAACAGGGGGCCGACATCAACGCCCGCGATGAAGCCGAGCGCACACCCCTATTTGCGGCGGCCACCACGCTCTTGCAAACCGAAGGAAACGAAACGGCGCGCGTGCTGGATATCATAGACCTGTTGCTGCAACAAGGGGCGGATGCCACCATCAACAGCCAAGACGAGGAATACCCTGGCTGCTGCGCCTATGACCTCATGCGCATGCACCCGACAGCTCTCGATGAATTAACCAAACGCGGGCACACCTTGCAGGCACCAAGCCTTGCCTTTACCCCCAACAGTACCGCTTTGTTGTCAGACGTTTGCAAAGCAAAGCAGCGCAAGCAAACGGCAGATGAAACACGGCTTCACTTTGACGCTATCGCAAGCATACTCTCCCCCACCCCCGAGATGGCTGAAGCCGCCATCTATCCCGAGGCTTTGGAAAACGCCCTTGCACTGCTTGCCCAAGCAGATGCCGCCAAAACAGCTCAACTGATTGCGCAGATGCCCATCTGGCACACCCCCGAGGCATGGCAGGCGCATGCCCACACGGCTCAAGCGCTCATTTCCGCCCTGCGCAATAACCCGCAGCTCGTGCTCCCGGCAAGGCTCTTGCATTCTACCGCCCAAGCATTGATTGCCAACCACATGGACGACGACGCTGCCACCCTCATCGAATGGATGGGGAGAGATACTAGCGCAGCTGCAGACATCGAATCCCTGACACAAGACCCCAGTCCTGCCATCCGAGCGGGTGCATGGAGCGCAAAACTCTTGCTCAGCAAGCTGCCTACCCCGCGCGACGGCGATATCCGCCTTTGGATGAAGACAAACCCGGGGTTGAAGCAAGATGACCCTGCACTCCAAAAAGCGCTTCTGCTAACATCATTGGAAGAATTATGGTACGGCAGCATGCCCGCACAGCGGCAAAAACTCCTCATTGCCGCCATGCGCGAAATTGGGGCACCCCGCGCCGCTGAGCAATATGAAAAAATCTCGCAAAATCTGCACGACGCCGATGTGCTAGACAACATCATGTCCCAGCCAAACGACTGGAAATTTGAACTTGAAATAGCCACGGCCCAGTTCATTTTGCAGCATGAAGCGAGTTTCCGCCCTAGCAACCCAGAAAATACAGATTGACAAAAGAGGCTTTTTCGCCTACATTCATTAACGGAATGCGTGCTACCCTGACAATTGCGCTTACTCTAGCAGCCCTGCCCCTCGTGGCAGATACCCCGGCTGTACCCGCTAACAACACAACAAATGCCCCTATCTCCACGGATTTGTTGACCCTCGCCGCAGACTTCCACGGGGCAGAAACGGCCAGCGCCATTGCCACGGCTGTACGCCAAGGCGCATCCCTGAAGAGCACCGACATCAAGGGCAACACGCCGCTCCTTCTCCTTGCCGCCGCAGTAGAACAAGATGCACGAGGCCAATCAGACAGCGCATACCGCCAGTCTCTCCACGACACGGTGGTTCTGCTCATGCAAAATGGGGCCGATTGTCTTGTCGAAAACAATGCGGGGTGCAATGCGATTTTCTTTTTGCAAAGCGCGCCCGAGTTGGTGCAAAAGCTCAACAAACTGAAGCTCATACCGCGAGAATTGACCATTCGTGTACCGCACGATGAACAAGCTCTTTCTCGCTACATGCAGCTCCGCTTGGCACAAGCGGGCTATAGCACCAACCCCTTCTGCTTGGACTACCTGAAACGCCGTTACTGCAAGCCAGCCTACCCCCGAGTCAAGGAACAACTCGAGACTTACTTGGCCGCAGAAACGAGCAGCCTCATCCCCACAGGGGCCCTGCAAGATACTCTTGCCTTCTTGCGCATGGCGGATGAAGAGGCCATCTCGGCATACATCAACAAGCTCACGCTCTGGGAACATGGCGAGCATTTCCTCGAAGAAATCCCCGAACGTCTTCTCGTAGCCCTGAGTGAACTCAACTGGGCGGTCGACTTCAATAGCCTGCAACAGGCCTTGGATAAATTGGAGACGCTGCTTCCCATGGAAGAAGGGGACATGATTGATTGCTACGCCGCCTATCCCATGGGCAAAATCTTGGAAATCATGGTGCACCAAGATGCCGAAAAAGCGCAGCCGCAAATAGAAAAGTTCACCACATCGCACGATCCGGATGTCGCATTTGCAGCCTATCGAATTTTGCTGCAACAAAAGAAGCTTCCCCTGCCCGAGCCAGGCTCATTGAGCGAGCGTCTGAATCTCTCCAGCGGTTTGGAAAACATGCCCGCTGAGCAGCGCCGCATTTTGGAATGCGCTATTGTGGATGACGCCATGCGGCAAGAAACCATGAAATCCGTTTCTCCTGAGATGCTTCAGCGCGTCATCGACCATTTCCGAGAAATGAAAATGGAGAGCTATGCCGACATCCTCGCATCCATTCTGAGCGAAAATCGCATCCTGACTCCCGAAGAAGGTTTCTACGAAGCATGTGCCTTGTACAAGGAGGAAAAGGCCACCACGCCCCGCATCATCATGGCTAGATACATCTTGGAGCATCCTGAATTGTTCTCCCAAGAGACACCATGACCCAAGACACCTTCAAGAAATACCTGCAATCACCGTGGCGCATTCACCTCATTTGCTGCGCCATCTCCATCTTCGCAGCTATTTTCATCTTGTGGCCGCGCACGGCTCCGCGCGCATGGCGACTGGAAGCTGGTGATTACGCAGGCATTGCTATTTCCATCGCCTTCTTAACCTCATTGGGGCTACTCATTCTTGTCGGCGCGTGGCTGTTGCTCCGGCTACGCAATGCCAAGGCGTTCATCTTGCTCTTTAGCTGGCTGGGATTGTGGGGCGGCACCACGGCCCTCTTCATGATTCTGGCAGTCATAGCCAATCCTCCACCACCCATGGAGAAGGAACTCCCGCAGCCTATCCAGCAGTCAGACACCCTGCACATCCCGCACGATTACCTCATCGGCCCAGATGCGCTGCTCATCCCCATCTCGCTCGAGAATTACGAGGGGCAAAAAATAGTCTCCACCCCTTCTCTCAGCCTGTTGGAAAGAGAGCACCAAAGCATCTTACAGCGCTATATATCCACGGCGCCACGCTGGGCACACAGCAGCGCAGACGATACATTCTATACCAAGCCTGGGCATGTGGTGCTCGAGCCACCGGCCTCTGCCAAAGGCACCCCGGGGCACGTGCATGTGGCCTTCCGCACCTTGGCTGCGGGTGAACCTGTACCCGCAGGCTATACCGTGGTGCGCCCGGGAGATGATTTTCCCGCTCAGGCAGAAGAAAACGCCCAAATCCCTGATTTAGCGCTTGATTTAGGGGGTAGCCACTACTTACTGCTGGCTTGGCGCGGCACAGCCCACCGAGAAACAGCCTTCAAAGCTATCAACGCCGCCATCAGCGCCATCGATGCGCGCTTTGAAGCGTTGGCCCAGAACCCCAGCGCTGAAACTATTGAAAAATTAGTCGAAGGTAAACTGGCAACTCTCGGCACAACCCCAGAAATGCGCCTGTGCGAACCTACGGCCCAATACGGCACCTACCAAGCAGAACTCTTCCTCAACCCCGGAGAAGAAGGCACCGTGCTTCTCATCATCAAAGACCTTGAAAAAGGCGAAACACTGCGCGTTCTTAACTGCCCCGCCATCCATTCCAACAATCCCAACGAACTCTTCCGGCACGACATCCCCGGAGCCATGCCGGAATGGATGCGCAGCACTCAATTCCGCAGCGTGGATGCCGTCCTCTCCCCGGGCACGCCGCTCTTCATCATCCGCCCTGGAGAATCACACCATTACTTTGGTGCCGCATTCGAAGTATGGTTTAGCCCTGCCGGTAATCCCAGCCAGCGCAAACTCATCATGCGCAGATGCTACAAAGTGCAAGCTTGCGAGCTCGGTCTCCCCCACGAAAGCACCGATTCTGAGCAAAAATAAGCTGCCTACTCTGCGGGTGCGCATGATGCACCTCACCTCTAAATCTTGTGGAGTCTCCTCCCACTATTTGACTCCACTGGGCGTGATGCACCCCCAACAAATCATGGATTTGAGCCACTTCCCGCGCTCTTTCATAAAATAGCACCACCTAGAGCACACCACAATATATGGTGTAGTTAAATCAATTTTTCACCAAGATATTGTGCAAAAAAAAGCGAGTACGCACGCAACTTTCTACTTGAAACATCATGATTTTCATGATAAATTGCCCATGTTCCGCGTGTATCCCGGGCATCAGAAGCCGCGCAAGCCGCCCCTGGTGCACTCATGACACCGGGGTATCCCAAAATCTTTCTCATTTACAGTCAATAACCTACCAGCTCTCAAAAAAGCCATGTCTCAAATTATCAAGCGCAACGGAAAGCGCGAACGCTTCGAGGCCTACAAAGTACAGCAGGCCATTGAAAAAGCCTATCACGCCTCGCAAGAGGAGTACAATCCTCTGGTCTATGCCAATGTGCTCGATGCACTCAAGGCCGATGATTACCTGCCCGTAGAAAAGGTGCAAGACACCATTGAGCGTGAGTTGATGCGCGCAGGCGCCTATGAGACAGCCCGCAATTTCATCAAATACCGCTTCCTGCACAAACTGCAGCGCGAACAAATCGCTGGTCTCTACCAAGGCAACACTTGGGTTGATTGTAAGCAGACGATTGAAGAATACATCGGCAACACAGACTGGCGCATCAAGGCCAACTCCAACACCACATACTCCAACGCGGGTTTGGTCAACAATACAGCTGGTAAAGTTATCGCCAACTACTGGCTCGACCAGGTATACACCCCTGAAGAAGGCGCTGCACACCGCAACGGCGACTACCACATTCACGATTTGGACTGCCTCACCGGCTACTGCGCAGGCTGGAGCTTGCGCAACCTGCTCAACGAAGGCTTCAACGGCGTGCGCAGCCGCGTGAACAGCCGCCCACCGCGCCACTTCCGCGAAGCCCTTGGCCAGATGGCCAACTTCTTGGGCATCTTGCAAAGCGAATGGGCTGGGGCTCAGGCTTTCTCCTCTTTCGACACCTATCTCTCCCCCTACCTCTTCAAGGACCAGCTGCCCTACAACGAGGTTAAGAAGGCTCTTCGTAGCTTCGTCTACAACCTGAACGTCCCCTCCCGCTGGGGCCAGAGTCCCTTCACCAACGTGACAATCGACTGGACCGTGCCGCGTGACTTGCGCGAGCAGCCTCCCTTCTCTGGGGGTGCTCACATCTTCGAAAACCTGCACAACGAAGCGCTGACTGCCATCGCTCGCGAACGCGGTGCAGAATCTCTCACCTCCATGACCTACAAGCACTTCCAGAAGGAAATGAACGTCATCCAGCGTGCCTTCTACGAAGTGCTTACCGAAGGCGACAGCACAGGCCAGCCCTTCACCTTCCCCATCCCCACCGTGAACATCACGGAAGACTTTGACTGGGATGGCGAGAACGTGCCCCTGCTCTTCGAGAACGCAGCCAAGATTGGTTCTTCCTACTTCCAGAACTTCATTGGCTCCCAGTACAAGTACGACGAGAACGGCAACAAGATTATCGACGAAGAAGCATACAAGCCGGATGCCGTGCGCTCCATGTGCTGCCGCTTGCAGCTCGACCTGCGCGAGCTCCTCAAGCGCGGTGGCGGTCTCTTCGGCTCGGCTGAAATGACAGGTTCCATCGGCGTGGTCACCATCAACATGGCACGCTTGGGCTACCTCTACAAGGGCAACAAGAACCTGCTCTATACCAAGTTGGGTGAGCTCATGGACTTGGCCAAGGAAACCTTGGAAAAGAAGCGTGTGTTCATCAACACCCTCTACCAGCGTGGGCTCTACCCCTACACCAAGCGCTACCTGCCCCACCTGCGCAACCACTTCTCCACTATCGGTCTGAACGGTATCAACGAAATGCTCCGCAACTTCTCCAATGATACCATGAACACCGCCACCCCCGATGGTATCGCCTTTGCTGAAGAAGTGCTGCACTTCATGCGCGAACGCATCCGCAACTACCAGGAGCTCACAGGCAACCTCTACAACTTGGAAGCGACCCCCGCAGAAGGCACCACCCACCGCTTCGCCCGCGAAGACCAGAAGCGCTACCCCGACATCATCCAGTCCGGTACGCCTGGCCACCGCTACTACACCAACAGCTCGCAGCTGCCCGCCAGCTACACACACGACTTGTTCCAGGCTCTCAAGATGCAGGACAAGCTGCAGTGCTGCTACACGGGTGGTACGGTGTTCCACATGTACATGAACGAGGCAATCTCCTCCCCCGAAGCCTGCCGCGACATCGTGCGCAAGGTCCTCACCAACTTCAAGATGCCCTACATCACCGTGACTCCGCTCTTCTCCGTGTGTGAAAAGCACGGCTACCTGCGCGGTCGCCACGACTACTGCCCCATCTGCGACGAAGAGCTCATCGCCCAAGCTCGCACCGAGGAGCAGCCCGAACTCCCCCTCTTCTAACCCTCCAACAACCCAACTAAAACCATGATCGAAGATACCATCAAACCCGTACGCAAGACAGACGAACAAATCTTGGCCGAACACGAATCCGAGCGCACCAAGTGCACCGTGTACACTCGTGTGATGGGCTACCACCGCCCCGTTGAGACTTTCAACGCAGGCAAGCAAGGTGAGTTCGAGGAACGCGCCCACTTTAACGAACCCGGCTGCTCCTGCTGCCAGGATGTGATTCTCAAGTGATGCGACGCCACCCGGCAGACATCACCCCCCTCACCTTCCTGGACTACCCTAAAAAGGCAGCCTGCATCCTGTGGTACACAGGGTGCAACCTGAGATGTCCCTACTGCTACAACCCAGAACTTGTTCTGGGTTGTAGTGACGGTGGGGTGGATGAAATGGCGTTTCTGCGAGAGCGCCGTGGTTTCCTCGATGCCGTAGTTCTTTCTGGAGGCGAGGCCACGCTCATACGCGATTTGGCGGGGCTTTGTGCCGACATCAAGGATTTGGGCTATCTCATCAAGATAGACACCAACGGCAGCAACCCCGACATTCTTGCGGATTTGATTGACCGGAAGTTGATTGACTATGTGGCGATGGACAACAAGATGCCCAGCACGCGCACATGGACGCTGCCCGGAGGAGCCAAACTGTTCGACCGTTTCACGCGCTGCTTGCAAAAGCTGGAATCATCGGGCCTGCCCTACGAGATACGCACCACGGTGCATCCCGGGTTGCTCGAAGAATCAGACCTGCTGCAAATGATACGCGAGTGCGAGCAATTGGGCTACCGCGGCACCTACTATCTGCAATACTTTTTCAACGCCGGCCCCACTTTGGGGAACTTGGAGCCGCCCACCCGCCGATACGACCGCACGCTGCTCGATAAGCATGCGCCGCTGAGTATAGGCTACCGCAACTTCCCAGAAGACCGCGGCAAGAACTGAGACGCCCACCATTAGGGCGTCTCTTCGTTTTTCGTGGGGTAAATGAGCATCGTTCGTTCGCCTTGTGAGTGGTTGTAGAAACCGCCAAACAAGCGAATGCACAAATAGTTGAGCCAAGCGCCTCCCACATCTGCCTTTTGTTGGTCGCGCAAGAAAGCCAAATCCACCTGCCGCCGCGAGAAATCCGCGCCTTCTTTGAGCGCGTGGTAGAGGGCATCGTGACGGAGAGTCGACAGCAAGTCCCGCATCTTGGTTTCGCCCACCGTGCATCCATCCCACACATAGGAGCGGTGCACGATGAGCGTATCCCCCTTGGCCTCCATGAGCACGCGGTGCGGATATTCGGGATGCAACCCCTTCCAATATCCGAGCTGCAGCTGCGGGTCCTGCCACTTGATGGATGTTTCGGTGCGCAAGCAGAAATAGGGGTCATTCTGGGGCAAGTGGGAGTACCAGCTCCCAGGCTTCTTGGCTTGCTGCACCACCTCGGGCGCTATGCTTTTGGGCAGCACATCATTCACCATTTGGCGGCAAGCGCCAAGTGGCAAAGCCAACAGGGCAAGCCACACCATGCCCACACGCTTAGGAACGTTTCTCATCATGCCACCTCAATTCTTCACGAATGTATGGAGCCGTGGGCGCGGAGCGGTGCTTTGCCATTTGCAGGGGCGAGCCCTGCGCCACAATGTGGCCGCCCTCGGCACCAGCCCCAGGACCCACATCAATCACATAGTCGGCCTCGCAAATCAGCTCAAGGTTATGCTCAATCACCACCACGGTGTTGCCCATTTCGACCAAACGGCGCAGCACCATCACGAGCAAGCGTACATCATGCGGGTGCAAGCCTATGGTTGGCTCCTCAATCAGATACAAATCTTGGGGCAAAGCCTTGCCACGGCGCACAGCTGTCAGGGCAGCTCGCCGCCCCTTGATGAGCTCTGCCACCAGCTTAATGCGCTGCGCCTCGCCGCCAGAAAGCGTGTTGCTGGCCTGCCCTAGGGTGAGGTACCCCAACCCCGTCTCACACAGTAAGCGCAGCGGATCGGCCAAGCGCGGTTGAGCGGCAAAGAAATCAGCCGCTTCTTCCATGTTCATGTTCAGCACATCTGCAATAGTCTTGCCCTTGTAGCGCACCTGCAACGTGCGGGTATTGTAGCGTGCACCGCGACAGGCCTCGCAGGGCACGGAGCATGGCGGCAAGAAATCCATCTCCTGCTTCTGGTAGCCCGTCCCCTTGCATGCCTCGCAATGCCCCGCTGCGGTGTTGAACGAGAAGCGCCCTGCATCGAAGCCCAATCGGCGGGCATCCGCGCTTTGGGCAAACAAACGGCGGATTTCGTCGAAAATGCCGATGTAGGTGGCGGGGGTAGAGCGCGGTGTCTTGCCCAAGGGCGATTGGTCCACTTGGTACACAGCACGCACCGACTCCAAGCCGCGAGTCTGTTTCCACGCCATTTGCTCGCCCGGCGCCAACTTGCCACCCAAAGCCAGCCGCACAGCGGGCGCCAAGGTACCAGTCATCAACGAGGTCTTACCGGCACCCGATGGGCCGGTGAGCACCGTCAACCGCGCCCGAGGGATGCGCAGCTTCACTTGGCGCAAGTTGTGGAGCGAACAACCGCTAACCTCTAACCACTCGGCATCTGCCACGGAGAGATGCTTGCCCATGGGCGGGTTCTGCATCTTATGAGCCAGCGCTTGGCCCGTCACAGATGCGGGGTTGGCTACCACCTCGTCGAAGCGGCCTTGTGCCACAATGCGCCCACCGTGCACACCCGCACCAGGCCCCAAATCGATGAGATGGTCCGCTCGGCGCATGGTTGCTTCATCATGCTCCACCACCAGCAGAGTATTACCGCGAGCCTTCAATTCATCCAGCGTGGACAGCAGGCGTTCGTTGTCCTTGGGGTGCAAGCCGATGGTCGGTTCATCCAGCACATACAACACGCCCCGCAGGTTCGAGCCCAGCTGCGCCGCTAGGCGTATGCGCTGCGTCTCCCCGCCTGATAATGTGGTGGCGGCGCGGTCCATGGACAAATACCCCAAGCCGACGCGGCTCAAAAAGTGCAAGCGCGGCAGAATCTCCGCCATCGCATTGCGCGCAATTTCTCCCTCTCGCCCCGTAAAATGCCACGTTTTGCCCAGCAATTCGAGCGCAGCTTCCGCATCCAGCTTGCCCACATCGGCAATGGAAGCGCCGTGCACAGTCACATTCAGCGCAAAGGGATTGAGACGCGCTCCGTGGCATGCGGGGCACTCACAGGCCGTTTGCTCCTTGCCGGCAGCGCGCTCCACATCACGGTCGAAACGCAATTCCTGCTCCAGCAGGCTCATGCGGTCTTCTCCAGCCTTCATCGCCACCGGGCTCACCACACCATGTCCCATGCAGCGTGGGCACCACCCATGCGGCGAGTTGAACGAGAATGTGGATGGTTCGGGGTCGGCATAGCTCTTGCCACATTGCGGGCACGACAAGCGGGTACCCAGCAGCTCATCGCCCTCTGGCCGCAGCAGGCGGATAAAGCCATCACCCATCTCCAGAGCCTTGCTGACTGTGTCCGTCAGGGTGGCAAAATCGCAGTCTTTCCCATTCAGGTGGATGCGGTTGCCCTGCACCTCAATGTGGGCCAGCACGATATCGATGTCGTGGTTGGAATAGCGGTCCAGCGGGGTGAACTCATCAGGTGCCACCAGCTCACCATCGGCCCGGAGATAAGGATACTTGCGGCGCGCCGCCCAGCGAGCCAAATCCGCATAATGACCCTTGCGGTTGCGCACCACGGGAGCTGCTATCATCAAACTCTTCGGCCGGGCCGCAATCTCCTTCTGCACCAATGCCTGTATTTCTTCCAAGGAACGGCGTCCCACTGGCACGCCACAATCAGGGCAATGTGCTTGCCCCAACTTGGCATACAGCAGGCGGAGGAATTGCCATATTTCCGTGACGGTGCCCACGGTCGATTTGCACCCACCGCGGGAGCGATTCTGCTCAATCGCCACCGTAGGAGGCAAGCCTATGAGGCGGTCGATATCTGGCGTCTCCATCTGCTCCGTGAACTGGCGGGCATAGGGGCTCATCACATCCATGAATCGCTTTTGCCCCTCCGCAAAGATGATATCAAACGCCAGTGTGCTCTTGCCACTGCCCGAGAGCCCCGTCACCACGGTCATCTGGTTGCGGGGAATATCCACGTTAATGTTTTTGAGCTGGTGGTGGCGTGCCCCACGCAGGGAGATGACATTCTCTGGCATGTCATCATCCTCTGCCGCAAGAAGCGGTGCCGTGGACAGCGCAGAATCGGGTTCTCCCAGCGCCTCAGCCAAATAACGCGCCGTATAGCCCTGCGGGCAAGCCGCTACCTGCTCAGGAGTGCCACATGCCACCAGCGTGCCGCCGCCCACACCACCTTCTGGGCCCAAGTCAATCACATAGTCTGCGCACTTGATGAGCTCCATGTTGTGCTCAATCACCAAGAGCGTATGCCCCTGCTCGACAAGGTGATTAAACACCCGTAGCAGCACCTCCAAATCGGAGAAATGAAGCCCCGTGCCGGGCTCATCCAGTATCAGCAGCTTGCCCTTGCCACGCGTTTCATCCGCAAAGGCATCTACCAGTATGCGTGCCAGCTTCAGACGCTGGTTTTCGCCACCAGAAAGCGTATTGAGCGGCTGCCCCAGCCCCAAATGCCCCAAGCCCACATCCACCAGTACTTGCAAGCGCTCCACGATGCGCTTGGCTCGGGCATTTTTCTCGCGCGCAAACAAGCGCTTAGCGGTCTGGATGTCGAGAGCCAGCAGCTCTGCCATGTTGTAGCCCAGCAGGGTGAGGGTGAGCGCCTGCGGGGTATAGCGTGTGCCGTGGCAGAGTGCGCAGGGCACAAAAATATCCGAGAGGAACTGCATTTCAACCTTCTCTTGGCCCAAACCCGCGCAGCGAGGGCAACGCCCCTCCCCGCTGTTGAATGAAAAATACCCAGGCTTGAGCCCGCGTGCTTTGGCCGCAGGTTCCGCGACAAAAAGAGCACGTATTTCATCAAAAATACCCAAATACACCGCGGGCGTCGAACGCGGAGTGCGCACAATGGGACTTTGGTCCACCAGCAGCACATCATCCAGCGCATCGAGCCCCACCATGCGGCGCACACTCACCTGCTCCTCGTCATCCAGCGCATCGGGGTGCACGCTGCCGTGCAACACATGGCACGCGAGCGTACTCTTGCCACTGCCGGAGACACCCGTCAGGCAGGTGTAGACACCCAGCGGCAGCTCCACATCAAAATCATGCAAGTTGTGGCACTCGGCCCCCTCTATGCGCAGGTATTTCTTGGCTTTGCGGCGTTTGCGTGGCACAGGTATGCGGCGTTCACCGCTCAAATACTTGCCCGTCAGGGATGCGGGCGCGGCCTCGATTCCCTCTGGCACGCCGGCGTACACCACCTGCCCGCCTTCAGCACCACTGGCGGGGCCCATGTCAATGAGATGATTGGCAGCGCGCATCACGGCCTCCTCATGCTCCACCACCACCAAGGTGTTGCCGCGGTTTGCCAGCCGGCGCATGGCCGCAATCAAGCGCGCCGTATCGCGCGCGTGCAAGCCCACAGTGGGCTCATCCAGCACAAAGAGAGTCTCGGTGAGCGCTGCCCCCAAGCAGGCCGTCAGGCTCACTCGCTCAATCTCCCCACCGGAGAGCGAACGCGTCAAGCGGTTGGATGCCAAATAGCCCAAGCCCACCTCACACAAATACGCCACGCGGCTGCGCAACTCTTGCACCGCCTGCATCATGGAGCGATCATCCTTGGCGGTGGGCACCACATGCGCATCCAGCCAAGGCAGCATCTCATCCATGGGCAAGGCCAGCACCTGCGGCACAGTCAAGCCACCGATGGTGAACGCCAAGGCCTCGGGGCGCAAGCGGTCTCCTTGGCACCCGGGACATACGCGGTACACGCGGTAATAGGAGAGAAAAATGCGTACGGTCATCTTGTGCGCATGCTTCTCCATGTCCTCAAAAATCCCCTTGTAGCCGTACCACAGCTTGTGGTCTACTGCCGTCCACGGGTCCAAATCCCCGCAGTTGCCATAGAAGACCCAGTCTTTTTCTTTCTGGCTCAATTCGTTCCACGGTACATCCAGCCGCACAGCACGCGCCTTGCGGTTCGCCACCAGCAGGTTGTCATAGCACTCCGACAATGTGGCTGAGGAGAGCATCTTGAGCGCACCCTCGCGTATCGTCTTATCCGGCAAAATACCCTTGTTGTAGTCATACGAAATGGCGCGGCCATAGCCCTTGCATGCGGGGCATGCCCCCAGGGGAGAATTGCCGCTGAATAAACCGGGGCGCGGCTCTTCCAGCGGATACCAATCATTGCGAAACTCGCGCGGCTCTTGCCAGCCCCCCTCAGCCGTGCGCACCGCTACACGCGCCACGGCTTGCCCATGCCGCATAGCCGTCTCCAGCGCCTCGGTCAAGCGGGCGCGGTTCTCTGGCACAGCTCGCACGCGGTCTTGCACCACCAGCCAGCTCTCCATCCCCAAATCGGCCTCTTGTGCCGACTCCAAGCGCATCACAACGCCCCCGCTCAACACGCGCAAATAACCCTGCCCCTGCAAGGCCTGCTGCATTTCCTCAAAACTCCCCACAGGGCGCACCGCAAAACACACCAATACATCACCAGCAGACTCTGCAATCAACACCTCAGCGGCCTCCCCAGGAGTCACTGGGCGCACCTCGCGTCCCTCGGCATCATGCCCTGTGGATAAGCGCGAGTAGATGAGTTTCAAATACTCATTCACCCCCGTCATGGTGCCCACGGTCGAGCGCGAGTTCTTCACCGAATTGCGCTGCCCCAACGCTATCGCTGGCGGCACATTATCCACCGCATCCACATCCGGCTTGTCCATGCGGTCCATGAACTGGCGCACATAGGGGGAGAAGGTTTCCACATAGCGCCGCTGACCCTCAGCATACAAGGTGCTGAGGGCCAATGATGTCTTGCCACTGCCGCTGGGACCCGTCACAACGGTTATCCCCCCCAAGGGCACATCCACATCTGCATTCTTCAGATTGTGTTCTCGCGCCCCGCGGATGCGTATGTACTTCTCCTCTGGCTCTTGCATAGAATCATTCTAACTCTGATTCCAGCCAAAGGGAAGCTCAATTTGCGTCACAGCGATACGAAGCTCGGCATCAATGAGCCTCAGCGTGAGAGTGCGGCTCTTGCCCATGCTGGTGGGAGCAATGGGGGTCGTGGCAATGGTGTTCGTGCGGCATGGGGGAAGATGGCGCCTTGTGTCCCACCAGTTTGCCCACAAAGTAGCCGCCAAAAGCACACACAATGAGGATTCCCGCAAAAATAAGCACCTGTTTCATCGTATTTATATTCATTTGGATTGAGGGTGAGTAGGGTTGAGATGCTGCCGCAGGAAAGGCACAATGTGCTCCGCATAGAGCCAGGGTTCGTGCTCAGGGCGGGCAAAACCATGCGCCTCATCGGGCAGAGAGAGAGTCTGCACCTGTTTTCCTGCGTCTCGCAAGTTCTTAGCCAGCATTTTCGAGTGTTCGGGGGGGATGAGCGTATCTTTTTCCCCGTAGTACAAGAGCAGCGGGTCTTGGAAACGGTCAGCATGCAGCGCGGGAGACACGGCACGCAGGCGAGCTCGCTCGGCAGGGTCATTTTTATCACCAACCACCATGCAGTCCTCTCCGGCGAAGGGAGAATCCTCTGCATTCATTTTCTGCAAGTAAAGGAGCAAATCCTGGGGGCCAAACAAACTCACACCGCAAGCATAAGTGCCGGGGTAAAAACACAGCGCAGCCGTTGCGGCATAGCCACCATACGACCCACCAAAGATGGCGATGCGCCCGGGCTCAGCAATCCCCTGCTCCAAGAGCCAGGGGATGCAATCATTCACATCCGTCTGCATCACACCCGTGCCCCACTGCCGGTTCCCTGCGTGCATGAACGACTTGCCCCAGCCACGCGAACCACGGAACTGCGGCTGCACCACCGCAAAGCCTTGGCTCACCAGATACTGCACGCGCCAATCATAGCCTGCATCGGTGCGCGCGCGCGGGCCGCCGTGCACAAACACCACCGTCGGGAACGGCCCATCCCCCGCAGGCAAGGTGTAATACACCGGTATGCTTGTGCCATCAGCCGCTGGGTATTCAGCAAAATGCGTTTTGGAAAGAGAGGGCATCTTTTGTGGAGCCAAGAGAATGCGGCAGCCCTTCCCCTGCTCCCACAAGACGTAGCGTGGCGGAGCGCCTCCCTCCTGCACCGAAAACAACAAGCGCCGCCCACATGTAGACTCAGCAAGCGGATAAGCCTCGCACCCCTTCGGCAAGGCCCGGCACACCGCATCCCATGCTGGACTCGCTTTCACTGGCGTATAGACCTCTGCCCCCCAGCGGGTGGAGTAGCCCAGCAACTCACCATGGGCAGACAGCAACACGCGAGAAACATCTGCGCGACCAGCCGAGGCAACCGGACTCAACTCACCACTCTCCAAATGCAAGAGCCCCAGGCTCGCCCCCTCCATACCGCAGTCGTGCATCACATACACATGCTTTTCATCTGCCACGCCCAGTAGCTGGAATCGATCCGCGGCATCTGCCACAAACACAGGGTGGGGTCCACGCCCCCCCAACCAAGAATCCACATGCTTGCACCCCTTGTCATCCCAGCGCAAGGTAGCTAGCGGCTCGCCTGTAGGAGAAAAGGCCCACGATATGGCTTGCTCTCGGTTGGGATACAGCAGGTGCGCCTGCACGGCGCCGTTCCGCACCTGCAAACGATAAACTGGCGCCGCACCCGTAGGCTGCGCCCCGCCCCATGCTAAAATGTACCCCTTTGCACCATCTGCCACCTCCATCAACGGCATACACCACGGTGGCACCCCCTCTCCACGCAATTCTTGCAAGGCCTCTCCCTCGCGGTAGAGGTAGAAATGCGTGTTGCCGTCCCAGCCCGTTCCAGCTATCAAACAACGTCCATCCTTCAGAAGAAGCACACGGGCAATGCTCCGCACCCCCTCCAAGCATATGACATCTTGGGTGCGCTCATTCTGTATCAACAGCTCATTCTCCTGCGCCCCAGCAATGACAAAACGAAGCAACTCTTCATCCCACGCCAGCACCGCAGGTAGCCCCACATCTTGATAACGCCGAGCTAAGCCCATATCGCCCCACCCAGGGCAGATGCAGACCAGCAGCAGCAGCATGAGCAAACGCTTCATCATCGTTAGAAAACAAAAAAGAGTGGCACCCTTCCCGCTCTTGCGGCGCTCGGAGTGCCACTCTGTTGCGTGTTGTATTAAAACCTGTTGGCTTTAGTAGGAGTTATTACGCCCTGATCCTTTGCACCAGGGGCAAGCAAAGGGAGAAGTGGGGCTCTGGAAGCCCGACCCCTTGCACAGGGTGCAACGCATGTTCGCCTGCGCATCGAAGCTCTTGGTGTCAACCACCTCAGCAGCGGTGCTCGTGCCCATGCAGAAACCAAGGGCGCTCACGCATACGATAGCAATAATAGCAACTGTCTTTTTCATCGTCTAAATATGGTTTATTGTTGATAAATATCCACGACATCATAGCCCACATATGACCATTTCGCCGTGTCTCGAAGATTTGTATATCACTTTCACTATTTTATGTCAACAGCTATTTTTACATTTCGGCAAACTTTTTTGGATATTTTTAATCTTTTTTTTAACGACATGTATCGCACCGCGTCACCATTCGAGCCATTTCTTGCAAGGCCCCACGCAAATGACAACAAAAACGCACCCCCAGCAAAACCAAGGGTGCGTTTTGTACACAGCGGAGGGTCCGCCACCGAAGCGCTTATTTACGGCGACGGCGGGAGACCAAGGCCGCGAGAGCCAAGAGGCTCAGCGTTGTAGATGTCGGCTCGGGGATGGAGCGCACGTCGAAGTAGATGCCCACATCCGGGGTGGACGGCATGTAGTATGCCACCAAGCGATCGGTGCCCACCAAGCCAGAAACCTGCGTGGTAGCATTGGTCCAGAAATCATCCGCATAGCTGACATCCGAGAAGTTCAACGCCACGAAATCCACATCGGCGAGCTCGGTAGAACTCAGCAAGCTGCTGAAATCAATCACGAAGCTGCTGCCACCCGTCAGCGTCAGGCTGCTCAGGGCATCGCTTGTGATGGTGAGCACCTGCGAATGACCAGCCAGATTCAGGGCTTCGCCGCTAGCGCCAATCGTTTGCAGAGTCAAGGCGGAAGCCGTGCTTGGCCCGGCGATGGTCGCATTGCTATCTGCCAGCTCCACAACAGAGTTGGTCAGCGACAGCTGAGACACATAGTTCTCGGCCTCGCGCACAGCGTAGTTGGTAGAGCCGGAGATGCGGCTGCTGGCAGAGATAATCATGCTATCCACCGTCAGGCTGGCATCGGCCGCAATCTGCACCAAGCTGTTGGTCATGGTGCCCTGCGTGCCGGCCGTCTTGGCGGCAATGTTCAGAGTCTTGCTGCTTTCCGTCTGGGTGATGGTAGCCGCGCTCAGCGTAGCCGTCGTGCCCTCGGCCGCAGAGATGCTAGCCCAGGTCTCGGACTCGGTATCGGCCGTAGCGGTCGTGGCCGCCGTCAGCTGAGCTCCGCTGGCAATGCTCACATTACCCTTACCTACTTGGCCAGCACCTTGAATCTCCAACGTACCGCCATTCACAGCAGTGTCACCTGTGTACGTATTTGCGCCAGAGAGCGTCAACTTGCCATTGCCCTGTTTTGTGAGCGCAAGTGTGCCTGTGCCATCCTGCAACGAGGCGGCGAAGTTGCCTTCAGATACCGTCAGTGTACGCGCTGCGTCTTGCGCCTGCACGGCATTCTCGGCATCAGCCACGCCATAGAGTCCATGAATCGTGGCATCGCTATCCAGCATCAGATAGCTCCTGACCGTGGTCGTAGCCAGATTCACATCCGCAAATTGTGCTGCGGTTGCCGAGCCAAGGCGAATCTCTATAATCTTGTCGTCAGCAGCCCCATTATCATCATGAGATTCAAAGGAGCCAGCAAAGGTATTGTTCTGTCCAGTAATCTTGTATACAGCCTTCGCCTCCGCCGAGGGATTGCACAGCTGCACCGTGCCATCACCCTCCAGCAAGCCCGAAAGTTCAAGCGTTTTCTGCCAATATTGGTCAATTTTTACCGTGCCTGTGGGCACATAAGCTCCACTGTTCTGTACATTGAAGCGGATATTACCAGTAAAGTTGACATGACCATCGATATTGGTAAGGACAGCACCATCCATCAAATCCATGTCAGCGGAGAAGTCTTTCACGCCGGCTATCTGATACGATGAACCAAAACCGAAATGGGTGACAAACTCACCATCCGCACCCACAATAATCTTGGATGCCGCAAACGAGGTATTGCTGTCCCCTGCATCATTAGTGTTGGTCGCACCAACCTGGAAAATACCGCTCTGCACATCAACGATACCGGTGAATGAGGTGCCCAAGTTGGCTGTATCGCCCGAACCGGTAGCAAACACGCGCGTGTTGGCATCAGCCATATCGATTACCAGCGTACCCGAGCCATTAAGCTTACCGAGAACTCCTCCGCTGCCCCCCAATGCTTGCGCATGGGTGATAGTGAGCGAACCGTTGTTGATAGTGGAGCCACCTGTGTAGGTATTAGCAGTTGTGAGCTTAAGGTCACCCGCGCCATTCTTCACCAACTTACCGCTACCGGTCAGCTTGCTATTCACGGTGATAGCCTTACCATCCGTGTCGAAAATCGTGCCCGTTCCAGTACCGTTCAGCACCACATCCGACTCGTTGGCGATGGAGAAGCTCTCCACAGCCTTCACCGTGCCGTTGCCCAGCGTCACGCCTGTAGCATGTGTCAGCAAGCTGCTACCGGCGGCGTTGAAGCCCGCCGTGCCCCCCGTCAGCGAGAAGGAGCCGCTGAAGCTGGCGCTCTCACCCAAGAAGTTCTGCGTACCCGCACCGGCCACCGTCAGGTTGACATTCTGCACCTGGCCATAGAAATCATGCATCTTGCCACTGGCTGTGTTGATGGTCAAGCCATTCTTCGTCTCATTGGTACTCTTATCTGACCAAACAGCATTGGATGCCTGCGAGCCAGAGAACACAATAGCATCAGCGCCCAGACCTGAGCCAGATTGCAAGCCACCGATGGTCGCGGATGATACATTCACACCCAAACCAAGCTTGGAGCCCGCACCTGTGTGTCGGGATTGCAAATCAATCGTTGCCAACTGCGCCACAGTCGCATGGTTGATAATCAACGCCATGTCGCGATTACTCGTTTCATCGATTTGTTTCAGGGCAAGAGTGCCGGCAAACTGGCTGCCTGCTTCGGTTGTCGCATCCGAGCCCAAGGTATAGACACCCACCACAGTGGATTTAGCCTTCTTCACCAGCTCAAGCGTCGAGTCAGCACTGCCAAGGAGGTTGGCAATTCGCGTGTTACCAGAGTTCCAGTAGTCCTGAATCGTTGCCTTTGCCCCTGTCAACTTCACTGTATTCAACGTGGTGTACTCCGTGGGCTGCGCCGAGTCATATGTCAACAGGGTCGCCCCATTTGCCAATTCAACCGTACCAAACGTCTTGTTCGCCCCAGCAGATGCACCATTGTTGTAGACTTTAGCAGTCAACCCTTCGCCTACCGTCAAGGTACCGATGTTGAGTGTGCCGCTCATTTCCAACGAACCTGCCGTGAAGTTCACCACATCCGCCGTGAAGCTGCCATTGGCATTATCTGTAATAGTTGCGTTGGAAGCAGATGTGAAGTTCACCTTCAGTGCGGTACCATTCACGTTCACTGTATCTGCATCGTAGAGGCCACTCAGGGTTGTTGTTCCAGAGGCATTAATGGTGCCCACTGTCAGGGTATCCACGGCATGCAGAGCACCAGCGCTGATGTTGAGCGTACCCACGCTCAGCGTATCGCCGGCTGCATCCCAGGTCAGCGTGCCGTCGCCCGTCTTATTCAGGATACCGTTCAGCTCAGGTTCCTCACCATCCTCATTCAAGCCATTCAAGTTGGCTGTCAGGGTGGTATCGGAGGCGGCATCAATGTTCAGCGTGCCGCCATAGGAAACATCGATATTGCCCAGGTTCACCATGTTAGCAGCATCGGCAGAGAGAGCTCCCTCCACCCACACGTCCGTAGCCGTGGCAGCCGTGTTCAGATTCAGCGAACCATACACTTCGATGCTCTCTGCCGTCAGGCTAGCACCATCAGCGGCGCTCAGCGTCACCTCAGACTCAGCGTCCACTACCATCCACGCAGCTTTCACAGAGCCTTCAAGGGTCACCGCGGCGTCGCTCACGAATGTGGCACCGCTGTTGCTGACGAAAGCGACAGATTCATCAATCTCATCCAGATTGCTATCCCAATTCAACAGAGATGCATCCTCGCTCCACACACCGCTATCGCCACCAGTCCATACCATGTCGGCGACCAGCGCAGCATAGTCAAACCGGAACGCACCCGTGTTGTCCAGAGTCAGGACGACTTCCCCCTCCCATTCAGAAAGGAGCGTCCCGTTGATGCTGAAGTTGCCCAAATCCAGCTTGCTCTCATCCCACCCCATCAGTGTGCCACCGTTCGTGATGTCGAACAACTGGTAGGTCTCGCCAGCCTGCAGGTCGCCCAGCTTTATCACTAGGTCATTGTCCACTTCCTGAGAGGCGTTGAAATTGAACTCAGCCCCGTTGGACAAGGTAATGGTCGGGGTCGTGCCAAGTGCCGTCAAATCCAGTACGCCTGTACCGCTCAGGGTAAAGGAAGATACTCCCTCCAACAACGCCCCACTACCCAGCACCAACTCACCGCCGGAGATGCTTACCTCACCGCCGCTCACCGTGGGCGTGGAGCTGATACTCAGCGTGCCGCCTGTCACCTGGAGTTTACCAGACGTCATCGTCAGAGCATCATCAATGACTGTGCTGCCGCTACGTTGCTCCAGCGTACCGCCAGCTATCGTCACAGCACCATCCGTCGTATAAGAAGCAGCTGCAAGAGCCAGCGTGCCTTCTGTCACCGTGGTCGAGCCCGTGTAGCTGTGGTCTGTCGTGAAGATGAGATCACCCACACCTGACTTGCTCACGGAACCATTCCCCTGCACCGCACCTGACACCGTCAGCGTGGCATTTTCTGCCACAGAATATGCCATCGTGCCACCGCGCATACCGCTCGTTGCAGAAATCTTGCTGTTTCCTTCCAACGCATTGACAGCATGTGTAGAGCCAGTGTGGTAATCCATGGCCGCAACGTAGTCTTGACCATACGCTGCACCAGCGCCGCGGATTTCACCGCCCTTGAGCGAGAGTGTCCAGCCGCCAAAAGTCTGTCGAGTAGCACCAAAGTCTACCAAACCGCCAGCTTCAACGGTCAAGGTACGGGCCGCACCATACTGCATGGTATCCGTAGCTGTCGTTGTGAACACAGCTCCATTCTTAACGGTCACATTAGCCTTGATTTGCTGGCCTCCACCACTCAGTGTAGCGTGGCCACCATTCAGAATAAGCGTAGAGCTGATTTCCTTGCCATTGTTCACCAAAGTAGTACCAGCGGCAACTTCAAGCGTTCCGCCTGTCACCTTGTTGTAAAGCGTGTATGTGCTATTTTCTCCGTCTGTGGCACCCAAATCCAGCACAATCTTACCGCCAGAAATCGTGGTGACGCCAGTGTAGGTATTCTGCGCAGCAAAGGTCAGTGTGCCAGGTGCTTGCTTATTCAAGCCACCAGCCCCACTGATGACACCGGAAATCGTACCTGATTTGCCGTTATTCACATAGATAGAGGTATTATCAGCCTTGACCTCGACGTCGTTGGTCAAGTTCGTGCCAGTGCCATGGAAGACCAATTGGCTGTTTGCCGTTTCTAAACGGATGGTCGATGCCTCATTGAACGTACAAGCATTAACCTGCAAGCGCCCGGTCGCAACGATAATGTCACCCGTCAGCTTGGAGGTATTGACACCAATGCCGTTATCCATTGCAAGGTTCAGCACCACATCACCCGCACCTTCCACATGGTCAAATGCCGTGGTTGTGATGTTCTGGGCTGTGGTCTTATCCGTCATGGTCAACGTAGCGCCCTCGGCCACTTCCAAGGTAGCATTCGTAATCCCTGTCAGCTGGGCTTCCGTCAAGCTCTGATTCGAGCCCGAGGCCAGCGTCCAGCGGGAATCCTCACCCATGCTCAACGTATCCACCGCGACAGCCCCTGTCGTGGTCAGATGTTTGCCAGCCTGAATGGTCAGACCATCCACCTCAACACCATTTGCCACGGTCACAGCAGCATCAGTCGCAAAGATAACACTATCCCCATTGAAGAAGCGTTTGTTATTTTCGGCATCACCATCAGCTGCGGTCGCATCCCAGTTGGAGGCAATCATGTTCCAATCACCTGTGGCGCCACCATCCCAATACAGAGTTGAGGCTTCGTGCACACCAATGGTGTAGGAGAAGGTACCATTAGCTCCCAAAGACAGCGTCACCTCACCCATCGTGGCCAAGTTGGTACCGCCCACGCTGAAGTTGGCGGCCGAGAGAGTACTCGTGTCCCAACCGGAGATACTCCCCTCACCGAAGGAGAAGATTTGGTAGATTGTATCTGCTTCCAAATTGCCAAAGGCAATGGTGCCAGAGCTCAGAGACAAGCCTGCAGTCGAGGACAGGGAAATCGCATTGTCCACCGTGCCGTCGAAGGTGAGGGCACTCAAGTCCAGACTACCACCATCCATGGTGAATGTGACACCCGCCGTGCCCATCAGAGCCTCGGCTGCGGCATCCGTCAAGCTCAGGGTACCACCCGTCAGGCTCACAGCGCCACCGCTCACCGTGGGCGTGGAGCTGATGCTCATCGTGCCGCCTGTCACCTTGAGCTCGCCACCGGTCATGCTGAAGGTGTTGGAGATGGTGGATGTACCGTCAGCTTGATGAAGAGAACCTGAGACAATGTTGAGCTCGCCCTTGCTAATCGTAGCACCGCCCTGCATGACAAGCGAGCCACCATTGATGTTGAGCTTGAGATAGTCTCCTTGTCCAGAACCGCCGGCATTATGGTAGAAGTGGCCTTTCACTGTGGTAATACCACCAGAAAGATTAGCATGGCGGGGGCCCCATGCATACGTACCCATGGAAAGATTTCCATCCACATTCAACTGAGCCACATTAATATTGATTGCTCCATCATGAATGGAAATGTTAGCGTCCCCCCCTACATTCAAGATACCAGTACCCGTGATTGTTTCACCACTAGTGGCATATTTGGCAAGAGACAAATTGCCCGCCAAGTCCAGTACACCATCGACCGTTAAGGTTCGTGAACCGCCTACGAAATTGGCCCCATCGTAGTTAATGCTGTTGGCATTAACCGTCACACCGCTCTCCACAGTCATATTGCCAGAGCAAGTTCCTGTGATATCTCCAACTGTGTACGTTGTTGATGAAAGGCCTTCTGCCAACTTGAAATTGATGTTACCTGAACCGCGAACAATAGCGCCAACCTGCGCATTATTGGATGCAAAGTTCACTGTACCGCCCGTGGCAGACAACGTCGCGATAGAAATATGGCCTTTAATGTTCAGATTACCACCATTGTTAGTGACGCTGCGCACGTTGACAATAGAAGAGCTATCCTCGCCCAGATTCAAATTCTCACCATTGTTGGTAATGGCACCAAATGCGGTAGAGGCCGTACCGACGGAATTGAAGTTAAATGTGCGGCGAGATGCATCGCAATCATTGAACACGAGATTACCCTCACCAAGCAGCGAGCCCACGTTCATTCGCACATGCCAAGCTTGGTCACCACGCCCCTTGTTGATGGTAAGCGTCTGGCCAGTATCCACTTCTACTTCATTTACATTGAAATTACCGGCACTGTTATTCGTTCTCACCTCAAAGATACCGAGTGAGCCACTACTGGTCACATCAATCTTGTTCAGCGTCACAGCACCACCAAAGATTTCTACATTACCGCCAGCGAGTTCAATGGTAGCATTGCTATACGATACTTGGTGTTCAGTGTTGGCTGTGCTCTTTTCACCAAGGTACAGTGTGCCACCTGTCATTTGAATCGTACCAGAGAAATCGGACGATGAGGTCTGATTATTCTCCGCACCAATCCATGCATCCTGACCTATGCTAATGGTACCAGAGCCGCTTACTTTCTTCAGAGCATCGTTGAGTACAGATTCTGCTGCATCGACAAGCTGCAACTTGGCGCCAGCTTCTACCACCATGGAAATCGCCGAGAATGCGTGGCTCCCCACAGAAAGTCTCACCTCAGCATTGTTGGAGATAGTCAGGCCATCCACCGCAGCATCGCAGCCAAGCGTAACGTCTGCATTTCCATTGAAAATAACGTTATCGTGCTGGTAGAAGGTAGTGGAGTCTCCAGCCACATCGGGAGTCAGGTCCCAGTTAGAGGTCGTGGTATCCCATGTTCCATTGCCACCCTGCCAAGTGAGTGTTGCATTTTCCACATTGTAGGTGAACGAGCCGTCCCAACCATAGGAGAGAGAAACCGTACCCTCGCGATACATGTCCGTCAGCTTCTTACCTGCAATTGTCACATTGTCAAGAGAAAGCACATCTGCATTCCAGCCGTCCAACACACCGGTACCGGAGAAGATACTGTAGGTCTTGTTCGCCTCCAAGGCGCCGAAGGCAATGGAAGAGCCCTCGGAGAAGGTCACACTAGACGTATCCGACAACGAAATAGCGTTGGTCTCATCCTCTCCAAATGCTATGGCACTCAGATCCAGCGTACCACCACTGACGGTCACACCAGAAGATGTTGTAAGCATGCTCTTGGAATCAGCGTTCAACGCAAGTGCACCACCCTTTACCGTCAGAGAGCCATTGAAATTGGCGCTACTGCTCATGAAACTCTGGGTTCCTGCACCATCAATCACCAGATTAAGGTTGCCCAGAACCTCGCCGTAGAACTTGTAGGCCTCTTCACGGGCTGCTGTATTGATAGTCAAGGTGCGAAGCTTATCACCGACCGTGACGGGTACAGACGCAGTGGAAGCCCACGACTGCACATGATTGACGGTACCAGAGAAAAGTTTTGCCAGCTTCAAGTCACCGGAATGAGATTCCAACCCAGCAATCGTGGCGGAGTCCGTATTAATCCCCAAGCCCACTACAGCATCGCTGGATTGAGCATCAGCAAACGAAATCACAGCATTCCGGGCAATCTCCCCATTAGCAAGGATGATGAACGCCGAACGATTTGAGCCAGAGTGGGCTTCATTCAGCCGGATTGTGCCTGCAAAATTGCCGGCCTCAGCTGTGGCAGAGCCCAGGGTGAACAAAGTGCTCCATGTAGATGCCGCATTTTTCGTGAGGTTGAGGGTTGCCTCAGAAACACCAGTACCCAATTGCAAGGTCTCCACCGCAAAAGAACCAGAGTGGTGCTTATCCTGCAAGGTACCGGTAGCCCCATCCAATTGCAGAGTACCAATCTTGGTAGCAGCTGTTACTGCATCTCGGTCTACCGTTTGCAGGGTAGCTCCGGCACCCAGCACCACCGTATCCAGCTTCTTCTCAGCGCCGGAGTCGGCTGCAGCATTCCACACTGTAGCCGTCTTGCCTGCCGAGATGGTGAACGTGTCCAGAGACACGGCCCCGTCCAACACCACCGTGCCATCAACCAAGGTCAGGCTGCTGCCGCCATCGTCATGGATGCTGCCAGAAAGTGTAGCCTGACTGTATGTTGAGTCTTTGGTGTTGTCGCTCGTTAAATTGACCGTGGAAATACTGCCTTGAGAACCAGGGGTGATTTCGCCGGTCAGTTTAGCGTTGGTCATCTCAAGCGTTGATGACTCCATCAAGTTGACGTTGCCTGTCAGCGTCGTACCATTCAGGGTTACTTCTGCGCCATCTTCAGCAGAGATGTTGCTTGTCAGTATCTTATCCTGCACGGTCAGGGTAGCATTATTCACTTGAACGCCATCAGAGAAGGTAGCGTTTACCCCCAACTGCAAATCACCGCCGTTGCCAACGACCAACTTCGAGCCCGTCAGCGAGCCGGCGCCTTCCACCCCATAGATGGAGGACACATTGACCTGCCCCACGGTAATGGCCTCGTTCAGAGAAATAACCTCACGCGTACCGGGTGTGGAAAGGCCACTATCTGTCAGCATCACTTCCTGCGTGCCGCTGTACTGGGTCAGGTTCCCCGCACCACCAACCTGCCAGTTGCTGCCTTCCCAAGTCTGTGTTGAGCCTTCGGCAGAAGACCAATACAAGCGGTCATCTCCACCCACTACCAGAATGAGGTTTTCGCCATCAATACGGCAAGAGAAGCGATTGCTCAGGCTAGAATCCATCACATAATTGCCTGTGCCCAAATTTCCGCTGATGAGGGTGTACTCTCCGCTGGCCATCTCGTTGAACATGTTCAAATCCAACGCAATCGTGGTCGTGCCGGCAGAAATGGCGGAGTTGAGCGTGGTCCAATCACTTGCCCCGGGCTGGGTAAAGTCGAAGTGCAGCGTCAGCGCAGAATTGTCGCCCGACACTGTAATGCCACCCAGAGTATAATCCTCCGTGCCGATGAAGCTCAAGGTCAGGTCATCCGTGCCGGAGAAAGTTGTACCAGTTGCCACCACTGCGGGAGAGGCCAGAGTGATATCAGCCTCAGCCCCGGCTACCACGGTGCCGCTGAACTGCGGAGCACCCTCGCGGGTGAGACCAAAGCCGGCTGCGGCCGAGCCCAGAATCACGCGGGAATCAGCAGCCACATTCAGCGTGCCACTCCCCTGCACACCACCGGCCAACTGCAGCACACCACCCCTGCCCGTGGCAAGGTTCAGGGAGTCCCCCTTCATGGCCACCGTACCACTCAACACGTTGGTGATGTTGTAGCTCTGCAGCGTGGCATTATTGCCCGCATCGATGGTGTTTTCATAGGTGTACACCACATCAGTGTTGTTTTCCACCCCTGTACCAGCCAAGCGCAAGATGAGGCCCTCACCCAGCGTCACCGTACCGGTACCCAAGGCTGTCGAGGTCTGGCTCACAGCCTGACCACCATCCAAGTTTAAGGCAAACGAGTCATCGTTGCGATGCCCATTGGAGCTAGCAATAATCAAATTGCGGTAGGTATTGGCAGAATCGGCCGTGATAGTCATGCCTTCCTCACCCGCCAAGGTCAAATCCTTGCCTTCGCCCAAAATTTGGCCACGAATCGTGCCGCCCAACTTGCCTTCAGGCAAGCCGTAGGTAACCTGGCCATACATGTAGCCTTCTAACTTGTTGGTCTGGTTCGTTACAATATGAGAATGCGAAGCTATCGTGGCATGATCAGCCAGCGTGACGGTACCATTGATAACGGAACCCAAATCAATGCTCAATGCGCCAGAAGTCAACCCACCTGTTGCCAAAGTATTGTTTTGATTACCATACGTTCTATCATCAGCACCAGCAAAACCATGGCCCGCAATAATGAAATCTGCCTCAGACACCACCGCAGCGGCATTAACTGGGCCATAAATCCACTGGTTGGTCAAGCGAACCTGGCTACCACTCTTCACATCGACGGTAGCTTTATTGAAAACAGCAACGTTGTTGTAGCTGACTTTCTGGTTCATGATACTCTCGAACAACTGGTGGCCAATGTAGAGGCGTGTGTTGTTGACAATCTCCATCGTGCCAGAGAATCCAGCATTCTGATTAGAGAAAAGCACCGTACCGCCATTGTCACCTGCAGAGATGCGAATCGTGCCAGTACCAGCAACCTTTTGCGGAAGCAAAGTTGTGCTGAGTCGGCCACTGGATACGGCCTTATCTCCTCCAATGGTGGACGAACCTCTAAAGTTCAAATCAAGCACACCATCCTTGTCCACATAGATGGTGGAATCTTCTGAGCCAAGGCCAACCATGACATTGGTCGAGTCGGCATACACCTTCCCCTTGACCGTACCCTCTGCAATGGTCAAGCCACCAGACCACGTACGGTTGGAGCCAAGTGTCAGGGTACCCTCACCCGTTTTAAGGATGTGAATATCGCCCCCATCCAACACACCATCGGCAATGGAGGTATTCACGCCGGGAGTCACGCTGAGCTCAAGCATGGAGTTAGTGGCTCCATCGTTGCGGATGAATGAGCCTGTCTCAGCTGTCAGGTTCTGAACGGTGATGTTATTCCCATCTGTGTGGAGCGTAGCACCCTTTTGGAGCTGAATCGACTCGGCCGCAGCCAAAGCCGCAGCATGACCAACATGTATGCTGATATCTCCTGCGCTGTTCTTATCAGCCAAACCAAGGCCTGCACCTGCCACGATAGCTCCTGTGAACGCCTGTTCGCGCGCAAAGGTTACACTGCTACCCGTTGTTCCCTGGCCGTCAATCTCCATCGTCTTAGAGCCGTCCAGCTCAGTGGCAATCGTCAGATTGCCCGAACCACCAAAGCGATATGTTGAATCGACAGACAATGCGCCAGTATAAGTAAAATCACCATCCGCACCGAGAGCGAGTAAGGAACTCCCCATGTTCAGAGCATCAGACGTAGCAAGAGCCAACACACCCTGTGCTCCATCCATGGCATTTTTGACGATGGAAATCTGGTCGGCATCATACAGAGCCAAAGCGTTACCATACGTGAGGGTGACGCCAGCATTCGAGCTCAGCGCACCTTGCTCAAACGTGAGCTTGTTGCCAGTACCTTTGATGATGATTTCACCAGTGAAGTCGTTTTGAGTATTGGTCAGATGAACTGTACCGCTGGAATAGTCATTACCAATAATGAGGTCATTCTCTCCCGTAAGCCTGAAGTTCACGGTGAGCGTGCCTGTACCGCCGCCCAACAGCCATTTATTATTATAGGCAGTCAGGGCTTCCGTCGTGTTAGCAGCACCATAACTCACATCGCCCCATGCACCGATGTAAAGGTTTGTATGTTTGGAAAGGTTTAACTGTGAACCTTGATCCTTGGTCAGCGCAAAAACACCCGCGGAGTCTTTAGTGATATGAACCAAGGCATCGCTATGCTCCACTCCATTGGCAGCAAGGAAGCCTTGTTCCCCAATCGACCAATAGTACCAGTTGGTGTTATCAGCAGATTCTATCACCAAACCGCCTGCGTTAATCTGAACGCTAGGTACATTGACATTCCCCGTGACCACCAACACACCATTGCCGTCTTTCACCAATTGGGTCTGGGGGGGGTAGACATCCCAATTGTAATCATCAGAGATGGATACATTGCCATCTATTTTCGTGATGGCAGAAGACTGCACATTGGCGGTCATCATGGACGTGTTGCCATGCAAGTGCACGTCGCCCACCAAAGAAGTGATTTCGCGCCCCACCATATCCTGCCGCAAGCTGCCGTGAATGGACTCCGCATCAGCATTGACAGCCTGATTCATGATGAAGGATGCGCCATCGTTCACGATGACATCACCGGTCATCAGCGCATGGTGAGAAAGCTGGAATGTAGCGCCGGCTTTCACCGTGACATCAGAGCCTTCCAAGGTGGCATAGCTCCAGTCATTTGCATCGTGCATGTTGACGTGGGGCGTGTTGTAGCCTTCCAGCACCAACGTACCCTTCTCCACCGTGTAGCCACCCACATTAGAGTTGTTGCCCGTCAATTTCCAAGTACCACCACTAGCATTGTTGTACACAACGGCCAGTTGAGCCGTGCTGCTTGCGCCTTCATCCACAAAGCAACCAGCAAAAGTGCCTGTGCCCGTGTAGGTAAACGTGGAAAGGCCAGGAGCCTCTTCACCCAGCGGGGTCTTGTTGCCAATGCGTGCACCCACACCTGAGCCATCTTGATTGATGACGCCCCAGATAAGGTCGTGGCCATTCAGATTCAGCAAGCCGCCATCGTTGCCAAAGGTGAACGTATCACCCGCAACGGAATTGGTCTTGAACTGGCCATCCTGCATGAGCACGATGATAGCAGCGCCGGCCTCCAAGCGGACAGAAGATGCAGCATAGCCGCCATCGCGATCAAGACGAGTTTCACCAATGTTGCCAAGGGTGCAACCCGTGATGTTGCCGTTTTCATCGTAGGTAACATCATACTTCGTTGTACCACCACCCACACGCAACACAACTTCGTTGTTTCCTTCGCCGGCGATGGTCATGGTACCCTCGCCCACCTTGCGCCACTCTTCGTTGGCCGTAGCGGTGAGATTCAGCGTCAACTCGGCACCGGCATTAACCACAAAACCGGCGCTGTTGAAAGTGTCACCGGCATTCTTTTCTGCCAACACCCAATTACCACTGTCAAAGGTGAGAGAACCAGCTCCCATGTTGACACTACCCTGCAATTCGATTGTACGAACAGCTGCATCCTCCGCATTGAACAAAAGTCCGTAGGTATCCTTATCGGTATTGGCTGTTCCCTTACCTCTATAGGTGAACGAAACATCGCCTTGTGACAACACGCCTTGACCTGTGGAGGTATCTTGCACGCCCCAGATGATGGTGCTATCAGCAGAGAAACCCGACACTTCGTCCGTGTACTTATCAATGAAGTTCAGCACTGCATTGGGGTTGCTGTGCATCCATAGGAATGCGCCGTAGTTGGCAATAGGATTACCTTGAGAAATAAAGCCAAGGAACAGGAACTGCTGAGACTCCTCATCCCACACGTAGTTGGGGCTACCGCTATCACCAGCTGTTACGCCAATTTCCAACGGGGGGCGCACGTCGCCACTCACATCATCCTTGCGGGGCGTGCAGACAACACGCCAGGTCTCGCCATCGCCCAGAAGCTGAGTGTAATCAACATTCACCATGCCACCTATGGCATTCTGGTTGACAGACAGCTTGTAACCATCCGTGCTGTATACGCCGCCATTGCCCAAACGATAAATCCAATCATTCTTTTTCAGATTTGCCAACACAGACGAATCAGCGAGAGGATTGTACGTCACCTCGGTCACAATCTTGTTCAAACGCTGGGCGTTCCAGTCGTAGGTCAAGCTTCCAGACGACGTATAGCCCGAAGATGTGTAACCAACGCTCGTATCTGCCCCCTCAGACAGGAAATAAACATTCAATTCACCACAGTGATGAGCACTGGCTACATACTGGGGGTTCACCAAGCCTACACCGCCACCCGGGGCAAATGTTCCATCCTGCAAGACGGAACCAGACCACGCATAGCCATCCAAGTTCGGCATGATAGGAATGGTGGGATTTTGCACACTGCTACCATCCTTGAAATACACATCGATGTTGGTAGAACCAGCCGCAAAAACACCCTTATTGCGGCAGAAATCAAGGTAGTATTGCAAATCGTATCGGGCGTCTGCTACACCGGCCCAAGCCGAGGAGACAAGAGTTGTAGCAACGGCCATGGCTGCCATCAGCGCACGGCGAAGAGAGAGATTAAGACGCAGTTTCATGAGAAGGGAAAAAAAAGGTCAAGCGTTCGAACGTATAGGCACGATACGCTCATGCGCGTGAGATGTCAAGCCAAAACTCCACCCTCGTACGCAGATTTTCCCGAACTCGAGCAACAGCGTAGAGGCCACCCCGCAGAGACCTATCATATCAACATTTATCATAGGTATTGGACTTCATAACGTGCAAATAAAGACCCCGCAACAAAGATACAAAAATCACCTAACAAACTCATTCTGCACGCAATCAAAGCAAGAGGACGACTCGCCTCGCCACCGAGTGCGAAAAAAAATCAGACGTGCTACATCTTCACTCCGCGCGCCGAGATAGGCAGGGCGAGCTACCAAGCAAGGCAACAGGCGGGAAACGGGGCAAAATCACATCTACGGCAGCTTGAAGCTTGACAGCGAGGGGGGGTAAGACGTAAGATGTGAGCATGTTCCGCTTCTGCTTAAGTACTGCATTCATGGGAGTAGCTGCTATGGTGGCTCAAGCCAATGAGGAAAACACCGCTGTGCGCGCGGCGTACGACAGGCTGCTGAACGGTCTGCAGGAGGAGGTTAAGATACTGGACTCAATCACCGATCCAGCCACAGCACAAGCAGCGGTCTCTGCCCTGCAGAGCACACTCGCCACGCTGGCCCAGCGTGTAGACGGGGTGACGGACAAAGACCTCTGGAACTATATTGACAACACGAAAGACAACAAACTCCCCCTCATTGAGATGGTGCAGCGTCTCTCTGCGCAGTTCACTCGCTTGCAAAAGGCAAACTTCTATGGCAGCTACGAGCTGCAAGATACTTTGCGGTTGCAGCTGGAGCCCAACCCCGACAAGATGCGCGATTAATGTGCCATCTCCTCGGTGGTGTCGTCGCCCTTTTCTTTGCGGCGCAAGAGCTCTTGCAGGTGAGCCAACTCCTCATCCATGTAGGCAGATAGATTCTGGCGGTGGCTTGCCATTTGCGAGAAGACAGAATCGCGGTAATCCACGGCGTGGCGATACGATTCCTCCTCCGAGCCGTATTGCAAATCTGAGAAGTAGCGGGTGATGATACGACCGCAGCGCTGAATACTGACCCGCCAGCCCAGGAAATCGGTGCTTTCGTAGGTGTAGCGGGTGATGTTTTTGTTTTTCTTGCTCATGGGAGTTGGCGTCTATGAGAGGTCTGACGCGCCCCCCTGCCACCAGGTTCAATAACTTGCAGAGTTTTACACCCAACAGGCGCTCCCCCTGCAAATCGTGTAGGGGGCTTTCGCCCCCTCACACACCACCGTACGTGCCATTTGTGGCATACGGCGGTTTCACGGCGTGTGATTGGTCCCGGAACTAATGTTCCTGCCGCAACTCTTTTATCTCTCCTCGCCAGACACCCTGTCAACTCCTCCGCACTGTTACGTGGATTCGGACTTGCACCGCTTTCCATCTTTCAGTCGAGGCTTCGTACATTTCAGTACTTCTTGGCTCTGCTGCTATAGGTTCTGAGATTTGAGTGGTTGCCCACGCCGTGATTCAGCCCTTCCCACCGGGGTTGTTCGTTTTGGTGGTACTATGGCCTCTGCTGACTCCCTACAGACGGATTGCACCGCAGCGCTTTCACGCTTTAGTAGGGTCTCACCGAATATGATTATGCTACTTTCCTCCCGCG
>JAZTYM010000048.1:0-66879 GCA_045637025.1 Akkermansia sp. | reverse complement strand
GCGCAGGTCTTGGTGCCCATGTCCAGCCAGTGCTGCCAGTAGTCACCAACGTTGTAGCCGATGAAGGGCTTCATGGCCATCGGGTCGCGGCGTACCTGGCCAATCTGGCCGAAAGCAGCAGCGGTCATCTCGGAGCCCATGGTAGCGCCCACGTATACACCGTGGTTCCAATCCTTGGACTGGAATACGAGCGGCATGGTGGTAGCGCGGCGGCCGCCGAAGAGGAATGCGCTGATGGAAACACCCTCGGGGTTGTAGTACTCGGGGTCGAGCGTGGGGCACTGAGAAGCGGGAGCGGTGAAGCGGCTGTTGGGGTGAGCGCACTTGCGGCCGCAATCAGGAGTCCAGTCATTGCCCTGCCAGTCGATAGCGTGAGCAGGAGCCTCGCCGTCCATACCTTCCCACCATACGTCGCCGTCGTCGGTCAGACCAACGTTGGTGAAGATGATGTTCTCCTTGATGGTGTCCATAGCGATGGGGTTGGACTTGTAGGAGGTGCCGGGAGCCACACCGAAGTAACCGTTTTCGGGGTTGATGGCGTGGAAGGTACCGTCCTCGTGGGGCCAAATCCAAGCGATGTCGTCACCGATGATGCTGGTCTTCCAGCCCTTAGCAGCCAGAGCGGGCGGGGGCACCACCATGGCCAGGTTGGTCTTACCGCAAGCGGAGGGGAATGCGCCCGTCACATAGGACTTGCGCCCCTGAGGATCGGTGATACCAAGGATGAGCATGTGTTCAGCCATCCAGCCGTTCTTACGAGCGATGCCAGTAGCGATACGCAGAGCGAGGCACTTCTTACCAAGCAGAGCGTTACCACCGTAACCGGAACCGTAGGAGATGATTTCGCCAGTCTCGGGGAAGTGGCAGATGTACTTCTCTTCGTTGTTGCAGGGCCAAGTCACGTCTTCCTGACCGGGCTCAAGGGGAGCACCCACGGTGTGGAGGCAGGGCACGAAGTCGCCGTAGCCGTCACGCTTGGGATTGCCACCACCGTTCACTTCGTCTTCGAGACGCTTGAGCACCTTCTCGCCCATGATGGTCATGATGCGCATGTTGGTGACAACGTAAGCGGAGTCGGTAATTTCGATACCGATCTTGGCAAGGGGGGAATCAAGGGGACCCATGCAGAAAGGAATCACGTACATGGTACGGCCCTTCATGGAACCATCAAGGAAGGGGTTGAGGATGGCACGCATCTCAGCCGGGGACTTCCAGTTGTTGGTGGGACCAGCGTCTTCCTGCTTCTCGGAGCAGATGAATGTGCGTTCCTCTACGCGGGCCACGTCAGAAGGAGTAGAACGAGCCAAGAAGCAGCCAGGGCGCTTCTCGGGGTTAAGGCGAATGTAGGTGCCTTTTTCCACAAGCATGTCGCACAGCTTGGTGTTCTCTTCCTCGGAACCGTCGCACCAGTAGACGGAATCGGGTTTGCAGAGCTGGCGGATTTGCTCCACCCACTCAGCAGCCTTCTTGTGTGTAGTACCTGTAATCATGGTGCCAATAAAATAGCACGTTAGGAACCGACTTGCAACACGAATTTTACCAATTTGGCACCCGCTGCCGCATTTTTTTTATTAGAGGGCGCGCAGAGAGCTTTCGAACTGCCGGAATTGGATGGCTTCGTAGATATCGTCATCGCTTGGCAGGTCTCGATTGGCCAAATCAGCAATGGTGCGCGCGACGCGCAAAATGCGGTCGAAGGCGCGAGCAGAAAGGCCGAGTTGCTCTACAGCGGAGAGGAGCAATTCTTGCTGGCTAGTGGTGAGCGGGCAATACTTGCGCAAGGCTTTGCCACTCAGGCGGGCATTGCAGGGGATATTGGTACCAGCGTAGCGTTGTTGCTGGCGCAAGCGAGCAGCCAACACGCGCTCACGGATGACAGAGCTACTCTCTCCATCAGGCTGCGAAAGCAAGCTTGCCGGGGCCACGGGTGGCACATCTATCACCATATCAAAACGATCCAACAAGGGGCCAGATATCTTGCGGCGGTAGCGTGCCACATCCGCAGGGGAGCACTTGCAGGCGTGGCGGGGGTCGCCCAAGTAGCCACAGGGACACGGATTCATGGCTGCCACCAGCATGAAATCGCAGGGGAAATCCATGCTACCGGCCGCACGAGAAATGGTGATTGAGCCACTTTCGAGTGGCTGGCGCAGCGTTTCGAGCGTGCGGCGGTTGAACTCAGGCAATTCATCTAAGAAAAGAATGCCGTTGTGAGCGAGCGAGATTTCACCGGGAGAAATGTTGGAGCCACCGCCCATGAGCCCCACATCTGAAATAGTATGGTGGGGAGAGCGGAACGGGCGCACACGCAGCAGACCCCTGCCCCCAGGCAGCAAGCCACACACGGAGTGAATTTTGCTCGTGGTGAGAGATTCCTCATGCGTAAGCGGGGGCAAAATTGTGGGCATGCGAGAAGCCAGCATGCTTTTGCCGCTACCAGGGCTACCACTCAGCAAGATATTGTGCCCACCAGCAGCGGCAATCTCCATGGCGCGGCGGGCGTAGCTCTGACCTTTGATTTCGTCAAAATCCAAGCTCGATTCACACTCCACCATGCCTTGGGCCGGCTGGTATGGGGTGAAGGATGCGCGGTCGGACAACACGGCCCATGCTTCGCTGAGCGTTTCCACTGCGTATACCGCAATGCCCTTGACGACGGCGGCTTCATCTGCATTCTCACGCGATACCATCAGGTATTTTCGCCCAGCATCTCGCGCAGCCACAGCTTGGGGCAAAATCCCGCGCACGCCTCGCACCTGACCATCCAGCGCAAGCTCGCCCACGATGCACCAATCTTCCAAGCCAAGCGGGACACGGCGCTTGTACAGCTTGGGGATATCCTCATGATTTTGTTGGATGGCAACCTCTAGCCCCAAAGCAATGGGCAAATCAAATCCGGGGCCTTGTTTGCGCACATCGGCAGGGGCCAGATTCACCGTCACCAGCATCTCGCCTGGACGGTAGAAATTGCTGTTACTGAGGGCCGATGTCACACGCTGAATACTCTCCTTCACCGCAGCATCCGGCAGGCCAACCACGGAGATGCGTCCCGTATCCTTCACTTGGCGCGCGTCTATTTCCACAGACACTTCAAAGCCATCTATACCCAAGACAGACGCTGAATAAAGGCGCGAAATCATAACGCAAAGGAAGGGCTGAGGTTACTTGACGATAACGGGGGTCCCCACAGTCGTCTTGGCAAAGATGATACTGCATGCTTCCGGCGGGATGCGCACACAGCCGTGAGACGAGCCTTCTCTGAACACGGCACCGGTGTGCATACCGATAGCGCCGTTGAATCGCATCCAATAGGGCATTTTTGTACCTTCGAAACGCGTGCCTTCTGGCGCTTCGTCAGAAGAATGAGCTCCGCCTTTCACCACATCTCCCGCAGCATTCACATAGGAACCATACAGCGAGGAGCGATGCTCCAGCTTCTTTTCTGTAATACGGAATGTGCCTGTGGGCGTTTCATATTCGCCCTCCCGCCCCGTGCAGGCAGGAAAATCCATGGCAATCTGGTCTTTGATGTAGAGGCGGCCGCGCTGCTGATCCAGCAGGATTTCAACACGCGTTTGGCGGGGAGCATACCACTCCACAGCCGCACCGCGCCAAATATCGCGGCTATTGCGGTAGCCGGGACTGGCGATAAATTGCTCGAAGGTACGTGCCACGCGCTTGTTGCGTGTTTCCTCTTCCATTTGCTCACCCGAGCGGATGAGCTGCTCAACCGTAGGCTTTTGAGAGCAAGCAACGGTGCATAATAGAATCGGCAAAAGAAAAAGCGACGCGCGTTTCATATCAATGAACTAAGTATTTTTCCAGTCTTGCGGCAAACTCTCGCGGCAAAATAGCCTCAACAATCGCATCATTCCCCTCATATTCTGTGTTCAACACCTTGCCATCTCGGTGCATGATGGCGATAATGCGGCTTTCTGCCAAGGGAATCCGGTAGCGAGAGGTGACGACGCGGTGTGAAAGCATTTCGACACAGCTCGTCAGCAATTCATCCATGCCAATTCCTTCTAACGCACTGGCATACACGCAGGGGCAGTCCACTTTCGCAGCCAAGGCTTCTAGCGTGGTCTGGCGCAGCTCCTCGGGGAGCATATCCACCTTGTTCCACAGCACAATCATGGGCTTGTCTGCTGCGCCCAATTCAGCCAGCACTTCACAGGTGGTCTCGTAATGGCGCAAGGCCTCGCGATCGCTGGCGTCAACGACTTGAATGAGAAAATCTGCCAACACGGCCTCCTCCAAGGTCGATTTGAAGGCCTCCACCAAGCGGTGGGGCAAATTGCGGATGAAACCAACCGTATCAGTCAACACAAGTGGCTGACCATCGGGCAGTTCAATCTTGCGGCTCGTGGTATCCAGCGTCGCAAACAAGATATTTTGAGCCAGCACGCCAGCACCCGTAATCTTATTGAGCAAAGAGGACTTACCCGCATTGGTATAACCTACAATGGCAGCAGAGGGGATACCTTGGCGGTTGCGTTCCTTGCGCTGGGTTCCGCGCTGACGCCGCACGGTTTCCAATTCGGCACGGATGGCTTCGATGCGGTCATGAGCCAATCGGCGGTCGACTTCAATTTGTTTTTCGCCTTCGCCACGGGCAGCGGCACCGCCTCCCTTGCCACCACCAGAGCCACCTCGCTGGCGGTCCAAGTGCTTCCACATGCCTGCCATGCGGGGCAAAGCGTACTGCATGCGGGCCAGGTCGACCTGCATCACAGCTTCTTTGGTACGAGCGCGCTTGGCAAAGATATCGAGGATAATTTCCTCGCGGTCAATGACAGGCACTTCCACCAATTTTTCCCACTCGCGTTGCTGAGAGGGCGAGAGCAAGTTATCAAAAATCACACAGTCTGCATCAAGAGCTTCCGCGCGAGCTCGTATATCTTCAGCCTTGCCCACGCCACACAGGTACTTGGCCTGCATCTCGCGGGTGAACTCCACACTGCTCTCGACAATGCCTATGCCCAAATTCTCCACCAAATCGACCAGCTCTGCCAGCAAGGCATCACGCTCGCGCCGGGACTCCCCAGGCAAGCCTATCCCCACCAGAAGAGCGCGTTCAATCTTCTCTGGTTTTTCTCGGATTTCAAAGGACATTTCAGCAACAAAAGTGCAGAATTAACGGAAGCTAGCAGAGCGAGAAACCGGCACGTCGCGCAAGTGGTCCTTGTTGTATGAGCTGCAAGGGCAAGAACCACATGAATTTAAAGCCAACACCGCGCAAGCGCCAATCAACATAAGAGCAATCGTCTTCATGCGCCCATTCAACCCCATTACACTCAAAATTGCAAGCAAATTCCCACAGAGAAGACGCAATATGAGTGCTTTCATTTATTCAATAGACTTGCGCCGGAGAAGAAACTGTGCTAAATATGTAGCATGCTATATTACCTTGTAGGCTGCTGTTATTGTCTGTTCTGCGCTAGGCGCATACAATACATGCAAAAGGGGAAGAAGACCACTGGGTGGCTTATTCTTCAACTGGCATGTTTGGGCTTTCTTGTGGCCAGCATGGGCACCATTTCCAACCAAGACTCGACGCAACTGCTGTTGATGGTCATGGTATCATGCCCCATTATAGCAACCCTGCCAGCCCTACTCTACATCCCCAAGCACCCGTTGGTGTGGATGTACTGTGGCACCTTATTCAACATTGGCGTCATCGCCTTTTTCTACTATCTCACCTGTGTTTGGCAAGCGCTTTTCGCAACACCCTACGGCCAAGCTCTACCTTGGTGGGTTGATATGTGGCTTCCGGCTCTGTAATGAGAAATGCCTGTCCGGGGCTTAGACTCGGACAGGCATTTTTGTTGAAACATGAGGTTGCTTTAAGTAAGCTCCCAACGGATGGTGCGGCGATAGGTATCACCCGGCAACAGTTCAATGCTGGGGAAATGCGGATGGTGGGGGGAATCGGGGTAATTTTGAGCCTCGAGAGCCACACCACCGCGCTTCAGCGGCAGATAATCGCCTGTATAGACCTGCAGACCAGGTGCATCTGTAAATAGACGCAGGGTGCGGAGGCCATTGGTGAGCGTAGCCGCCCATTTTTCACCTGAGATAGCAGGCAGCACATAGTTGTCATCATAGCCGCCGGCAATGGCATCGGGGGCGTTGCGCTCTCCCAATGTGGCGGGGGTATTGAGATCATACAGCGTGCCAGCCACAGGAGCGATGACACCCGTGGGAATGTTGGCCACCATCGGTGTATAGGCCGAAGCATTCACCTGCAACTGGTGATCATCCATGGTACCAGTGACATTGAGATTCCAGTACGCATGGTTGGTCAGGTTAAGCAGGGTGTGGGCCGTCGTTGTGGCTTGCATGTCCAGGCTGAGGGTATTCCCCTCCAATGTGTATGTAGCAAGCAGCTTCAACTCGCCAGGATATCCCTCATCCCCATCAGGAGAGACGAGGGAAAGCACCACACGCGAGTCAGTGGCTTCTAGCACATCCCACGGCACATCACTAAAGCCCACATTGCCACCGTGCAGGTGGTTGGGACCATTGTTGATAGCCAATTTGTACTCCTTGCCGCCCAATTCAAAGCAGCCACCAGCAATGCGGTTGGCCACGCGACCACAAATAGCCCCGCAATAGCAGGTATCTGCCTTCAACTCATCCTCATTCTTGGGACCATACAGGCAATCCACGCCATCTTTCACCACAGAAAGAATGCGCGCGCCGTAGTTGGTAAGCGTGACGCTGAGCTCAGACGAAACAAGGGAGAAGGTTTTTACACCTTCTCCCAGGTTATGTGTTCCATTCTGCATAACAGATTGGATTTAGGTAAAATTACATACCATCGGGGATGAACTTGCTACCAGCACCGCCGTATTGCAGCGTACCGTGAGCACCCACGGGAATGAGGCCGATTTCCTCATAAACGGGCTGCGTTACGCGATACTGAGCCTTGGAACCATCGGCTTGGATGACAAGTTCCTGAGCATCGGACTTGTTGGCATACTTAGCAATGCCACGACCAGCCATTGCGCCCAGCACACCGAAACCAACCGTGGAAACCACCTTACCCGTGCCACCGCCAAGCAGCATACCAGAGCCAGCACCAATGGCTGCACCAAGGCCCGTGCCAAGGTTCTTATCGCTGGAGGAGGCGTCAGCACGAACCGTGCGAGCGGATACAACCGTGCCGGAAATCACCTGAGCAACGGAACCAATTTCATTGGCGCTTACCTGACTCAGAGAACCCAGATTGGCGCAGGAGGGAACCAGCACAAGGCTCAGAGCCAACAACGACGTGATTATGGACTTCTTCATAGATTTATATTGTTTGTTTGTAGTTTATCGAAGTGGGGGAGTTTTCGTGTTGATGCGACCTGCCCTCACTTATACAGGCGCACCAAAAAAGCTTTTTATTTTCTTTTTTCCCAAGAAACGACTTTATTGTTCTCAAATTGCACCGTAGCGGCTTCTCTCGGGACATACACCGTGCTAGGTCCATACATTGCCGGGCCGTACCATCCATAGGGCCCCACAACAGTCACCCCCACCGAGGGAGCGGCCATCACAGGCTCTTGGAACGTATACACCCATCGAACGACATTTTTCCCGTTTTTCTGCCCTTCATAAGGCGGATTATTGGGGGCACCCCAAGCTAAGAAAACGGCATCTTGAGACATACCCTCGCAGATTCTCCCTTGCTGGACCAAGATTTGCTGCTCAACGGGGAGAGAACGGAATAACACAGGATTTTCCGCAATACGAGTAGCAGGAGTTACAGACTGGCAGGATGAAAGAGCAAGCACAAACGCGGCTACAGCAGTGAGCCCATACACATTACTTTCTGACATAACTCTCATTCCTGCATGACAATACCATCTAATTTCATGCTTGCCAAGAAAAAAAAATAATGATAGATTGATGGGCACAGACATGAAAGCACTTTCCACTATTCTTGCCATGTTGGCCGCACCGGCAATGTTGAGCGTTGCCGTATGCGCAGAAAGCCCCGGAGCACTCGAAGGTTATTTTCCCACAGACGGAACTCTGAAGCAGGGTACAGCCGTGCGACCCGTCTTCACCAAGGAGTTTACCGAACTGCAGCGTACTTTTGCAACCAAGGTTGCATCTCTGAACGAAGAGAAGCGCAAGGCATTTCTGGAAGGAATCGCCCCCGACTCCGTGCCTGATTACGATGCAGAAGTATGGCCGGACAAGGCAGAGTACGACAAGTTTGTAAGTGAGTGGAAGAAGTCCACCATTCAGCCCGTAGCTATCGTGGCTTTGGGGCTGCACTCCGCAGGGCAAAACATGTGGAAGATTCTTTCCTCAACGATTGATCCCAAGACGCGTCGCCAAGGCCCCTTGACCATCGGCGCTCTCAAGTACGACGCCAGCAAGAACGCTTGGGTTTCCAACAACGGTGAGCTCGCCGCCAAGACCTACTCTGCGACCGATGCCAACATCTACGGTGCCCAGACGGGTACTGAATGGTCTCTGTCCAAGGAAGATTCCCTCTCTCGCATCCGCGAAACAGTGCGTGTGACGAAGACGACGGACGGCAAGTTTGTCTATGTGTCCTATGCCTTCATCGAACAGTCTGCCATTTCTGGCGGTGTTCTTGCACAGGGCGCCTACATGCTGCGCTTCCCCATCGTGACACCTGCCGCCAACATGGGTACTCCTGGGCGCAAGTAAATCACACAGCATGAGTCTCGGCATAGGGACAACATGCTCAACTCAACTTTTACCGAAGCGGGAGTTCGATAAGATACGCGAGCTCCCGCTTCTCTCTTTTACCATGAGAATTATAGCAGGCAAAGCCAAAGGATACGTCGTCAAGGTGCCACAAGGTGAGGTGCGCCCCACGCAAGACCGCGTGCGCGAAGCTCTGTTCAACATTTTGGGCAGCTTGGTGGAAAACGCCAGCATACTAGATTTGTTCTGCGGTTCGGGCTCGGTGGGTTTGGAGGCCCTCAGCCGAGGCGCCGCGCGAGTTCGCATGGTAGACGCATCCCGCGCGTCCTGCGCCATGGCCCGGCAGAATTTGGAACGCAGCAAGCTGGAAGGTGGCAGCGTGGTGCAAAGCGACTGCCTGCAATTTGTGCGCCGCGACGCAGGCAAGTACGATATTATTTTTGCCGACCCACCCTATTGCAAAGCAGTGGGCGACCGTGATATGATAGCGGAACTCATGACAGACCGCCTGCACGAGCTCATGGCACCGGGCGCATATTTCATTGCCGAAGCTCAAGTGGGCTACGGGGTGGGCGATGCGCACACGCGCGAGTTCCCGGGCTGGAAACTGGTAGACGAACGCAGCTACGGTGGCAACACGATTCTTTTCTATCAAACAGACGACGTATGAAACGCTTCTTCTTCCTCCTGATTTACAACCTACTTTTCCCGGTTTTTCTCCTGCTCTCTCTCCCGGGGTATCTCATCAAGATGAAAAAGCGCGGGGGCTTTGGCACGGGGCTTTCCGAGCGTTTTGGCATCTACCACCGCCGCGCGGCAGATGAACCCAAGGGCGGGCTCTACGTGCACGCCGTCAGTGTGGGTGAAGTTTTTATTGCGCTCAAGTTCATTCGCGAGTGGATTAAGACCCACAGCGAGCCCGTTGTTTTGGCTACTTCCACCGCAACAGGGCACCAAGTTGTCAGAGATGCGGCCATTCCGGGGGTGCGGGCCCTGTACTCGCCGCTGGATGTACCAGGGCTTTCTGGTCGCTGCCTTTCGCGATTCCAACCCAAGGCAGTCGTCTTGATAGAAGCTGAATTGTGGCCCAATTTTGCAGAGGTATGCCATCGCCGCGGCATACCCATGGTGATGCTCAACGCACGCTTATCCCCCCGCAGTGAAGGTCGCTACAAGAAAGTACGTAGCATCACCTCCCTGCTCTTCTCTAGGCTCAATGCTTTGGGCGCGCAAAATGCGAATGACAAGGGGCGCTTTGCTGGCATCGGCGTGGTGGAGGACATCATCCGCGTGACAGGCAGCATCAAGTTTGATGTCATGGGCGACACCCCAGCTGCCAAGCGCACCGATTTCCAAGAGATTTTGGACAAGACCAGCAAGGGGAAACCAGTCGTGTTGGCGGCATCGACCCACGCGAAAGAAGAAGCGCTTATCGCCACCGCCGTGCGAGAGGCAGGCGCTTTCCCTCTCATTGTGCCCCGCCATGCAGAGCGCAGAGCAGATGTCGTGAAAGACTTGCAATCGGCTGGATTCTACCCCATTTTGAGAACAGCTGGTGATTTCCCCGAGGAGATACCAGACAACGCCTGCTATGTGGCAGATACCACCGGCGAGCTGAGAGACTGGACGGCTTTGGCAGATGTGGCTATCATCGGCAAGAGTTTCCTGGCTAAAGGGGGGCAGAACCCTGTAGAGGCTATCGCCGCCCGCATCCCCGTCATCACAGGGCCTGATATGACCAATTTTGCTGATTTAGTTGCATTGCTGGAAGCAGCAGGTGGCATCTGGCGCTGCGAGGGTAGCCAATTGGCAGAAACTCTTCGGCAGGTTCTTCAAAATAGCGAAGAGCGCACAGCCCGCACAGAAAAAGCCTATGAAGCTCTGCATATCCACTCGGGTGCAACCCAGCGCAGTGTCGCTTTGGTCGAGGAGCTTTTCCGCCATTAAAACACGGGCTCAGATATGCCAAATCCCGCCGTTGGCAAGAGCCGCGGACAACGATTCCCGAATCATAGCGGGCGTGTAGCCCGACACCCGGAGCGAGGCTAAGGAACGCGCACCATCGCGCTTGGCTAAGCGCTTGCCGGCATTATCTCGCAGCAGCGAATGGTGATAATAATGCGGCACGGGCAGGCCCAGTACCCCTTGCAACGCGCGGTGTATGTGGGTGGCATCAAACAAATCTTCACCACGGGAGACCAACGTAACGCCCTGCGCAGCATCATCGACCACGACTGAAAGATGGTAACTCGTGGGCATATCCTTGCGCGCCAGCACCACATCACCATACACCGTGGGCACACAGCGCTGCACCCCGCGGCGCATATCTTCCCAGCAGGGGCAGCCAATGAGGTCTTGCACACGCCTCATGTTAATACGCCAAGCATGCGGAATTCCCGCCGCCATTTTCTCCGCCACTTGCTCAGGGGAAAGGTGCCGGCAAGCCCCGGGATAGAGGTAGCCCAATGAAGAATGCGGTGCGCGGCCCATTTCTGCCAGCTGGGCCTTGATTTCGCCTCGCGTGCAGAAACAGGGGTAAAGCACCCCTAGCTCTCGCAGCTGGCGCAGAGCTTCTTCATACACGGCGTAGCGCTCACTTTGCACCATCACCTCACCATCGAACTGTAGCCCCAGCCAAGATAAATCTTGGTTCATGAGCTCCACCCATTCGGGGCTGCATGAGCGTTGGTCTATGTCCTCAATGCGCAACAGGCAACGCCCGCCGTTGGCATCTGCCAGTTGGCGTGCATGTGTAGCCGCCAGCAGATGCCCCACGTGCATCGGCCCGCTGGGCGAGGGTGCAAAACGCGTAACAATCTTGTGTGGCCAGCCCATCAATACTGCGCATTGACAATAATCTCAGACACCTTAGAAGCCCCCTGCCCAGCCAATGTGGATTTGGGATAGAGACACAAGGCCCGGTAGTAGTTCGACAGCGCAGAACCAAACTCGCGGCGTTTTTCACACTCCTCGGCATCCCTCAGAGCTTGCACAAAATCATGAGCTTTTTGGGCATACATATTCAGAGCATCCTTGTAGCCAGGGTCCTCTGCGCAGCGCGGTTCGGTGGTGCGGTATTCCACAAGTTTTTCGTAGGCGATGCAGGGTCCCATCACACGGTCTTGCTCTGCCACCGATTCCAGCTGCTTCAACATCGCATCAATCGTGCTGATGACAAGGATGACCTCCTTGTACTGCGCCTTCAACTCAGGATCGAGAGCCACGCACTCAAAGCGCTCTTGTTCTTTGAAGATGGTGCGGTATTCGCAGCGCCCATAGAGCGTGCGGAACTCAGCCAGAACGGATGAATTGTTATCAAATTCCTGCAAATGCTTGGCGCTGGCGTCCAAGTTGGGGTTGAGCGGCCAAATGGTGCCAGCTTCGGTGATGCAGCGGTTGAACTCCTCGTCATCGCCAGCCATCAACGCCTTGCGCGCATTGCGAATGCACAAATCGCTCTGGCGCTTCTTGCCCGCGCTGTAGCTCAAGAGCATCGAATCATCAAAATCAACGTCCAAGGCTTTCATCTTGCCAGCAATTTCATCCACCATGGCGTAGTCGCGAGCATTCAGCGCAGAGAGGGCGCGCTTGCGCAGAGTCCAATACTCCGCCACGCGGCGACGACCTTCGACCGGGAAAGTCAAGACGCTTATCATGTGCTCACCAAGTGCCACCGCTTCAATCAAATGTTGGGTAGCCTCACCGAGCTTATTCTGAGCCAACATAGAGTGTACTGCCTCCATGTGCTTATCAACACTAGTGCGGGCTTCGGTTGCCAAGGCATCTACCGTATTGACTGTGGGGGGAAGCCCCGTGGTGGATTTGAGGAATTGATCCGCCTTGGAGTCCTTTTCAATTTTCATGGTGTTGTCGCCATCATGGAAAACATGGCGATACACGCGAGACGCAATCACCGCATGGTCGTAACGGCGCATGAAAAGGAATGCCACCATGTTGCTTTGGTAACTCACCTTGGCGGCCAGTTCAGATTGCACATTGGTAGCCGCATTTTTGGCTTGTTCGGCCTGCCCTTGCGCAATTTTCTTCGTGTTGTATGCCACCAAGTATGAATTACTAGCGGATTTACTCTTGTTCAAGTTGTTGGTGGCTCGCGCAAGAGAATCCAATTCCTTATTAAGCTTTGAATTCTCAATTTTGCGCGTACGGTTGGCGCGCTGAGCATCCAAAGCGTTGACGATGCAACTGGCCAGCACGCCGGCATTTCCGCCATCCGTAGGCACCTCAGAAAGGCTATGCAAGGTCTTACCAATCTGCACCAAAGCCTCGCTACCTATCGAAGATTGTGAGCGGTAATGCTTGCGAACATATTGCAAAATCTTTTCAAGTTTCTTGCTATACAGAGACGTTTCTTCAGAAGTATCTGGAGTGCCATGCAGGTAAGTTTCAAACTTGGCACGCACCACGGCGTTGTTGCCCACATCAAACTTGCCTCCATTGTAAGAAACGGTGTCGCTAGAGGGGTCGAGCAAGGGGATTTCCATGCCGAGAAGCTTGGGATTCGTGGGTTCGGCATTGGGAGTTGCTTCAGGCGCACCAGATACATCAAGCCGGGGCTGGGAGCTTGGGGCTGGTTGCTGTTGCGGTGCGGGAGCTGGTTGAGCCACAGGCATTTGCGCCTGAGCTACGCAACACAGGCTCGACATCAACATTGTCAGGATTCGCATTTTCATCACTTCGTAGAGTCTGCGTTTTTCACCACCAAAATACCCTTCACCTCATTGCCCGCAGCGTCGCGACCCGTGCGGCATTCTACCTCGAATAAGAAATTATCTTTTCGGGTGAGGTTGACATTCAGCTTTGTATCGCTCGGCACAAGCAGGGGCAAACGCTCGTTTCGATTATTCTTCAAGGATATGGATACCAAGCGGTTGTTGGCAATCGTCTCAATATTCTCGACTCGCCCTTCCAGCAGGTATCGGTTGCCAGGCACGGCCATTCTAGAGCCATCATTGCGGTATTCGCGAATGGAAAAATTCTGGGGAGTACCAGAGCTCCGTTTTCCTGATGGTGATGCGTAGAAAAAGCCTACACCAGCCAGCAAGACCACAGCCCCAATCACCATGGGCAGGAGGGCCTTGGCATTGCCTTTTGTTTTTCTTGAACGTCTTCTTGCCATATCTCTTGATAATAATTGTCTTTCGTTAATCCCAACGGGAGCGGCGCACGCCTATATATGTGAGCACCAAACCAGCAAACACATGGAGCGCAAGGACGATGTGGCACATGTTTGCCGACATAAATGAAGTTTGAACGATACTCTTGACGGCCTTAATCACATCGGGCAGCAACCCGCCCTCGATGCTACCGCTCCACGCCCAATAGGCAGAAATAAAGGGGCGCACGCAAGTTGCTATCGTATCTGGCAGGGCGAGCACAGCCCCCGAAAGCGGCAATTGAAAGCCCACCAAATAAATACTCAGCAGCGAGGCTTGATCAGCCGTGCGGCTATTGGCCGAAATGCCAAGGCACACGCTGGTCATCGCAGCGTTGGCTAAAACGAGGAAGCCCAAATGATTCAGCGCATCGCCTCGGAATGGCCAGAAGAACTGCACGAAGGCAAACATCCACAAACTCTGCACTAGCAGCAAAATGAACAAGTAAATGCTCTTGGACGCCAGATACGCACCCTCACCCAGCCCGGCAAAGCGCTCCTTTTCCATGATGAGTCGCTCGCCTGCAATTTCACGAGCGGCATTGTTAGCACCCATCAGGCCCAACAGAATCACCTCGAACATGATAATGCCCGACACGGCAGAGCCCACCTGAGCGCGCACTTCTGCCTGCGCTTGTTGAGCCTGAAGTTCCATGGCAATATCATTGCTCTGCGTATCCGCCAAAATGAGAAGCTGCTCCTGCCCCTTGCTGGAGAAAAGCGCCACCATGATGGGGAATATGATAATCATGGCCAACTGCAAAATCAGCTGAGGGCGGTCGCGGAACAACAACGCAAAGCGGCGACGCAACAAGGTGCCCAGTTGTGAAAAGAACCCTGGCGTCTCGGCCAATTCTGCATCCTTGGTCGACTCTTCGGCCATATCCTCGCCATTGCGCAGCACACGGATTTTCTGTTCCGTTTCCATGCGCTGGTAATACTCACCGCCGTGTTTTTGCCAACTTTGGGCCCATTCATGGGGCTCGCGCAGCGCCAAACGTGGGTAGACATCTTCTGCATTCTGAACACCAAAGTAGTGCTCCATTGAGGAGGGCGCACCGTGATACGCCAAATGGCCACGCACCAACACCATGATGCTGTCGTACGCGCTCAACTGCGAAAGACTGTGAGTCACAGAGATGACGATGCGCCCGCCCTTGAGGCTCAAATCACGCAATAATTGCACAATCTCATTCTCCGAACGCGGATCCAGACCGCTGGTCACTTCATCGCACAACAAAATGCGGGGGTTAGATACCAGCTCCATGGCCAAAGCTAATCGGCGCTTCTGACCACCGGAAAGCAGCTTGACGCGGCGCTCGGCAATCTCTTCCAAGCCTGTTTCCACCAACACTCTCTCCACAATCTCGTCCAGCTCGGCTTCGGTGGCCTTCACCCTCATGCGAGCGGCATTTTCCACGCACTCATCCACGCAAAGCTCATCATGAGCTATGCTAAACTGCGGCACATAACCAATCTCTGAGGGCTCGAAGTCGCCCTCTTCCATCAAATCAATACCATCCCACACAAAGGTGCCATCGGTAGCCTCGGCGATACCTGCTATCGTCTTGAGCAATGTGGTCTTGCCACACCCAGACGGGCCAACAATAGCCATGAAATGCCCTTTGGGCACACAAAAACTCACACCTGACAGCAAGGCTATCGAATCCTCTCCATCATCTACCTCCAAAGTAATATTCCGAGCTTCAAGCATAGTTGTGTACGCGCGTTATATTCTAGCAAATAGCCCCTCTACTCGCAAGCGGAAAATCATCGAGTAGGAATTTTCAACACATGTAAAGCTCTACTCTTGCGCGGGATGGTGCGCTGTGGTATTGTATCCGCAATGAAGCGCACGCAGCAACAAGGTTTATACCCATCTCTTGTAGTAGGTTCCGTTTCCGGATGGGAAGCTTGGAAGCAAGCCATCTCAGATGAAACAACACCCCATGCGTGCGATGTCTTGGAACTGCGGGCAGACACCTTGCCGGAGGATGTGGAGGCAGCAGAAATACTGACTCTTCCGCGTCCCTTGCCCATTTTGCTCACCGTGCGGCATGCGGAAGAAGGCGGCGCCCGGGAAATGAGCGAAGAAGCGCGCCAGCAGATAGCCGCCTCTCTGTTGCCCATGGCTGCCGCCATCGACTGGGAAATTGCCCACTTGGCAGGAGCTCAAGACTTGTTGGCACAAGCGCATCAGCAAGGGGTTATTGTGGTAGCCTCGGCTCATGATTTTAATCAAACTCCCCGTTTAGACACCTTGTGCGCACTGGCAGATCAAGCCATCGCGATGGGGGCAGATGTCGTCAAGTTTGCCTTCCGTGTGCATAGTATGGAGGACGTCATGGTGGGTGTCTCATTGCTGAAAAAATACACCCACCCCATGGCGGTCATGGGCATGGGGCCCTTGGGGGCAACAAGCCGCCTCATCTACAATCAGTATGGTTCTGTGCTGACCTACGGCTACTTGGGCCAGACACCCACGGCGCCGGGGCAATGGTCTGCCGCGCTTTGCAAAGCCGCTATTTCCCAGCTGCTGCCAGCCGAGCCGGCACTTACTGCTCAAAACGGTGCTGCAACAGCACGTTGAAGTGGTCTCCCGCGCCAGGTACAGCAATCAGGTGAGCATCCGCTTCATTGCCAGGGATGACATAATCCTTCAGATAATCGCGCTGGCTCATGTACTGCACCACATCGCCACTGCAACGCGAAGCGAGCTCCTGCAAATCCGTAAAGTTTACATCTGCGGTGATGTCACACCGCCCTGCCAGCGGTGGCAATTCATCTGCACCCAGCAGACAATGAGCCTTATAGCCGCGCAATGAACCTGCCGGGCGGCGGTGATAGAGGGTGTCGTTCAGCTCGCCGTAGTCAATGGTCACAAATGTGCCACTCTTCCAATATGGCTGCCACTCAGCGTACCATTTGTGGTAGCTTTCATGCACTTCGACCACCTGCCCTTCCTGCGCCCACTTCTCGAAAACAGACGAGGCAGGCAAGGGTTGTTTCCATGCTTGGCGGATAATTTGCCCCTGCTCCACAGCAAGCCCCAGCTCCAACCACTCCCCACCCTGATACACAAATTGGCGGGCAGGAAATGCGTCCGGCAGCTCATTGGAGAAGATGAACGCCCTACCCCCTGCATGCTTGAGCGCAGAAATGACATCGGCGTAGACGCGCACAAAGTTACCGCCCACCATCCCCTGCAAATTGCGCAAGGAGGGAGAGCGGTCTACCATGAAATAACGAGCTCGCAAGCGCCCAAAAAAGCCCAATTCGCGGGCTATCCCCATGGATAAATCGCCGTTTCCGCCACCAATTTCGATGAAAGGCAAGCGGCGCCCGCAAGCATCACAAGCCTGCTTCCACTGCGCGACTAAACGCCGCGCCAGCAAATCGCTCAGCGTCGCGGTGGTTGAAAAATCCCCACGGTAGCCAATGCCCGCAATGTTGGTGCTGTAGTAGCCGGCATCAGGGTCATACAGGGCAATTTCCATGAATTTCTCCATGGAAAGCCAATTACCATTGGCCAATATGTGGGGCGCTATATTCATGAAGCAGGTGCGTGTGACCTCAACGAGAAAGCTCGAGCATGCGCTCCAAGGGAGCAGCTGCGCGCAGTCGCAATTCCTCCGGCACCTTTACCTCGGGGCTCATATCGCGCAGGCAGTTGCGGAGTTTCTCCATCGTGTTGAGCTTCATGTACTCACACTCTGCGCACGAGCACTTGTCTGCCGCCACGGGGATGAACTCCTTACCGGGCACCAGCTTACGCAGACGGTGCAAAATACCACTTTCAGTCACGATGATGAACTTTTGAGCCTCGCTCTCACGGCAATAGGGAATCATCTTTTCCGTGGAGCAAACGTGGTCAGACATCAGGCGAATCACCTCTTGGCACTCAGGGTGGCACACCACCTTGGCATCTGGGTGCAGAGCTTGCAGCTCAAGCACTTGGTCTCTCGTGAAGCGCTGGTGCACATGGCAAGCACCATTCCACATGGTCATGGTGCGGCCCGTGCGTTGGGCTGTCCATGCCCCCAGATTTTGATCGGGCACGAAGAGGATGGGACGGTCCGTTGGCGCAGTTTCGATAATTCGCTGAGCATTGCCACTCGTGACAATGACATCCGCCAAGGCCTTCACGCCAATCGAGCAGTTGACATAAGCCACCACATAGTAATTTTTGTCCTTGTGCTCCTCTAGGTAAGCGGCCAATTCTTCCGCAGGGCAAGATGACTCCAGAGAGCAAGCCGCCTCCTTATCAGGCAAGAGCACGGTGCGTGTCGGATTCAAGATGCACGCCGTCTCAGCCATGAAATGCACGCCGCAGAACACAATCACATCACACTGCGTTTCTTGAGCATAGCGGGCCAAAGCGAGCGAATCGCCCACAAAGTCGGCTATATCCTGAATCTCAGGGCGCTGGTAACTATGAGCCAGAATCACGGCATTGCGCTCTTGCTTCAAGCGCAAAATCTCTGTTTTCAAATCTGTTGCAGACATATCTATGATAAGTATGAGTTACATAGGCAAGTCCCCAAGCGGAGCCTGCCACGGGTCTTCCTCTTGCTGGGGAGCTGATTCATCACCCGCGTCATTGGTGGTCGTGCGGTTCGCATCCGTATCGACAACAGGCGCGCCCGATGCGGCCTCATAATCCTTTTCCTCGGGCTGAGCTTTCTGCTCGGGCTGAGCTTGGGGCTCACGCTTGGTGGCGCGCTGGCGAGCAGCTGCTGCATCCATGGGCGAGGCCTCAAAGTCAGACATATCAATCAAATCCTCCTTATCAAACGCATAGCGAGCCAAGGTGGGCAAGGATTCCTTCACCAGTTGATTGAGCGGGAAACGCACCTGTCCCTCGGGCGAGCGCAAAGTGATGAGCTTGCCCTCCATGCGGTAAATGACCGCATCGCGGTACGCCTTGCCAGAGGTCGTTGTCACATTGCCAACGTGCATACCAGGGAGCAAACTGCGAGCCACGCTGCGAGCATCTTTATCCGCCTGTCGGATTTCGTGCTGCAGGGCCAAAACGCGGTTGTGCTCTTCCGTGATATCTTCTTCCTTATCCGCAATTTGGCGGGAGAAATCTCCCAGCTGGCGTTCCAAGCGAGCCAAGAGCTTGCGCATGTGGATTTGCTCATCGGCATGGTATGCCTGAGCCTGCAAAGCTTCTCTCTGCTTGCAAAGCTCCAGATTTTCGCGCATGGTGATTTCCATGATGGAGGGCACGCGGTACTTGTCCAGCTCTTGTTTCAGGTAATAACCGCCGCCACCCAAGGTACCAAGCAGAGCCAGCACCAAGAAAGAATCCAACAAAAAGCCACCCCAGTGGGCTTTGGCCTTGGGCTTCTCCTCCTTGGTCTCTTTGGCTACTTCCGTCTTCGTTCCTTCTTTTTCTTCAGACTTTTCAGGCTTATCACCCTTCTCGGCATCCTCTGTGGGCTTATCTTCAGCAGCAGGCACAGAAGGACGCACAGTCTCAAGCGGAGCCTCATCCGTCTTCTTCATTTCCTCAAGCTTCTTATCTGGCTGTTCGCTCATGGTTTTGTATTCTGGGCTGCAATTTCATTCTGAAGGCGGGCAAAAGTATCACGGAACGAATCCAAGCGAGACTCCAGTTCGATACGGCGCATCTTGAGTTCAGTCTCTCTTTCACGCAGGGCCTCCATCTGCTTGTAGGCCGCCACCACTTCGCCATTGCGGCGATCAATCTGCTGCTGCAAGTCAGGCGTATCCTCACCAGCTTGGCGAATCAGGGCATGCATGCGGGCAATCTCTCGGCGCAATTCGGCATTGTTGCGCTGCAATGAGCTCAATCTCTCCATATCAGGAGCTTGCGGCTTACACGCCGCGATTGCCGTGAGTGCCACAGCCCCCGCTACCAACCATACTGAAAATCTTCTTTTCACGCGTCTATATTCGGGCATTACATCGTTTGCGTCAAGCATCTTTTGTGTCAGACGTCGCTTACTTAAATTATGCTTGCAATTGGTGTCTCTCCCTGTTACTATGGCGCGGCACACTTTTCATGCTCCGGTAGCTCAGTTGGATAGAGCACGAGCCTTCTAAGCTTGGGGTCCCGCGTTCGAATCGCGGCCGGAGTGGGCGCAAAAGAGCACACTTTCTCGACGGGAAGTGTGCTCTTTCTTTTGCCGCGTCCTCGCTTACCTTACACCCATGCTCCATGGCGTGAGCCAGCACACAAGAGGCCTACTTTTTAATAATTTTAAAATACAGACCTGATTTATCCTTGAAATGAGGCTTACTGGCGGCTATAATTCGCGCGTACGGACAACAACTACCCCCTGAAATCCGCATATGAGCAGCACACAAACAAACGAAACACCCCGTTCCTCGCAGACAGCCAGCGTTGTCAGACGAGCAGGCTTGCGCATGACCAAACAACGCCGAGCCGTGGTGGATGCTATCTTGGCCTCCAAAGACCACCCCACAGCAGGAGCCATCTACGAGCGAGCCAAGCAATATGAACCAGGCATCTCTCTGGCAACCATCTACAACTGCTTGGAAACGATGACAAAAGCAGGCGTCATCAACCACCTACATTTCGACAACGGGCCTTCTCGTTTCTGCCCCAATTTCGTCCCCCATGTGCATGTGTTGGATGATAGCAACAACAAAGTCATCGACGTGCAATTGAAGGCAGGTTTGTGCCCAGAAGACATTTTTGACCTTCCTCCTGGGGTCACCATCAACAGCATGGAAGCATGCCTGCGTGGGTCCATCCCAGAGCAGTACCATTCACACGAAAAGCAATGAGTCTAATCATCAAAAACCTGAGCGCCCGCGTCAAAGACGGGGCCGACATCCTCAACGGTATCGACCTGGAAATTCCCTCTGGCGAGGTACACGCCATCATGGGGCCCAATGGCTCCGGCAAATCCACCCTTTCCAAAGTGCTGTGCGGTCACCCCGACTATGAAGTGACGGGTGGCAGCGTCACCTTGGATGGTCAAGATTTGCTGGCCATGAGCGTAGATGAACGCAGCCGCGCTGGGTTGTTCTTGGCTTTCCAATACCCGGTCGAAGTACCTGGCGTGAGCAATGCCAACTTCATGCGCGCAGCCATGCAAGCCCGCTTGCCCGAGGGTGAAGAAGTGGACGCCGTAGCCTTTTACAAACAATTGCGCGGCAACATGAAGCAGCTGGGCATGGACACCAAATTCACGGCACGCGCGGTGAACGAAGGGTTCTCGGGCGGTGAAAAGAAGCGCAACGACATCCTGCAAATGATGATGCTGCAACCCAGCTACGCGATTTTGGATGAAACCGACAGCGGCTTGGATGTGGATGCGCTTCGCATTGTGTCGGAGGGCGTGAACGCCATGCGCGCACCCTTCCGCAGCTTCATGGTCATCACCCACTACAAGCGCTTGCTGGACTACATACGCCCCGATGTGGTACACATCCTCTCCAAAGGCAAGATTGTGAAGACGGGTGGTTTTGAACTGGTGGACCACATTGAAACCAACGGATTTGATTTCCTGAAAACGACGGAGGAGTAATGGACGAAACGCCATTCCAGATGGACACGCGCGGTGCGTTCTCATTCCCGGAAAATCACAAGTTTGATGCGGGGTTTGGGCTCACCGAGGAGACGATTGATTACATTTGCGATGTAAAGGGCGAGCCAGACTGGCTGCGCCAATTCCGCAAAGATGCCCTGCGCAAGTTCAACGAAATGCCCATGCCTACACACTGGGCACCGGCAGAGATTGCAGGGGTGGATTTCGACTCGTTCCGCTACTACCTGTCGCACGGCGCCAAGCCCAGCCGCAGCTGGGACGAAGTGCCGGATGACATGAAGCGCACCTTCGAGCGTTTGGGGGTGCCGGAACAAGAACGCGCCTTCTTGGCTGGGGTGGATGCTCAATACGACTCAGAGACCGCCTACACCAACATGCGGGAGGAGCTCAGCAAAAAAGGCGTGATCTTCGTCAACTCCACAGAAGGCCTCAAGGAATACGAGCACATCTTCCGCCCGTGGTTTGGCAAGGTCATCCCCGTGGGCGACAACAAGTTCTCCGCCCTCAACCACGCGGCATTCTCTGGTGGTTCGTTCATCTATGTCCCCAAAGGTGTGAAACTGGCCCAGCCCTTGCAGGCGTATTTCCGCATCAACTCAGAGAGCATGGGGCAATTTGAGCGCACACTCATCATCGCAGATGAAGGAGCCGAGCTCATGTACATGGAAGGCTGCACCGCCCCGCAATACGATTCTGCTACGCTGCACTCTGGTGTCGTGGAGCTGGTGGCGCTCAAAGGCGCCAAAATCCAGTATGTCACCGTGCAAAACTGGGCGACCAACGTGTACAATCTCGTGATTCAGCGAGGGCTTGCCATGGAAGATGCCGAAATCCGCTGGATTGATTGCAACCTTGGCTCGGGGCTCACCATGAAATACCCAGCAGTGGTGCTGCAAGGGCGCCGCGCCCGCGGCGAGGTGGTGAGCATATCGTTGGCCCACAGCGGCCAGTTGCAAGACACAGGCGCACGCATGATTCATGCCGCCCCTGAGACCACCTCCAACATCGTGGCCAAGTCTATTTCAATTGGTGAAGGCCGCGCCAGCTACCGCGGCGAGGTCAAGGTGCTCAAGGGGATGAAAGGCTGCAAAAACAACACCGAGTGTGATGCCCTGCTCATCAACGCCACCAGCCGCACCGATACCTACCCCGCCATCACCGTCAATGGCAATGCCAGCGCCGTGCAACACGAGGCTTCCGTCTCCCAAGTGGATGAGGAAATGCTCTTCTACATGCAGCAGCGCGGCCTCACCCGCGCTCAAGCCATGAGTCTGGCCGTCAATGGCTTTATCAACGACCTAGTCAAGGAATTCCCCATGGAGTACTCCGTGGAACTGCGCCGCCTTATCGATTTGGAGATGGAAGACTCCATCGGCTAACCCCCTGCACCGCCCCACTATGGATTTTCCCCAAAACATGAGCATGGAAGAGGCGTTCGCCTTGGCTGAGGCCGAGGCCAAGCTCAACGCCGCCATCCAAGAAAGCCAAGAGAGATTTGCACAGGCCGTCGTCCCCCATCGCCTGAATGAGGACTGGCGCTTTGGCCGCCCCCACAAACACGCCACCGCACTCGCAGACCTCCTGCAGAGCGACACAGCCACACAGGGTGATGCCAGCGTGCAACACGCAGGAGATGCCGCGGTGCGCATTACCGCAGATGATGATGATTTGCGCCAGACAGAAATGCTCATGCCCACCATAGGCTCCGACGCCCTGCTCGGCATGCATCTCAAGCGTTTTGGTCAGGGCTATGCGCTCTACATCGAGGAAAACACCCCCGAGCCCATCGTCATCACCTACCAAGCAGGGGCACTCTACACCCCCGCCACCTTCATCATGGTGGCCCCCGGGGTCAAAGCTCATGTGATTGAGCGCCATGTTGGCACACCGCATGCCACCATGCTCGCCACGCGCAGCATCCAAGTGGCCGAGGGAGCCGAACTCAAAACAGAGCTTCACAGCCAAGGATTTGAGCGCTACATGTGCATCACCAACATCCAAAACATGGGCGGCAAGGTGAGCCACCTCACGACCCACCAAGACAGCGCATGGGTGCGCGAGGAAACGGTGGCAGAAATCTACTCAGCCGGGGCAGATACCCAGCTCTTCTCAGCCAACAGCCTTGCGGATTCAGCCGTGTTGGACCAGCACACCAAGCAAGTTCACCACGTGGGCGGAGCTACCAGCAATTTGCTCTATAAAAACGTGTTGGATGGCAAAGCAACCGCCACTTTTGCGGGCAATATTTATGTGGCACCCGCTGCCCACGATACTGATGCCTACCAGAGCAACCGCAACATGTTGCTCAGCGAGGACGCCACCATCAACTCCTTGCCGGGTCTGGAAATCCTGGCAGACAAGGTACGCTGCTCCCACGGCAGCGCCTCTGCCCCCATGGATGAAGAGCAACTCTTCTACCTCTGTTCGCGCGGCATCCCGCCATACGAGGCTCAAAAACTCGTAGCAGAAGGCTTCTTGGCTGCCGTATTCGACCAATTCAAGGGCGAGGCCTAAACAGCCGCCGCTTATTCCTCGTGCTCCAACGCGGCTCGCAAAGCATCCGAGCCGTAGAAGGGTGTCGGCAGCTCCGCATACCAGTGAGAGATGCGGTCCGTGGCCATCATGAGCACCTGCAAACGCGGACTCACGTTGGACAAGTCTTTTTCGAAGCCGCGGCCCAACTTATCAGCACACACCGCGCGGATATCTGCCGCTATCTTCTGCAAACGCGGCGCGGCGGCATCTGCGCTTGCTGTGTCAGTGATACTCTTGCTCACTTGGAGCCATTCCACCAGTAGCGGTTCCATCTGGCCTGCCACCTGCACCAACTGGGGCAGCACCCCCGGGTCGGCGGCCATGCCCAGATTCTCCAACACCTCATTGACCATGGGCAGAGCCGAAGCCAAACGGGTAGAGCCATACAAATCTTCATCTCGAGCCATCAGCTTGCCCCATGCACACAGCACACGCGAAGCACCGGGGCGCACCGTCACTTGGTAACGGCGCACATGCGCGCGCAGGAGCTCGTCATCGTTGTGGTGGGGCAGCGCCTCCACTTTGTCCCGCAGGGAACTCATGTAAGACGGTATATTTTGAGCCATTTCTGCCGCAGCATCGGCGCTAGCCTTGTTGTTCACCTTCTCCAGCACGTTGGCCATATCGTGCAGCAGTTGCCCCAGCTCGGTTTGCAATGACTGGTAGGGCGCCATGCTCTCATTATACTGGCTGTCTGGCACAAATACAGAAGAAAGAGCCACCATCAACTTGGTGGAGCCAAAGCACGATGTCGTGGCAAGAATCGAGCGATCATACTCCGAGAGCAGCATCTCGCGCGGCATGGCGGTGCTATCCTTCAGCACGCGTACCACATCTGGCGCGGCCGCATCAGCGGATTTTTTGTCCACCACATACATCAGCACCTCATCCAACACACCCTTTTCCGTCACCAGTACACCAGGAGCCGCTTCCACTGCGGTGGCTGAGGCTGATGGCGTGGCATCTCCCGCCTGAGCCAAGGCAGCAGGAATCCATGCACACAAAGCGGCACAACTTGCACCAAAAATTCGGGTAGTGTTCATCTTAGAGGCAAATGCAGGGTTAACGCAAACGCAGCGCACACACCGCGTTCATCGTCGTGTATTCTAGCAAGCCGTTTCCAGCATTGCAAGCTCGCATTCCCATCATTTAGTGTATTTTTTGCATTTTGCCAGCATGTTATCGCAACTGCCAGAGAATTGTCTTTACAAAAAGCGGCTTGTCAGGCATTCTTTGCCGCGTCTATGTCATTCTCTGATCTCGGAATCTGCCCGGAAATTCTTGAAGCCATCGAAGTGTTGGGCTTCGAAACACCCTCTCTCATCCAAGAGAAATCCATCCCCCCTGCTTTGGATGGCCGCGATATTGTGGGCTTGTCCCACACGGGTTCGGGCAAGACCCTCGCATTCAGCATCCCTGCTCTGGAGTGCATCGACCCCGCCATTCGTGGCGTGCAGGTGCTTTGCCTTGCGCCCACCCGCGAGTTGGCTGTGCAGATTTGCCGCGAGGTTGAGAAGTTGGCCCTGTTCTTAGATGGTATCTCCGCCGTACCGATTTATGGTGGCGCATCCTTCGGCCCGCAGCTGGCCGCGCTGAAGCGTGGCGTGCAATTTGTGGTTGGCACCCCTGGGCGCGTCATCGACCTCATGGAGCAGGGTGAGCTGCGCACGGACAATATTTCCATGCTCATTCTGGACGAAGCCGACGAAATGCTCGACATGGGCTTCCAAGAAGACATCGACCGCGTGGTGGCCATGCTGCCCGAGGAACGCCAGACGCTCTTCTTCTCGGCCACCATGTCCCCGGCCATTCGCTCTCTCATCAACCGCCTTTCTAACGACCCGCTGGAAATCACCATCGAGCGCCCCGTCCTCACCGTGCCCACCTGTGAGCAATCGGTGTACGAAGTCGTCTTCTCCTCTCGAATCGAGGTGCTTAGCCGCCTGATTGAGATGGGCAAGATGAAGCGTGGCCTCGTCTTCGCCAACACCAAGCGTGTGGTGGATGACGTGGTGGATGGGCTGCTGGCTCGCGGTTACTCTGTGGACCGCCTCCACGGCGACATGCCCCAAACACTCCGCGAACGCGTCATGGATTCCTTCCGCAAGGGCAACCTCAACGTGCTCGTGGCTACAGATATTGCCGCCCGTGGCTTGGATATTGACGACGTCGACATCGTGGTGAACTTCGAACTTCCCCGCGACCCCGAGGACTACGTGCACCGCATCGGCCGCACCGCGCGCGCTGGGCGCAAGGGCAAGGCCGTCACCTTCATCGGCCGCCGCGACTTCTCCCTGCTCGCCCGCATCGAGCGTTTCATCGGCACCCGCATGCAACGCGAAAAGGTGATGACCAGCGAACAAGTGGCCCAGGCTCGCAAGGAGGCCTTGGTGGATGATATTCTGGAAATTGCCGCCACCGCTCACGAGCTGCCCGAGGAACTGCGAGACATCGAACTGCCCGCTGAAAAACTCATGACGGCCATGTTCAACCTCCTCCTCTCTCGCAATGGCGGTGAGCTCCAAGACATCCCCGAAGACCGCCCCAGCCGCCACACCCGCGGCCAAGAAGGCGGCAGCGATGCTGATTCTCGCGATTGGACCAAGCTGGAAGACTCCGTCACCCTCTTCATGAATGGCGGCAAGCTGCTGGGCATCAAGCCCAAAGACATCGCAGGCCTCTTTTACAACGAAGCGGAGGCCCCCAAGGGCAGCGTGGGCGACATCAAGATTTTCCTCAAACACTCGCTCATCGAAGTCACCCCCGAGGTCGCGCCGCAGATTGTCGAGAAACTCTCCACCTGCATGATTTGTGGCTACGAAGTCAACGTGCGCGAAGACAAGGGCCGCCCCGATGGCTCCCCTGCCGAGCGCCCCAACTTCCGCGTGCGTGACCGCCGCTCCGACTCCTACCCCGGCCGCGATAAAGGCGGCTTCCGCGACCGCGATGATTTCCGCTCCCGCGACCGCGACAGAGGCTTTGGCGGTGGCTCTCGCTTCCGCGACCGCGAGCGCGACGACTTCCGCGGCCGAGGCGATCGTGGCGACCGCAAGCCCTTCCACCGCCGAGCCGATGGTCCTGCTGGTGGTCGCAACGACAAGGGCGGCGAAGGTTTCTACAAGCGCTTCAGCAAGAGCTACAAGGGCCGCTAAGACGACTTCTCAACATATCAAAAGCCATTTCTCGACTCCGAGAAATGGCTTTTTGAGTAGTACCTCATCTATTGAGCCGCGTCCTCTTGGCTTCTTTTTTCAAACGAGCTTGCTCTGCGCATTCTTCCATAGAAAAGCCGAGCAACTCCACCAACTCTTGGCTATGAAGATTATAAGCACACTCACGATGATGCTGATAAGACCCACGCGTATCACCCACAGCACCATATTGCAGCAACAGTCGTACTAATTGCAACACTGTTTCGATAGGGTGCTTACGAGTCATGGCATACTGCAATGCCGTATGCCCCATCACGCTACGCGCATTGGGACCTGCCCCATATTTCAACAAAGCTTCCAGCATGGTGACGTTGCCACACATGGCTGCCGCATGAAGCGGAAAAACAGAGTTCCGATAATTGGGGCTAATCCCCTGCTCTAGCAGAGCAAGCACCGTCTGGGTCTCGTTTTTCCGCGCAGCTTGCAACAATTGTTCCTGCATATCCTTCATGGTTAAGCCCCCTTGTTCGTTTATGATATTGCTCTCTGCCACTACTAATACCATCATCACTCAAACAAGCCCTAACGCATCCAGCCTATTGTATTTCTGGCGCATAGAACTTTTAGTATACTCCATGAAACGCTTTATACTCCTCGCGACGCCGCCTTTCTGACACTCCGAAAAACCATGCAAAGAGCGCAGCTCCCGCTCTGCCATGAGCAGAGACTCCTGTTGGGTGTTACCAAACAAATCCCCCCCCAACAAAGCTGCACACCGGCGTATGTGGGTGATACAAGTCGCGCGACTCGATGCATTGACCATCCCTGATTTATGCAAAAAGATGCGGAATACCCGCACATCGATATCCTCCCAGCAATCTGCTAGGAAATCCTCCGTACTCGCCTGATTCATCAGGAAATCGCGAGGGAACAGCCCCTCTGCGAAACGTGCATAAAAATCCCTAGGCGTGCCACACAATTCCGGAAGCGGCCCCTGCACCACGACGTGCGGATTCGCTCCATTCGCCAACAAACCATATATCAAAGGCAGATCACCTCTCATGCAGGCTAGGTGCAACGCCGTCACCGGAATTCGCACACCTTCCATGGAGCGGTGATGTTTCATGAAGAGCAAGCTGCATTCCTCCGTATACCGTTTCGCAGACTTGTTCACGATGATATCGTCAGACAACTCTGTCACAGCATTCACCTCAGCCCCGTACTCCAACAAGGCCAGCACGTTGTTGGGCTTCGCAGAAAGCACAGCATGCATCAATGGCGAAAGCCCATCTTCATCCACCATGTTCACCTCTGCACCCGCATGGATACAACGCAGCAGAGGCTCGCAAGAGTCACATGTTGCAAAGGCATGGATGGAAGTTTTCCCTCTTGCAGAGCCTCGCCGGGGGCGGCGCCCCCGGGCTCTCGTCTGCGCGCGTTTTTCGCCTTTCGCAGCCGTTTTCTGATTCCGACTGAGGTTCATCACATCAGCAATCGCTTTCTTTCTGCGTGTTCTGAGAACTCAACCACAGTTTCAGCGCCAGTCGAGGATTGGCACCAGCATCCAACAATACGTGAACAAGCTCCTCGTTCTCCGCTCTGAGCGCAATGAGAAGACTGCAATCTCCATCTTCATCCATGGCATCCACATCCGCCCCAGCGTCCAGCAACAGGCGCGCGACGTTAACATGACCACGCAACGACGCAAGAATCAGACTGCTACAGCCAGAGTCGTCCTTGGCATTCACATCCGCCCCGGCGGCCAGCAACAGTCGCGCGACGTTAACATACCCACGCAACGACGCATGCATCAGACTGCTACTGCCCAAGTCGTCCTTGGCATTCACATCCGCCCCAGCATCCAGCAGCAGCCTCACGACGCTGACATTCCCACGCAACGACGCATGCATCAGACTGCTACTGCCTGCGTCGTCCTTGGCATTCACATCCGACCCAGCGCCCAGCAATAATTTCACAACGTCATCAGTTGCGTCATGGCAACATGATGCAACGATCAAGCTAGTCACCCCCCTGTCAGCCTTGGCATTCACATCCGCCCCGACATCAAGCAGATATTGCACTGTTTCTAAGTCCATCTTCCACACCGCCGACATCAAACACGTCTTTCCTTCGTATGACGCGGCGTTCACATCTGCCCCTGCGGCGAGCAACAGTGGCATGAGATCTTTATTCCCAGACCTAGCCGCAATCGTCATGCCTGTGCAGCCTTTGTCATCCACAGCGTTCACATCTACACCTGCCTCAATGAGTTTTTTCACCAGCTCAACATCATCCGCACGAATTGCTTTGAGTAGTTGGAATGAGGCTTCTTCTTTTTCATCGGCCCCAGCCTCCAGCAGCAGCTGTACCATTTTGCTATCTTCCTTATAATCTGCATACATCCAAGCAGTCCTGCCAAAACGGTCCACGGCATTCACATCCGCCCCCGCCTCAAGCAGAAGCGATACGATACTGTATTGAGCAGCATGTACCGCATGCATCAGGCTGCTTTTACCGTCGGCATTCACAGCATTGACCTCAGCTCCGGCCTCCAGCAAGATTCGCACAAACTCCGCGTTCGCCTCTTTCGCTGCGTACATTAAACTTGTTCCATCCTCACAGGCAGCATTCACATCGGCGCCAGCCTCAAGCAGGATTTTTGCAATTTCAACATTGTGCCAACATACGCGTACGTCCGACCCGCCCGTGACATACATGAGGCTGGTTTCTCCCTTTGTATTCACGGCGTTCACATCTGCTCCACCAGCGAGCAGCGCTTTCACTATGTCCTCATTACCAAGAGCAGCAGCCATCATCAAGCAGCTCTCCCCCGGCCCATCTAAATCGCGAGCCTCGACATCGGCCCTTGCGGCAATGAGGAGTCGTACCATTTCGGTTTGTTCCTGACTTGTCGCTATCATAAGGCCTGTTTGGCCTGGTTGGATTTCTGCATTCACATCCGCACCTGCAGTAAGCGCGGCTATGACCTTCAGACTATCATCTTCCGTGATACCATCCAATAACATGGCGTTGGCTTCATTCTTTGTCATCGTTTTCATCATCTTATTCTCTAAATAGTTCTTGTACACGTTGCAGAACAACCTCATTTAGCCCAGCCAAGCGCTTTCAGCTGGCGCCATACTTGCGGCACGAAATAGACTTGAGCATCCTCACCTCTGCCCACACCTTCAAAATAGCGGCCATAGGAATTGCCGCGCTCCGTTTTCATGGAGGCGATGTGCAGACGCTTAAAATCGCCAACAGTCAAATCGTCCACATAAACCGGGGTCTCATCCGTGCACCCCAATTCAAGCGCACGCTGAATAATACCATGCACCAAGCTATCGTCTGCACAAACACCTTCCAAGCGACTTAGAGCTTTGGCGCAATCAGCAGCATCCTGAGCCTCGGTGCATTTCTGCGCAGAGGCTGTGGTATTTTTGCAGGAGGCCTCGCATCTCGGCAGCTCCAGCCACTCGGTGGGATAATTGTCTGGCTTCACAGGAACCATCTCCTCCTCCGGCTTCCAACCAAATAATTCGTATGCTCGATACTTCAGACACGCTTCCACGTGCGCATCATAATCTGTCAGGGAATGGATGGCTGCCGGGATGTACACCAAATTGGCAAGGCATGTGTGGTAACGGACATCATAGCAAGTATCCGGCCATACGTGGCATACGGTAAACTCTTCCAAGCGCACCCCATAGTACTTGCGTACCATGGCCTTCATCTTCGAATTGGCGCGCGAATTATCGTCATAGATGACACCATTCACCTCGCCGCGGGGCTCATTATGGCGCTTTCGCTTGCAATTCGGTACACTGGCGTAGCCGCCACAACCGTCGTGACATGCCTCATGAGCTTCGGCCGGTGCCCAAATGGCAGACAATGCGATTAATGCGGCAAAATCCACGTTCAAGGTCTGAGCGGCGGCGGTCTGTATTTCTTCTCCTGTAATGGTATTCATGGTATTTGTGAGGTGGGTTGCAGATGTGTATTCTAATGATGTTCTGTTTTTAATTATAAGTAATATTGTAATGGCCGTTCGGGTTACAGGCACATAATACAACAAACACCCCTCTTTTATTTACCGATTACAGACTATTCTTAATCTAGCACTTATGACTTTTTGATATCTTCTCTCACAAATACCCTTAACTCCACTCCGAGTCAAGCCGAAAGTTTTTTTGCAAAAGAAAAGCACCACCCTGATACGCGATGGGCATTTCTGGGGGGCGCAAAGGATACAGGATGACAACGCGCGGGTGGTGCGGTCAATCGTCTTGCAAGAGGGCTCGCATGGAGGCAAAGAAGTTGACATTCTCTTCCTCACTAGCGGGGGTATTCATGAGCTCATCATAATCCACGAACTCATAGAGGCGGTTGGGGATTTCCATGATGAAAGATGATGGGGCACAGCGTTCTTCCTTGCCATATTTGGAGCGCTTGGCGCAATAAGTCATGGTCAGGCGCTCGCGGGCGCGGGTAATCCCCACATAGAACAGGCGGCGTTCTTCATCCAAGCTTCCCTCATCTACCGAGCGAGTATGGGGCAAGAGCCCATTTTCCACACCCACGATATACACATGGGGGAACTCCAAGCCCTTGGCCGCGTGCATGGTGATGAGACACACACCGCTCTTGCTCTCGATATCATCCTCCTTGCGGTCTTCATCGAGACCGATACCGGCAAGGAAATCGGTAAGCTTGTGCCCGGGGAGCCAAAATTGGCGCAACGCGGATTTGATATCATCTATCGCGGACTGGCGGCGGTCTTTTTCTTCATCCGTCTTACAGTTGCGGGCGATGTACTCCTCATACCCCGTTTCGTTGAGGAAATCTTGCAGAATATCCACAAAGGGCCGCTCGCTCTGGGCAAACTCCGTGCCGTAGCGCGTGACCAAGTCCGTGAACTCGTTGATGCAGTTCTGGGAGCGGGTCGAGCACTCCGACAAGAATGAAATATCGCGCAGCGTGGCCCACAGGCTCTTCTTTTGGTCTCGGCTCCAATCGATGGCGAACGAGGCCGTCACATCGCTGATGCCACGCGGGGGCGTGTTGAGCACACGCAGCACATGCAAGTCCGCATCGGGGTTATCCATCATCTGCAAGTAGCTGATGAGGTCTTTTACCTCGCGTCGGTCAAAGAAACTCTTGGTACCCACCATGCGGTAGGGGATATGGTGCTCGCGCATCGCCATTTCCAGCGCGCGGCTCTGCGCATTCGCGCGGAAAAGCACAGCAAAATCCTCCCACGCCAGTTTTTCGGTGACACGCAAGCGCTCAATTTCCTCAGCAATGAAGCCGGCTTCATCCTCCGCGCCCGGCATAGCCATGAGGCGCACGGGGTATTTGCCATCCTTGTTGGTGCGCAGCGTTTTTTCGCGGCGGCCGGCATTGTTGCGTATCAGCGTGTTGGCGCAATCCAGCACCTGCTTGGTGCAGCGGTAGTTTTCCTCCAGCTTGATGACGGTAGGATTGGGGAAGAAGCTCTCAAAGTCCAGAATATTCGAAATCTGCGCACCGCGCCAGCCGTAAATGGATTGGTCATCATCCCCCACCACACACACATTGTGCTCGGGGCCCACCAACTGGTTGAGCAAACTCATCTGCAGCGAGTTCGTATCCTGAAACTCATCGACCGTGATGTAGGAGAAGCGGCGGTTCCACTTGTCGTGCACATCGGGGTAGCAACGCAGCAGGCGCTCCGTCAGAATCAGCAAATCATCAAAATCCACCGCATTCTGGGCCTTCAACTGGCGTTGGTAAGCCCCTGCCACCGCCGAAATCAGCGTATCTTCAATCTCCTTGTAGCTCAGGCCCTGGTTGCGCACGCGGGAGAGCTCATTGATGACCTGTGCGGGCTCCAGCTTCTCGCGGCGCGCGCCATACTCCATAATAAGCCGCTTGAGCATGCCCGTCTGGTCGGCCCCGGTGTAGATGGAGAAGTTCTCCTTGTACCCCAAGCGGCCGATATCTTGGCGCAAGATGCGCACGCAGAGGGAGTGGAAGGTGCACACCGTCATCTGGCGGGCCGCTTTGCGCTCCACCAGCCCCGCCACACGCTCTGCCATCTCGTTGGCAGCCTTGTTGGTGAAGGTCAACGCGAGAATACCGCGGGGGTTAATCCCCTTCTCAATCATGTTGGCAATGCGGCAAGTCACCGTGCGGGTCTTGCCCGTGCCAGCACCGGCGAGGATGAGCACAGGGCCACACAGGGTCTGCACGGCCTGACGCTGAGCGGCATTCAGGCTGTTGATATCAAACTTTTCAGCCATGGTGTGTATCAGGATTCCTCTTTTTCGTAGAGCACCAAATCAAAGCCGTCAAAGGACTCTACCACCGTGCGCTTGGCAAACTTGTCCGCAAAAGGCGGGAACCACGTATCTGCCGCGTATTCACCCTTCACCTCCGACACATACAAGCGCTGCATCTTATCCAGCATCATGCCGTATATCTGCGCACCACCAATCACCATCACCTCCGCATCCTGCAGGCTCATGCCCTGCAAGGCCTCGGGGCTCGTAATCACCTCTGCACCCTCGGCAGCGTAAGCCGCATCGCGGGTCAGCACGATGTTCTGGCGCCCCGGCAGCGGGCGGCCAAGGGTCTCCCATGTCTTGCGCCCCATCAGGATGGGATGCCCCATGGTCAGACGCTTGAACACGCGCATGTCCTCCGGCAAACGCCAAGGGATAGAATTGTCTAGGCCAATGGCGCGGTCTGCAGCCATAGCCACCACTCCTGTGTAGCGAATACTCATACCGAAATAGGCGCCTTGATGTGCGGATGCGGGTCGTAGTTTTCCAGCGTGAAATCAGCGTAATCAAAACCATCAATCGCGGTGATATCAGGGTTGATGCGCATCGTCGGCAGCGGGCGAGGCTCGCGGCTCAGCTGCAACTTGGCCTGCTCAATATGGTTGCGGTACAAGTGCAAATCCCCAAAGGTGTGCACAAACTCGCGGGCCTCGTAGCCGCAAACCTGCGCCATCATCATCAAAAGCAGCGAGTAGCTGGCAATGTTGAATGGCACCCCGAGGAACAAATCACAACTACGCTGGTAGAGCTGCAAGCTCAGCCCATGCTTCTCGCCCTCCTTCTGGGCAGGAATCACGCAGAACTGGAACAAGCAGTGGCATGGCGGCAATGCCATGTTGTCCACCTCGGCCACATTCCAAGCAGAGACAATGTGGCGGCGGCTCCAAGGGTTGTTCTTCAACGAGTCCACCAACTTGGCAATCTGGTCGATGCTGCCCCCCTGCCCATCCGGCCACTTGCGCCACTGCGAACCATACACCGGCCCCAAGTCGCCGTTCTCATCGGCCCACTCATCCCAAATGCTCACGCCGTTCTCCTGCAGGTAGCGCACATTCGTGCTCCCTTTCAGGAACCACAGCAGCTCGTAGATGATGGAACGCAAGTGCAGCTTCTTCGTGGTCAAACACGGAAAACCCTCTCGCAAATCAAAGCGAGTCTGGCGGCCAAACACACCTATCGTGCCCGTACCGGTGCGGTCCTCGCGGCCCACACCATTCGTCAGCACATCATCCAGCAACTCGAGATACTGCTTCATGGCTCTGGCTTACAGGGCAAGAGCTTGGCGAATCTGCAGAGCATACATCTCTGCCTTCTGCGCAAAACTCATTTCAGGATCCTTATACAGAATACCGCGAGAAACATTAATCACGGGCGGTGCCACACGGGTGCCTCCCGTCAGGGCCGACAAATCACCACCCTGAGCCCCCAAACCAGGAATCAGCAGCGGGGCATCCGGCAGCTCAGAAAGCAGCTCCCCGCTGGCATTCGTGAGCCCTACCACCATACCCACCTCCGTGGCTGCACCCTCCTCGCGGGCACGCGTCACCATGTCACCCACCAGCTGGTACACCTTGCGGCCATTGGCCAGCTCTTGGCGCTCAATGTCGGCAGACCCCGCATTGGAGGTCACAGCCAGCAGATACACTGCCTTGCCAGGGCGATCCAAGAACGGCTCCAAAATATCATAGCCCATGAAGGGGTTGAGCGTCACCGCATCCACATTCACCATGTGCTCAAAATACGCCTGTGCGTAGTACTTCTGGGTCTCACCAATATCTCCGCGCTTGGCATCCAATATCACAGGAATATCCGTGGGCATGTCGGGCAGCAAATCCTCCAGCACCTTCAACCCCGGCAAGCCCATCGCCTCAAAATAGGCGATATTCGGCTTGTACGCCGCTGCATACGGAGCCGTCTCCTCCACCACGCGGTGCAGCCATGCTGCCAATTCACTCATATTGGAGCTCTGCGGTCGCGGGTCCAACCCCACACACAATGCCGACCGCGTAGCCTTGATTCTTGCCTGTAACTTTTCTGAAAATTTCATCGTGCCCCTATCCTACCATATCGCCCTCCCCTTGCCAAGCGCGAAGTCATTTTTATTGCCCCTCAGGGCATGCGGTGCCTTGTAGCTGACCAGATGACCACACTGGTGTTAGCAAAAACTCAAACCTCGACGTACCTTCTTAGCTCAGCCTAACAAATGACGCGAAAACTCACGATAACTCATTAGTCATTAATTGGCCTGTTCTTTTTGAATGAATGGATAGAAAATCGTGCATTTTTATTTAATACTTGTCATTCTTGCATATCATAAAAACACACGCCCGTAGGATATTTAATGTTGGGAATCCACAAAGATTTTCCATTCCACCCTTTACTTACAGTACCATTCACACGATAAATGGTTAAAGTTATTGAATCACTGAACTTATCTCCAATTTTGCGGTCCGTTGGAGACAACAAGGTACCTGTTCCCTTAGCAACATCTCGATTTTTTCTTACAATTAATTTACAGGGAATAGATGGTCTTTTTTGCTTAAGAGCCTTTATGCAAGAGATGTGCTTTTCGTTATTAAAGTCATCGCGATTATCACTTTGAGCAAATCTTAAAATGGATATAAGCACATCCGCATCTGTTTCCGAGTAATCTTGTTCTGAATATTCATCCAGCAAAGAATCAATCTCTTTTGTATACTTATCCGATGGTTCTTGGGAAAACAGATTAACACCTCCTACTATCATATTTAAATATTTATTATCTATGACAGATTTTCGAGTCGGCTTCACACCGTTTGGATACACGATTAGGACATCTTCAAAATCCTGCGTTATTTGTTTAATTAGTATGTTATTTGCTTCGTTAAGAGAAACAAACAAATGATGTAGGCCTTTAGGCATAAAGATTCTCACTAACTCTTTTTCACGATCATAGCCAAATATCCGAGAATGTTGCCAAAATGTATCTGCTTGGGGTGTTTTTGAAGCTCGACAGTAATATACTGTCTGCAAATGAGGAAAGGTAATACCTCGGCCTAAGGTATTTCCGCCTACCACTATATTAAATCCTTTAGACAAATCTAAAGCATCTGGGTTATTTGAATCTCTACAAACAAAACTTCTCGAATTTAAAGGAATAACGCAAACCAATGTATTATCTAAAATTTCGACAATTTTTTCATATATTTCCTCATAATGTGGCAAATCTGGTTTTGTTTTTTGCAAATCAATCCATGCAATTTTTACTTGTTCTACAAACTGGTTGGTTCCAACAGACATCTGTAACAAGTTTAAATACTCCTGAACAGCTGATGTAAATTTTTCATGGACATCTACTCTTACACTTGGATGTATCATGAAATTACAATTATGTTCACCTTTTATCATTTTGTAAGCGCAGACAACCAAAAATGACATAACGCTTTCCCTTAAGCCCAATGGACACATCACATCACCATCTTCTTTAACATCATCAAGCTCGGTTTCATCTGTGAAGCGTATACAATATGACGTAGGTTGAGAGTAAAAGAAATCCCCCCCTAGATATCCATTCCCAGGACTAAAATAATTGATGAAAGCAGGTTTCCAACCTGACATTTCCCTTTGGAGAATGATAGCTTGAGGAGTAGCCGTAACCTGAAAATACAAGCACGCTGTTGCTGAATCCTTAATTTTCTGCAAATGCTCGTTTATTTTGCTAATGTTTTTTTTGTTTATCAGGGTATTTAGACTGGCAGCATCAGCCTCATCATCAAAAATACAAATCTGCAAACCCAAACTTACTTTAGCAGACGCTATCAAATTCCCCCACTTGTGCAGAATCCTAGTATTCTTCTTAAGAACTATAAGAATTGGTTTAATCAAATGGCATTGATTGAATAGAATCTCGTCTTTCTCTGAAAGCACGTCGAAAGTATTTAATGTAGTTTTTGCTCTATTATACGTTTGCCTTTGCAAATCGACATTATCCGTCGTTAAAACAAGAAAAATTTTATACCCCATATCAGCCAATTTAGCGATAACGCCAAACATCTGCCCCGTTTTCCCGCTTTGAACATTACCTAACAAAAGTCCAGTTATTTGCCCTGTATGGTTATACCGAGCATTAATATTGGCTATGACAGCATCAGACGTTTCCACCACACTTTTCTGCAATTCAAAATTGTTTAATGTGGAAATATAGGATTTTAAATACTTCATAAATAGAACTGTTATTTGAATTCTAAAAGCCAAAAACTTCTGTCGTTGGATGCGGTCAACACTAAACTCTCCATACCAAATTTTTTCAATGTTTCCTCCGTAACAGGTTCTCCCAACTTCAACGCGCCTCGATTTTCCATATGACCTTTAATCCACTTACCCAATATACGAAGATCTCCAACAGAACGAAAATTTTTACCACAATCACCTTGTCTCGAACATTTAAACTTATATCCATCGCAGGTAACAACTGTAATGTCGGATTCTTTCTTTAGTGGAAGCAAATTCAAATTCTTTGTCTTTTTACTAATAATTAACTCTACTTCATAATAGTCTCTAGTACTAAATCGATTCTTTATCTTCCCTGCACCAAAATACGTATTCAGATGGGATTTGGGGCAATCCTTTAAAGGTATGATAACGCTTTCAGTGGAAGCCTGAGCAAAATGGGCTTCAGTTTCTTGCCCTGTTAATTTGGTCACCCCAGAATAACCATCTAGAAGGTTCATCTGTTCAACCTTAAAATTTGCGGGAGCTTTTGTTTTGTTAACAGGACTCCCTAAAATGTTAGTTAATTGTACTATCTTGTCATTAATCTCACGCCCCAACTCATCAGAAAAAAACAAATCAGTTTCTATATAATTGTGAGTTGTCCCTATAAAACTCCCCAAGTTCGAGGACCCCACAAACGATCCCAAACATTTTGAATCTTGCATAAATGAATACATTTTCCCATGATACAAGGCATTCGTTGAAACATATACATTTCCCAATCCTTCTTTCTCCAAATGTTCACCTAACTCCTTTACGGCATCATATTGCAGTTGTGTAAATCCATCCATGTAATTCATCCCTATAAGCAACGATAAATGCAATTGATGATTTCTGTATTCAACTAGATTTTTTAATTGAATAATGGATTCATTTGATATAAATCCTGTTGCTATATTGAGATGTGTAGCAGTCTCAACATATTCACTTCTGTAATCAGCAACGGACTTTGATCCCAATCTATGAATGATAGGATTTTTTGTCAAAAGAATATCTAAACTCATTTTGTAATCAGTTTGTATCTTTCTTCAAAAGGCATACTTTTTAACACCTCTAGCTGTCTATTTAGGTCAACCTTGGTATAATTTCCATAAAAAAGAGGTTTCAGAGCATTGGCCAGAGCATGAACACCTACAGGAGGAACAGCATTACCAATTTGCCTACGAACCTCTGTTGTATTACCAACAAATACAAAATCGTCAGGGAATGACTGTATTCTTGCACGCTCGCGATTAGTAAGGGGTCTATTTTCAGGATAGTGATAGCCCCAAGTCCCCCCGCCACCTGCAGCAATTATGGTTTTTGAGGGCTCTCCTAAGTGTACGCGACGGTAAACATGACTAATCATCCCCTTAACGTAGTAAGGACTATCCTTGGGAATATCTGTAAAATTCCCACCCTCTGATATTAGGCTTATGATTTTTTTTGTTCTTGCGTTGCAACGAATGTGCTCATTGTTCGCTTTCACTTGTTGAACGCCTTTAAACGCCTCGCCTACCGTCACAAGGGGAAGTAATCCTTCCCTATCGCCATGTGTTGGATGAGGATGTTCAAAATCAAAACCAGTATCTACTCTTATCCCAACTATCAAAACTCGCTCTCTGTACTCAGGAACACCATATTCGGCGAAATTGTATAATTTAGGTTTTACAATGTAGCCTGGTGCTATGTTTTGAAAATCTTCTACAATCTGTTCGATTGCCTTTTTCTTATTTGCTGTTAATATACCCTTCACATTTTCAGCCACGAAAGCTTTGGGCTTTTTAGCATCCACGAATCGCAAAAAACTTTTATACAAGTTCCCACGTTCGCCCTGCAATCCAGGTTGTTTCCATATTATACTAAAATCCTGACAAGGGAATCCTCCTAGTATAATATCACAATCGGGGATTTCGGCATTGTTATACGGATCAATTTTTTCAATATCTCCTTCCACAATAACGGGGCCAAAATGTTTTCGAAAAGTTTCGCAAGCCTCATGTTTAAAATCGTTGGCCCATACCGTAGTATAATCGCCGACTTGTTCAAACCCCAAGTCCAATCCACCGCATCCCGAAAATAGTGATATTATATTTGCCATATACTGTCGCTCGATAAGATTTTCACTTAATCCCGAGCTCAGCATCACCAAACCCTAGGACTATCTCACCAGCGGAGCATACATCTTTCTCAAAGATGAATCAAGTAAATTTATCAGTTTTTACGTATATTTGCTTAAAAATAAGATAATACTTACATAGGCGATGCTCAAGTGTTACAGACCTTGCGCACGTCAGGAACGTCCTAAGGAAATAAATGAAAATATTGTAAGTCTTTGCGCCATAGCAATTACATCTTTGAGAACACTGAGCACACACAAAACCATGAAAGAGAACAGATTAGCAAAAGAGTTAATGAAAGGAAGCCGCTTGACGCAGAGTGATGCAGCGCGGCTGGCGTTAGAGGGCATGGAGATGCTGGGAGAGCGGGCGAAGGGGCTTCAGAGGGAAGCCCTGATGAACTTGCTGCGGAGGGTGATGCAGGAGGGGGTGCGGGCGGTGGAGGCGGCAGAGCACACAGTGACGCTGCGGGAGGCGATATGGGCGAGTGTGGAGGCACGCAAGGGGCTAAGGCCAGTGAGTTGCAGAGATTTGCGCAACTATGCAAGGCGCTTACTGAGAGTGAATGGCGCTGGGGAGATGCCACTACGAGGCATGCGGGTGGCAGATTGCAGGCGGATTCTGGCGGCGGCATTCGGGAGCTCTGCCAGCAGCTACAAGAAGGGGCGGGCGATGCTCAGCAGCGTGTTTTCCTACGGCATACGCCAAGAATGGTGCGATGTGAACCCCGTGACGCGGATTGAGGTGCCCAAGATCATCGAAAAGCCCATTATCCCGCTAACACCGGAGGCTGTGCAGCGCTTGAAAAAAGCAGCCGAGCAGCCCAAACACCGCGCCATGCGTTTCTCATTGATGCTGATGCTCTACGGAGGCATACGCCCCACAGAAGTGAGCCGACTTAGAGCAGAAGATATAGATTGGGAGGCAGGGCAAGTCTTCATCCGCCCCACGGCGAGCAAAACGGGGGGTGGGCGAGCGGTGCCGTTGTTGGGCATGCGCGGCATACGCAAAAGTGAGCGAAATATTCCCCGCAACTGGCAGAGGCGGTGGCAATCATTGCGCCGCGCGGCAGGATTTCGACGCGGGAGCTGGGTGGCAGACGCGTGTCGGCACACTTTTGCCTCGTACTATGCTGCCGAGCACAAGGATTTACCGAGCTTGCAGCTCATCATGGGGCACCGAGATGTGAGCCTGCTGCGCAGCCGCTATGTGAGCCCAGTGACGCAACGAGACAGCAGACAATTCTGGATAACGGCAAAATGAACTGGGGGCCGCGGCCCCGTGAGGGGTGCTTTTTTTCGTGCGCGTGCACGAGCGCAGCGCGAGATTGCGAGGAGCGGGCACACTTTAGCATTGAAAAATGGGGGGAAATATGCTAGGCTGTGTGTGATATAAAGATATGGGACTGGACGAGCTACGAAAAGAGATTGATAGCATTGACGCACAGATTGTGGAGTTGTTGAAGCAACGCGCCAAATGCGTGCACGGTGTAGGAGAGATCAAGAAGGCGAGCGGGGCTCCCACGTTTGTACCGGAGCGCGAGACGGCACTCATAGATAAGCTGATGAAGCTGAATGCCGGGGTGCTGCCTGAGAAGAGTTTGCTGAGCATCTATCGCCAGATAGTGAGTTGCTCGTTCCTGCTGGAGGGGAACATGAAGATTGGCTACTTGGGACCGGAAGGGACATGGAGCCACCAGGCGGCCTTGTCTCGCTTTGGGGAGAGTGTGGAGTTGTATGCCTACCCCTCTTTCCGCGAGGTGTTCACGGCTGTGGAGCGCGGTCAGATTAACTACGGCGTCATCCCCATTGAGAACAGCACGGATGGTTCTGTGACCCAGGCGATGGATTTGCTGGGTGGTACGAACTTGCGTATTTGCGCCCAAATGCACCAGAGTGTGCAGAATTGTCTCATGGCGGCCATCCCCCGCGAGGAGATACGCACCATCTACTCCCACCCGCAGGTGCTGGGGCAATGCCGCCTGTGGTTGCAGCACAATTTCCCGCACGCAGAGCAAATCCCCACCGCCTCGACCACGGCCGCAGCCAAGTTGGCACGGGCGCGTGCCGCCGAGGGCGCGGCCGCTCTGGGAAGCGAGTTGGCCGCCAGGCTGAATGATTTGCCTGTACTGGAGACGCGCATTCAGGACAAGGCGACCAACACGACGCGCTTTGCCGTCATCGGCAACCAGAGCACCAAGCCCTCGACAAAGGACCGCACAACGATTTGCTTTGGTGTGCCGCACACGCCGGGTAGCTTGGCAGAGATTCTGATGATTCTCAAGAAGCATGTGGTGAATATTTACTGCATCGACTCCCGACCGACGCGCGATGTGGCATGGGAATACCTGTTCTACATGGATGTGGAGGGACACGAGAGCAGCGAACCGCTGAAATCTTGTTTGGAGGAGTTGCACGCCAAGTGCCCCATGTTCAAGGTGCTGGGCTCCTACCCCGAACACTAACGCTTTCATCTGGCATCATCTATGGCTTTCACCCGAGACCAAGCATGGAACTTGCTGCAAAACGCCCGCCGAGGGGGGCGTTTGCCACATGCTATCCTGCTCACAGGCACACCTGCCGCGGGTACACACGCTTTGGCCTTGGCACTGGCAAAGGATTTGAACGGCGCGACGGCAGATTCGCTGGAAAACTTGCGCCACCCCATGTGCCGAGTCTTGCGCCCAGGCTCCAAGATACGCACCATCACGATTGATACGGTGCGCAGTGTGGAGCCGTTCCTGACGCTGAAGGCTGCAGAGGGGGACACGAAGCTGGTGATTTTGCTGGAGGCTGACCGTCTGATGGATGAAGCCGCCAATGCGTTCCTGAAAACGCTGGAGGAACCACCGCCGCAGACACTCATCGTGCTCATCACCGAGCTGCCCAACCGCCTGCTGCCCACGATTTTATCACGCTGCGTGCGCTTGGATTTGCGCACCAAGGACACGACGCTGCACCTGACTCCGGCGCAGAAGTGCTTCCTGCCCTATGTGAAGGCGGCTTTGCCCAAGGTGGGTGAGGATGTGGCGGCGCTGGCTTTGCGCGCAGATTTCCAGAACTTGCTGGCCAAGCGCAAAGATGCCATCACGGAACGAATCACGTCTGAGCTCAAGGCAGAGGCAAAGGCCATCTCCGAAGGGACTGATGTGCGCGACTGGGAGGCCCGCCAAAAGGACGCGACGGTGGCGATGATAGAGACCGAGTATTTGGGAGAGCGCTCGCAGATGATAGAATTGCTCTCTCTTTGCTTGGGGCAAGCGCTGTTGGTGGCATCGCACGCGCCCGATGTGCGGGTGTTGGTGCCAGAAATCGAAGAACTGGCACACAAATGCAGTGTGCATTCGCTGCTGCGCCGCATGCAGAGTGTCGATTTGCTGCGCAGCGACCTTAATTTTAACATTAATGAAGCGCTGGCGCTCGATGCCAGGCTTCTGGACATCATCGGCAATAATTCATTATGAACAGTATGACTGGATTCGGAGCTGGAACGGCTCCGCTCAAAGGCTCTACCCTGCGCGTCGAAATCTCCGGCGTGAACCGCAAACAAACGGAAATTGCTATCGCCATGCCCCGCGCATGGAGCGAGCTCGAGACGCGTGTGCGCGATCTCGTGGCGGGGCAAGTATCGCGCGGGCGCATCAATGTATCCATCTCCCTGCAAGCGGGCAATGATAGCAGCGCGGGGCTCAGCCTGAACGCCGACAAGCTCGCCATGCTGAAGGCACGCTTGGCAGAGGCCGAAGAAGTGCTGGGCCGCAGCGTGGACACCTCGCTGGACTCGTTGATTCGCTTGGGCGTCATCACCGAAGAAACGGAAGCCGATATCACCTTGGATGAGGTGTGGGCCGCCACCGAGCCTGCGGTGCAACAGGCGTTGCAAGCATTCTTGCAGCTGCGCGCCCAAGAAGGCGCTAACTTGCGCCGCGATATGCTGGCCCGCATTGCTGCGCTGCATATTTTCCGCGAGAACATCATCGAGCGAGCCGCTGGGGTGGCACAGCGCCACAAGGAGGTGCTGCTGAAGCGCTTGGAAGAAAGCGGGCTTCCCCTGCCCGCGGATGACGAGCGCATCATCAAAGAGATTGCCTTGTTTGCAGACAAGTGTGATGTGAGCGAGGAAACGACTCGCTTGGCTTCTCACTTGGAGCAATTTGCCAACATTTGCGACAAGCAAGAGGCCGTGGGGCGCACGCTCGACTTCATGTGCCAAGAGATTTTCCGCGAGCTCAACACCACTGGCTCCAAGGCCAACGACGCAGGTTTGGCACAAATTGTGGTTGCCGCTAAGACAGAGCTCGAAAAGATACGCGAACAAGTTCAAAACGTAGAATAATACCCACCATGATTGGAACACTCCTCATTGTATCTGGCCCCTCGGGCTCTGGCAAGACCACGCTCTGCCGCCGCGCAGAAGCAGCAGGGCTCACCTCCTACTCCATCTCCTGCACCACACGCGCCCCGCGCCCCGGTGAGCAAGACGGTGTAGACTACCATTTCCTGACACCGGAAACCTTTGCCGCCAAGGTGCAAGCTGGTGAATTTTTGGAATACGCCACCGTGCATGGCAACTCGTACGGCACGCTCAAGGCAGATATCGAGAAGCTCTTGCTTGCCGGCAAGAATGTGGTGATGGATATTGACGTGCAGGGTGCAGCTTCCATCCGCGCGTGCACGGACGAAATCATCCGCAAGGCATACGCCGATGTGTACATTCATGTACCGGCAGCCGAGCTGGAGGCTCGTTTGCGCGGTCGCCAGACAGATGCGGAGGAGGTCATCCAGCTGCGTCTGCACAATGCCGCCATGGAAGACGCCCGCCAAGGTGAATACCAGTTTGCGCTGGTATCCGCGGATAAAGAAAGCGACTACGCACGCTTCACCGCCCTGCTCTCCACCCTGAGCATGCGCACAGGCTTGTCCGCATAAGACTCTCTTTCTCAACAAACTCATCCGACCAACTATGAAACATTACACCAAACTCATTGCGTGTGCGGCCATCGCTCTGTGCTGCACATTCTTAGAAAGCTGCCGCACGGTACCGATTACAGGCCGCTCGCAGTTCATCATGAGCTCTCCCACGGAGGAGAACGCTCTTGGTTTGCAGGCATTCACCCAAGAAAAGCAGCAACATGGGCAGTCGTCCAATGCGACCTACAACGCGGTGCTGAACAACTGCGCCTCTGCGCTCATCGCCGTGGCGGAGGAGCCCAGCTTCCAGTGGCAGGTGGCCGTGCTGAACTCCAATGAACAAAACGCATTCTGCGCCCCCGGTGGCAAGATTGGCGTGTACAGCGGTATCATGGATATCATGAATAACGAGGCCGAGTTGGCCTTTGTGGTGGCTCACGAAATCGGGCACGCCATCGCCCGCCACTACGGCGAGCGCACGGCTTGGGGTTCCCTTATTGAGACGGGTGGCGAAATCATCAAGAGCATCAACCCCGAATCAACAGCTGCCTCTATCTACGGGCCAGCGACCAAGCTGGGTATCACGCTGCCCTTCAGCCGCCGCAACGAGTATGAGGCCGACGAAATCGGGTTGATTCTGATGGCGCGCGCTGGCTACAACCCGAATGCCGCCATTGAGTTCTGGTCTCGCTTCTCTGATGGCTCTTCCGCCGCATCGCTCAACCCGCTTTCTGGCCTGATGCGCACCCACCCCAAGGATGCAGATCGCATCAACGCCATGCGCGAAGTCTTGCCACGTGCGCTGGAGGAATATGCCAAGGCTCCCGTGAAGCGCGGCTACGGCACCTCATTCTAATCTATCGCATCTGCAACTTTTTTCAAAGAGAGGGAGCACTCGCTTCCTCTCTTTTTTTGTGCTGCGAGGAGGCCGTTTTTTACAAAAACGTGTGCTTGGCCCAGTGTTGCAAGGCCTGCAACACGCCAGGCTCGGGCGAAACAAAACCGCCGTGTGCAAGCAACCAATCGCGCACCTCGGGATGGGCTGTGGCCGGCGCCGCGCAGAAGGCGGTGGGCAAGGCTTGAAAGGCGTGCAAATCGTTGTGTCCATCCCCCAAAATAGCCACATGAGAAAGCGGAACACCCCAATGCTCCGCCACGAGAAGGAGGGCTGCGCCCTTGTTGAAGCGAGCGTCCGCAAAGCGCAGGTAACGGCCCGCACGCTGCAAGGAGATGCTCTCATCCGTCGCCGCGAGCTGGTTCATGTAGGGAGCCATGGCATCCATGGTGGCGGCATCCACCGCTTCGATGGAGAGCGGATCGTCTGCGGCATATTCCCACTCCCACTCGGGGTGAAGCCCGACTAGGTGCTGCATGAGTTGCTGCAAGATGGGAGTAAAGCGGGCACGCACCGCGGCGTTGATATCTGCGCATTGAGCATTGTGCTCGGCCGCTGGTTGCAGGCACCCCGCGGCATCTGCCATGTAGATATAGCGCTCGCAGGTGCAGATGAAATCCGGCATGAAAGGCGAACAGCTACTCAAATCTTGCATCAAATAGGGCAAGCTGCGCCCTGTGTTGATGCCCCAGCGCACACCATGGGCGCGCCATTGCTGCATCAACTCAAAAAATGCGGCCGGCACGCGCTGCGTCTGCTCGCAAAGCAAGGTCCCGTCAAAATCCAAGGATATCAAGTAGCGGCAAGGGCCACTAAATGGCGCAGCCAAGCCGGGAGGCGGGCTCAATTCCTCGACCACGCGGCTCATCATCGGGCATCTTTGCCAGTTGCTTTGCGCAAGCGGCTACGAATGGAAGTCTCTGGCTTCTTGGCATCCTTGGGGGCATTGGCCGCAGGCTCTGCGGAGGCTGGCTTTGCCGTGAAGGAGACAAAGGTCTGGGGCACGCGGATACCAGAGGCAAGCTGCACCGATACTGGGGTATCCAAATCCACCTTGTAGGTATGCGGCGCGCAGCCTTGGGGCAGCTTTTCATCCTTCTTGCGCATGTGGATTTCCACACGGCGGTTGAGAGCTTGTTGCTCGCGGGTGCCCTTGGTGCTGACAAATGGAGTCATGTTGCCACAGGCGCGGATATGCACATTTTCAATCGGCACACCATTGCCGCGCAGCCATTCGCGCACGGCTGCCGCGCGCTGCATCGAGAGCAAGGCATTGTAATCCGCAGAGCCAAAGCTATCCGTGTGGCCCTCGATGATGAAGTGGGTCTGCGGATTCTTCTGGATGAGCGCCGCAAGTTGCAACATGGGAATGCGGGCCGAGTTCTTGAGGCGGCTCTCATTGAACGCAAACAACACGTCTGTCCCCAATCGAGCCACGCCTGATTTGGCGCCAGGGTTGCTCACCCCCATCAATTCTGCCAAGCTGCGAGTATCCCCGGGCAGCTTCGAGTTGGCTTCTTTGGCTTGGCGGCGCAGTTCCTCGTCCATGAGGCGGGAGGCATCTTGAATATCCTCTGGCTGGGCCGTGGCGTTGGCCACCACGACATTGCTATTGACGGGTGTGGGCTCTGGCACCGCGAGTGCTTCATCTGGCATGGCGGCAGGGGCAAGCTCGGCCAAGTTCAACTCACCGGGCTTCATATCGGAAATGGGCGTCGTCTCCTCCGGCGTGTTGATAGGCTCGGGAACGGTGAGGTTTGTTTCCCCCGGAGCCATCGTCAAGTCCTCCACCTCAATATCCAAGATATCAATCTCAGTGGGTTCTTGCTCAATCTGCTCGATTTCCTCGGGCGCATCGACCGGAGCTTCCGTATCCTCTGCTTCTACATACTCCTCCTCAGGCTTTTCCTTGACAAAGACGCGGATGATTTCATCCTCCACACGCTCCTTGGGGTCGAGCACGGTGGCAAAAGGCATCAGGATGATGGAGGGCGCATACATGAACACCGCCACATGAAGCACAATAGCTGCACACCCCGCACCCAACGCCAAGGGCAGCATGTCGCGCTGCCGCGTCAACTCATAGCCTTTGCGGCGACGGTTCTGATGCCTCTCTGGCATGATGGGGGGATTGCTGTGATGAGATGATGCCATGATGCAGGCTTATAATTGAGAATCGTTGGTTAATTCAGGGCGAGGCGGAGCCACCGTCAGCGGGGCATCCAGCGAGGGGATAAATTGATCGTTGAGCCAATGAAGCATGGAGACGGCTGCCGTGTCTTCATCATGCAGCAAGCCCACATCGACCATGCGGGGGCTGCCATCCAAACTACGGCCCATGGGCATTGCGCGGTGAGTCGCGCCCAAGGCATCTCCCGCGCCAGCCATGGTCCACACCTCGCGCAAATCGCTGGGCAGCTGGCGGTAAATGGTGAGAGCATCTTTGATGGTGCTCACGGGGTTGTCTTGAACGAGGTTGACGACGAGCACGGGCACATTGCGGCTGATACGCGAGGCGCTCTCCACTGGAGCCACATCAAAGCACTCTATGCCCACGCAGCTATTCATGCGCATATCCATCAGCCAAATCGTGAGGGGCGAGAGCGCGCCACCGGGCAGCGTGCGCTGGATGGATTCGCGCAGCGAAGCGCAAGCATCTATCGATATGATGCCGCGAATGCGCGGTTCCTCGGCAGCTGCCTGCAACACAAGCCCTGCTCCATAGCCCTGCCCCACGGCCACGATGACGGGATTCTCCTCCCCACTGCGGCTCACCAGCGCATCAATGAGGCGGGGCACATCTTCACTCTCCTTGAGACCGTGTGTGCAATAGGGGCGGCGGTCATTCACGCCTCGCGGGTCCCACAGCACGCACTTGAGCCCCGCTGCCGTGAAGGATTCTGCCAGAGGCAAGGCGGAGCGAATACCGTGATCCCAATCCACGCAGATAAGCACGTAGTCGATGCGACCCAGCTCCTCCGCCTTGTTCACGGTCAAATCACCGATAACAGTCAGCTGGCGGGATGATTCCTCGCCCTCTTTTTCTGCGATGACAGCCTGCACCGCACCGCCATCCCAGCCTTTGAATTGAAATGTCTCCAGCTTGAGCCCCAACGCTTTATTGGGTACATGAGAATACCCCACATACGATTGATTGATAGGCTGCAGCACTGGTTCTGTGAGTTCTTTGGAGCGATTCCACAGCCACAGCGCAAAGCCCATTGCGGTCAACACGACAGCAAGTAGCATGAGACGCCCGGCTAGTGAAAAGAACTTCATATTGGTGCGTGGTTATTGTAGCAGCTCGCCCCCATCTCTTCAACTGCAAATTGAGCCATCCTCTCTTTTTCGCGTGCGTGTGGGTGCGCACACGCATATGTACGAATGGTAAAAACCGTGGCCGGACGCATCCAACCACGGTTTTGAACCTTAAAATAGAAAGCTGTAGGGGAATTAACCCAAAGTGGGCTTCTTGGCACGACGAACGGAGCCGAAGCGCTTCTGGAACTTGTCGATACGACCTTCGGTGTCGACGAACTGATTCTTACCCGTGAAGAAGGGGTGAGAGTCGGAGGTGATACCGCAGGAGACAACGTAGTGCTCAACACCATCGATAACCTCGGTCTTAGCGGAGGTGACGGTGGAACGGGTGATGAAACGACGGCCCGTGGTGATGTCCACGAACACAACAGGATTGTACTTGGGATGGAGGTCTGCCTTCATAATATGTTCTGGCTGCGTTACCGTCGCAGCGCGGCAAAATTGTATCAGAAAAAGAATCAATGTCAAGCAAGATTGTACAGATGAGCTAAGTTTTTTCAAAATGACAAGATTCCCGAAAAAATCCTGCACACAGAAAAAGAAAGAACGCAAAAAAAGCTCGCCATGACTCTAGCATTGTGGTAGATTGAGACCTGAAAGCGGGGACAGACTCGCCACAACAGTCTTGTAAGAACATCCCCCTGCTTTACGATACGAGCTATGAACGATCTTACGAAACCCTTCAAACGACTTCCAGTAGCCCTGATTGGCACGGGGTCTTATGTACCGGAGCAGCGCCTCACCAACTCTGATTTGGAAAAGATGGTGGACACCTCCAACGAATGGATTGTGGAGCGCACCGGCATTGAGGAACGCCGCATTGCCGCCCCCAATGAGAAGACGAGCGACATGGCCACGCAGGCAGCTCGCAAGGCCATGGAGGCCGCAGGGGTAACGCCAGAGGAAATCGACTTGATCATCGTAGGCACCGTCACGCCCGATACGTTCACCCCCTCTACCGCATGCTATGTGCAGGCCAACTTGGGAGCAGTCAACGCCGCCGCGTTCGACATTTCTGCCGCATGCTCCAGCTTCCTGTTTGCGCTCAAGACCGCAGTGCAGTACATTGGCTGCGGACAGGCTCGCACGGCTCTGATTATTTCCTCTGAAAAGCTGAGCCACATCGTGAACTGGGAAGACCGCACCACCTGCGTGCTTTTCGGTGACGGCGCAGGCGCAGCCGTGTTGCGCACGGGCACGGGTATCGAGGGCGACAGCGCCATCTTGGCATCCGACATCGGTGCAGATGGCACGCTGACAGATTTGCTCATGGTGCCGGGTGGTGGCTCCGCTATCCCGACCACGGAAGAGAACATCCACGAGAAGCTGTACACCCTGGCCATGCGCGGCAACGAAGTATTCCGCCACGCTGTTGCGCACATGAAGGACTCTGCGCTCTCCTTGATTGAGCGTACGGGCATCAAGCCTGAGGATGTATCTCTGGTGATTCCTCACCAAGCAAACCTGCGTATCATCAACGCCGTGGCCCAGCGTCTCGGCATCCCGCAGGACCGCGTATTTATCAACCTGCAGAAGTACGGCAACACCTCTGGCGCAGCCTGCGCCATCGCGCTGGACGAAGCAGTCCGCTCTGGTCGCGCCAAGAAGGGCGATATCGTGCTGATGGTCACCTTCGGCGCGGGTCTCACCTGGAGCTCCGCAGCTATCCGCCTGTAAGCGCTCCCCTTCTTCAGATTCAATCTCGCAACAACAAAACACCCTCGGTTTTCATCAACCGAGGGTGTTTTGCTCTATCACTTTTCCAGCTCTATGCACTCCAAATCATCTGGCACCAAAACAGGGCCGAAGAAATGGGTGGCAGCCTCGTGGGCGTATGCATCCTTGCGGGTGGCGAGAGTCTTGTCCTCGGTATGGTAAAGGAGCAGGTGTTTCACCTTCAAATCGGCAGCCAAGCGCCCTGCATCTAGTGCCGTGCTATGGTGTTTTTCGTAGGGTTTGAAACGCTCGCGGTCGGCATAGAGGCAAAAGGCCTCGCACAGCAACCAATCTGCCCCCTCGGCGTAGCAGCGCGTGCGCTCGTTGAAGGGCTCATCCCCCAAGCATACAAGCGAGCTTCCACCCGGAAGCTGCAATTGAAAACCAAATTGCAAGGCCTTAGTCGAGCCTATATCGAAAGCCTTGGCGGGCATACCGCCCAGCACAGCAAAGGAGGCACCATCATCCAAAGGGTGCAGCAGGATATCTACCCCCAAATGCGCACACACTTTGCCAGGAAGCGTGTAGCGGCAAATGCTCTCCAACGCTTCCAAAACAGGCGCAGCGCCCCACACTTCCAGCAAACCCGTGTATTTCCCGCTATTCATGGCTTGCGCAATCATGCGCAACACCCACACGCAGCCAAGAATATGGTCTGTATGCGCATGCGTGACAAAGAGGTGATGAATGCTCTGCAAGGGTATGTTTGCTTTCTCCAATTGAGACAAAATCGTATTGCCTCCACCGGCATCCACCAAGAACGTCTCCCCCGCATATTGCAACGCAAAACACGTGTTGTAGCAGCGAGTCACCGCGGCGTTGCCTGTGCCCAGCATGGTCAAGTTCACACTCATCAAGGCTGATTGTAAAACGCCATACTCAAAAAGCAAGCAAAAACAAGAAAGCCTTGCAAACTCTCGCTTGCAAGGCTTTCTTTCCTCCGGCGGTTGGGATCGAACCAACGACCTAGTGATTAACAGTCACCCGCTCTCCCGCTGAGCTACGCCGGATTTGCTATCCCCATCGGAATGGGTGCGGGCAAATATTACTCCAACTCGCGAATGATTGCAAGCTTTTTTTTGAAAAAAATGCATTTTTTTTGAAATTACATTGCAAGAAAGTTTGAATTAGGGTAAAAGGGGGCATGCAATGTTCTTCAGTTCCAAAGGGTAGCCTTTATTTTGAACTTTTTGGTGTTCCCGTTCTCATTCGCCCCTCCTCGTGGATTGTTTTGGCCTTATTGGGCGGTGGGCTTGGCATTAGCAACGGTTCAGACGTGGCAAATGTGCTGATTTTTGTGGTATCGGGCATGCTTTGCTTGCTGGTGCACGAGTTTGGGCATGCGCTCACCGGGCGTAGATTGGGAGGCGGACCTCCCTGCATCGAAATTGCGGGCTTGGGCGGCGTGACCTACACCCCCTACCCACCCCAAACGCGCATGGGCTACTTTATCATGATACTGGCAGGGCCGCTCGCCTCGCTTCTATTGGGCATCGTCGCAGGCTTTATCATGGGGCTTCTTCATTTGGGCAATCCCATGGCGGGAGTCGTGTTCTCCCTCCTCGAGCCGTTGAATATCCCCCTGCCCGATTGGGTCAATGCGTCATTATATGAAGCCTTGCAGGCAGAAACAATCCCGCCCTTCCTCGGCAATTGCTACATGACCTTGTTCATCATCTGCGTGTACTGGAGCATCTTCAACCTGCTTCCTCTGTTTCCGCTGGACGGCGGCAAACTGCTGGGCACCCTGCTAGACAACTTCAAGATAGCTAGCTATGTGGGACTTCTGCTGGCCAGCGCCCTGTGCGGATACAGCCTCGTGAATGGCATGTGGTTCAACACCATGATTACGGGATACTTGGCTTTCATCAACCTGCAATACCTGCGCAGCTTCCACCGGGAGTAATCTAAGCTTGCTTTTCGCGCGCGTATCGAGTATCATCCCCGCGCACACGTTATGTCCAGTTCATTCGGTTCTATTTTCAAAATCAGCACATGGGGTGAATCCCATGGTGTAGGAGTCGGGGTTGTGATAGATGGCTGTCCTGCCCGCGTCCCCCTGCTTGCAGAGGATATCCAGCGTGAACTGGATCGCCGCCGCCCAGGACAAAGCGATATTGTGACCCCCCGAAAGGAGGAGGATAAGGTAGAAATTCTCAGTGGTGTGTTGGACGGATTGACGCTGGGCACGCCCATAGCCCTACTCGTGCGCAACAAGGACCACCGCTCCTCGGCATACGATGAAATGCAGCACACCTACCGCCCCTCGCACGCTGATTTTTGCTACGATGCCAAATACGGCATCCGCGCATGGGCTGGCGGTGGGCGAGCAAGCGCCCGCGAAACAATTGCCCGCGTAGCAGCTGGCGCCGTGGCTCGAGCCGTGGTCAAAGCCCTCTCGCCCGACACAGATGTGTTGGCATGGGTGCAACAAGTACGCGGATGCGTATGCCCCACAGCCCCTGCCGATGTGCAACGCGAAGTCGTGGAGAGCAACATTGTGCGCACCGCTGATGCATGCACCGCAGAACAAATGATTCAACTCATCCGCGACGCTCGCAGTGCGGGCGATTCCTTGGGCGGCATCGTGGCATGCAGTGTGCGCCATTGTCCCGTCGGCTTGGGAGACCCCGTGTTCGACAAGCTGGAGGCCACCCTCGCCCATGCCATGATGAGCATCCCCGCCTGCAAGGGCTTTGAAGTAGGCTCGGGCTTTGCGGCAGCGGGTTTCTGCGGCAGCGAGCACAACGATGCTTTTTACATGGAAGGTGAGCGTGTGCGCACCCGCACCAACCGCTCGGGTGGCATTCAAGGGGGTATTTCCAATGGGGAAGACATCAACATGCGGCTCGCCTTCAAACCCACGGCAACCCTCATGATTGAGCAAGATACGGTGAACGATGAACACCAAGAGGTGAAGCTGCGAGGCAAAGGTCGCCATGATCCCTGCGTGTTGCCCCGCGCGGTTCCCGTCGTCGAATCCATGGCATGGATTGTGCTGTGCGACCACCTGCTGCGCCAACAAAGCGTCTCCTGTATCGCCTGACACCTACCTGATTTCAAAAAAGCCCCCAGTCCCATGTACCAAATCACCCCACAAGCCAGTGCAAGCATTGCCCAGCTCATGCAAGAGCATGCGGGCTGCAGTGTAGCTGCGGGTGAATTGCAGCTCATTGCGGCAGGGGCCTCTGGGCGGGCCATTGTGCGCCACCCACAGCTTCCAGGCATCATTGGCATCTACTGGACAGCGGACCGAGCCGACAATGCATCCTTTTTGCCTGCGGCTCATGGTTTAGCCAAATTAGGCGTGCGAGTCCCCGCCATTTTAGCGGAAACTGATTGCGGCCAAGGCTGCGGGGCATGCCTTGTGCAAGATTTGGGCACGCAAGATTTGCTGAGCCTGAAAAAAGCCCCATGGAGCACACGCAAAGAGGCATACGCGCAGGCGATTCAAGCCGTGCACGCCTTGCACAGCTGCACCCCCGACTGGGAGCTACAGCCCGGCTTCGACGCTGCCTTGTACCGCTGGGAGCAAAGCTATTTTGCAGAGCATTACTTGCAAGCGTATTGCAAAAAAAATGCTGAGGCATTCCTCAACCAGCCTGCCATGGTAGAACTGGCAGCATTTTTGGCAGCCCAGCCAACTTTCCCCGTGCACCGCGATTTTCAGAGCCAAAACATCATGCTCCACGGAGGGGATGCGTGGCTCATCGATTTCCAAGGCATGCGCGCAGGCCGCCCCGAATACGACATGGCGTCCCTGCTGCTCGATCCCTACATGGAACTCAGCCCCGCAGAGCAATCCGAGCTCATGCAGTACTGGGAACAAACGCGTGGCTGTGCCATCGACCGCAATCTCTACGCAGCCTGCGCCTTGCAGCGCATCATGCAAGCGCTGGGAGCCTATGCTAACATTGGCCTGAACCAGCACAAGGAATGGTATCTCACCCTCATACCGGCGGGAGTGAGAGCCTTGCAACACGCCATAAATCTAGCCCCCGCCGGCTCACCCTCAGCCCACGCAGCAGCATGTCTTCAGGCCGTTCTATAAGTCTCAAAGCTTGGCTGGTGTGGCTACTTCTCATTGCGGGTAGCTGGTTTGCCACCAAAGATTTATTCACGCAAGCGGATACCACGTTGATGGATGCCGTGGGACACCTGCACGGGTGGACCAAGCAAGAGCACGCCCAGCTACGCATACCTGGCAAGGATTTGAAAATGGAGACGGTGCTGAGCGAGAAGCGCACCCTCATCTGCCCCACGGTGGGCAAGGTCGAACTCAACGAAACGACCACTCAAAATTGTTTTGCGGCGCTCCCCTTGCAGACGCAAGACATGGCTGTGCTGCTGCGCTATCTTAGCCAAGCAGGCGCGCGGTCGGTGGGTGTCTCTGCCCCCTTTGTGTGGCAAGAAGAGCCGGGCGACATGGCACGCCAAATGTTCTGCCAAGCTTTGCAAAGCTTCGACAGCGCAGTCATTGGCTTGCGCGGGCGCACCGCAGCGCAGGCCGATTTCACACCCGTCGCGCTGCGCAACATCTCCATCCCGGCGGACCAGGTAGAAGGCGACCCCACGGGACTCCCTGCTGCCAACAAGCCCTACCCCAACGGCTTGGCCGCCTCCCCCGATGCGATTAAGGTGACGTGGGCACCCGATTGGCTGGATGATGAACCGCTCACACAAAAGCCTTCTCCCTTGGCGGAGATTTCCTACCCGCTCTTGATGCGCTGGAATGGCGAGACCATCCCCACCCTGCCCCTGCGTTTGGCGCTCATGCACTTGGGCCTTACCCCAGCTGATGTGGGCGTGCGTCTTGGGCGCGATATCCGCTTTGGCGGGCGCAGTCTCCCGCTCGACGAACACGGCCGCACGCGCATCACCCACGCCAGCACCACCGATATTCCTTTAGCGGATGTTGTGGGCGGCGCCAGCGAGAAAGTCAAGGCGCTGGGGAAAAAGCCCTGCATTCTCATTGCCCAGCCTCACGAAGCTAAAGAAGATACAGCGCGACTGCAACTTTTGGCAGCCACCACCTCTCAACTCATTGGCAAGGAGAAGATTGAATACACCAAGACCGCACGTCCCTGTGGGGGCAAAGTGCTGGAGCCGGCATCCGTTCAAACATCCCCGTGGATTCCGCTGATGATTACGGCTTGTGTCGCCGTTGCGCTTTTCATTCTCCCTTGGCTTCCTGGCATCCTGCGCTTCCTCGTGATAATCGGCACATTGTCCGCGCTCTACTGGCAAACCAAGGTATGTGTGCTCCATGATGTGTGGTTCAGCATCACGGCAGCCCTGATTAGCTGGGGATTCTGGGCATTGGCCCTCCTCCTGCTGCGCCCCCGCGACAACGGATACTTCCGACGCAAGCGCCGTTAAGAAGAGGACCTAGCACATGCTTTATTTTTGCAAGCGCACAACGGTGCGAATCGTGCGGCGTCCATTGTCAATGGTGATCGTGCCGTGGATGCTTTCGATGATATTGGACACCACCTCAGCAGAGGATGCCCATTCTTCCAGCTGAGCAGAAACCATTTCCAACTGCGTCGCGTTCTCTTGGGGTGCCGTGGATACCACCTCATCATGCGCTTCTACCTGCGACATAGGCACAGCTTCTTCTTCCGCGGGGATGCGCGAGGCATACGCATCCGCAATATCACGCAAGGTCGTAGCCAAGGGCTCCAATTTTAACGAGAACACAGCGCCTTGGAAAGAAGTATTGCCAGTTGCGGACATAGCAAGCTTCTCATTGTACGCGGATGATGTTCCTGCGACAAAGCACTTATCGCTCACGGTGACATTGGGCACCATGTGCTCTGTGCAGATGGGCATGTACAGGCAATAGGACACAGCGTCTCCCACCTTCTTTGAGGGGAACGCCAGCGCGTTCACCAACTCAGAGCTGCCAAAAATCTTCCCAGCAAAACCACCCATGGTGCGGAAAATGGCATCCCAACCCTGAGCCAATTTCTCGCGATTCGTCACGGGATAGCAACAAGCCAAACGGGGCATTGCCACTTGGTTGTCCTTTGTGCCGCCAAACAGGGCGGGCAAACTCCCCGCCGCATCCACCAGCACAGCCCCGCCTCGGCCAAGGCCTTCACACACAAGAGAAAAGGCTTGTCCCAGCTGAGCGCACTCGGGTTCCAGAGTCTCAAGAAAATTCAGCTCATTCTCTACCTCCTTTTGCTCGTTTTCCGGCAAGGTCAAAGCATAGCCCTTGCCCACAGCCAGCAATGAAGAGATTATTTTGCCACACTCCACCCCAGATGCTGGCGAGGAATACGGGGTTGACTCGCAATAGAAAATATTACCAGGCTCAGCCACCTGAGCCGCATAGCGCAGCACGCCAGATTCATAACTCGAGCCACCAGCATTCTCGCTGTACTCAAGTCTGAATTCTTTGTCATTCAAGCGGCAAAGGAGCATGGAATCCTGCTTGTTACCCACGCTCCACAGCGCCGTCATCTGCTCCATCAGCGTGTTCACACCTGCAGCGGCTTTGTCGAATGCTTCTTTGCGTGAGGCATCTGCCGCACCCAATGACTCAAAAATCGCGCGCACAACTGCTGCATAATTCTTTAATCCAGCAAAGCTTGATTCATCAAGCGATTGCATGAAGGCTGCGCTGCCATAGCTGACCATCAGCAAGTCATCGAGACCTGTGTCGCAGGCACTCAGGCGAGGCGAAGCCAAGGCCGAGTCCTCTATTTTGCCAGGGAGTTGCACATCCTCAGGCTTGGCACAAACCGCGACCACTAAGGCGTTGTCGCAGATTTTCGTCATCACACACAGCTCTTGTAGGGCAGGATGCTGGGCACCCACCTGTTTGAGCTTCACTCCCTTGAAATCGCCATGTTCAAAGGGAGTCGCGGTGTCGATATGGGAGGCCAGAACGATGGAAATAATCATCTTGCTCCACTCCTCCACCATGCGAGCCTGGGCTTTGTTGACCGTTACAACTGCGTACACGGGCTTCAGCTGCCATTGGTGCTGGAACTCATCCATGGATTTTTGGATTTGCTCCTGCGTCTTTGCTTCCCACACGGTGCGCATTTGCTGAGCATCCGCAGGCTCAGCCCCAGCCACCCATTCCTCTACGTCTATCATCTCTTGAGCGCCCATGAGGATGGGGAAAAGAACGCGCAGCCCAGCAGCGCTCCCCTCGCTCATGCTCACCGCGATGCTCTCCAACGCCGTCAGCTCAGGGGGCGCAGGCTCAACGGGTTGATCCAACAGCATACCATCTGACATAGCACGCTCGATGTGCTGCCCCACTTGAGCCAATGCCACATAGGCGTCCGCATTCGCCGGCAAGTAGCCCAGCGCTGGCAATGTAGCTTGTCTCTTAGCCAAATCCGCCTCGACTGGTTTGGCGGCCTGCACCATCGCGGCATATACATCCTCAGCAGATACAGGTTTTGCATCTGCCTGTGCACAAAAAGCACCAACCGACATGGCCAACGCGGACAAGACTAATTGCTTTTTCATATTACAGACTATAGCGCAAGGTCGCGCGCGTGTAAAGGAAAAAGGAGTGAGGATTGGGCGAAGACGCGGCAACGCAAAATTCACAATATTTTTCTTGTATATCGAGCAAGAACATGATATGAGAAAGTGCAAATACCATGGAAATCTACTACGTCATCTTCGGTATGTTGGCGCTCTTGTCAGTCTTCGGGCTGATAGTCGGCGTGAGTAACGACGCTTGCAACTTCCTCAATTCTTCACTGGGTTGCCGCGCAGGCAACTACAATCAGGCCGTCACCGTCGCGGCAGTGGGTGTCATTTTGGGAGCCTGTTTCTCGAGTGGCATGATGAGTGTGGCCCGCAACGGCGTCATGGAGCCTGCCATGTTCACTTTCCACGAAGTGATGCTGCTCTATTTGGCCGTGATGGTAGCCAACATCATCCTGCTGGATACCTTTAACACGCTGGGGCTTCCCACGTCAACCACCGTTTCGTTGGTATTCTCCTTATTAGGCTCGGCCATTGGTATGGCTATCGTGAGCAGCGGAGAGTTCCTTTCTTGCCCGCTTATCGAATACATTAACGAGGAGCGCTGCCTCAAGATGGTGCTGGCCATCTTTGCCTCAGTAGCTATTGCGTTCACGGTAGGCTCCGTCGTGATGTGGCTTGCGCGTCTCATCTTCTCCTTCCGCTACCAACGCATGTACCGACTCATCGGGCCGCTGTGGTGCGGCTTGGCCTTCACAGCCATCAGCTACTTCATCTTCTTCAAGGGGCTCAAAGGCAGCATCTTCAAGTCTGATATTCAATATCTCATCGATGCTGGTCTTGTACCCGCCATCGTGTGTGGCGCATCCGTTTTCTGGATTCTCTTCTCTGCATTCCTGCAATACATCTGCAAAATCAATACCCTGCGTATCGCGGTGTTGGCTGGCACCGGCTCACTGGCACTTGCCTTTGCGGGCAATGACATGGTGAACTTCATCGGTGTCTTCATGGCCGCCAAGGACGCACTTTTTGATCCAGAGGTGACCCCCGAAGTCGTGTACACCCTCAAGATGGGCAAGATCTTGGCAGGAGATGGCGCCGCCGCCAGCATCTACTACCTGCTGGGTGCGGGTGCCATCATGGTGCTGGCTCTCTTCTTCTCCAAGAAGGCCCGCAAGGTCACGGAGACGGAATTAAAGCTCTCATCCTCCAGTCAAGGTAAGGAGCGCTTTGGCTCCAGCCAGCCAGCTCGCGTGATTGTGCGCACAGCCCTCAATACAGCCCGCTTCATCGAGAAAATCACCCCTCGCCCTGTGGCTGAGTTTGTAAGCAAGCGTTTCACCCCCCTTACTCCCGAGGAGGAAACTGATGCCAACTACGACATGATTCGTGCATCGGTCAACCTCACCATCGCCGCTCTTCTCATCTCCGTCGGTACAGACATGGGATTGCCGCTTTCCACCACCTACGTCATTTTCATGGTTTCCATGGGTTCGTCCTTGGCAGACCGCGCGTGGGGGCGAGACAGCGCGGTGTATCGCATCACCGGTGTGCTGACCGTCGTTGGTGGCTGGCTCATCACGGGTATTGCCGCCTGCTTGGCAGCCTTGCTTGTCGCCTTCGTGCTGGGCTACGGTGGCACCTGGGGCATGGTCATCATGCTGACCACGGCCGGGGTCTTGCTCATCAAGTCCACCTTCTTTGCTCGTGCCGTACGCGAGGAAATCCGCCTGCTGGATGTAAACAAAGAAAGCTCCATGCATGATTTCGGTGCCTCTGCCGCAGGTCGTTTGGGTCGCATGGTTGGCATCTACAACGCCATGGTGAAGGCCCTGCTTGTGGAAGACCGCGAAACGCTGAAGCGCCTGCGCAAGAAGACCCGCAACCTGAAGCGCGATATTCAGCAAATCAAGGAAAACGAGGTATTGCCCACCCTGCCCACCATCCCGGCAGCCCAAGCAGACCGCGGTCAGCTCATCTTCCGCATCACTGAGATTTCTCTTGTGACCTGCGAATGCTTGCTCACCTTGGTGAAGGCCAGCTTCAACCACATCGACAACACACACGAGGGGCTTGACGAAAACCAAGCCAAGGATTTGTTGGCGCTCAATGAAAAGATTGGACGTTTCTACCCGAACTTGATTGATAAACTCAAGGCCGGAGATTACGATGGCATTAAAAACATGCTGGAATCCACCGAGCAGCTGGGCAACGACTTTGCCGATTGCATCACCCGCCATCTGATGCACAACGCTACGGATGACAAGGGCATGCGCAATGGTATCCTCTACCTCACGCTCCTCAACGAAACACGAGCCATGGTCAGCCATGCCTTCGCGCTCATCGAGCGTATCAAAGAATTGTACGAAGGTTAATTTCCCCGCTACAACTCAACTCTTATCTGGGTGGTATTCGATTCTTTCGAATACCACCCTTTTATTTGAAGAAGAATTTGGGGCATATTGATTAATTTTTATGGACGACTCCGCCGAAGTGATGTAGAATATCGCCCGTGAGCGTGAAATGGAAAATAGAAGAATTGGATGAGTGTGAGTCCACCTTCAACGTGGCTCGCAAATTGCCTGCGTGGACCGTCGTCAGCACCCGTCGCCAGACGAAGGGTCGCGGGCGCTTTAACCGCCCGTGGGTAGGGGAAGAAGGCGGGCTGTGGGCCACCTACAACTTGCCGATTGACCCGCGTTCACACATTCATTGGGGGCTGCTGCCTCTCGTGGCAGGAGCTGCTATCATGGATGCGCTGCGCGCCTACGACATTCCGGGATTGCGCTTGCGCTGGCCCAACGATGTATTGGTGGGCAAGGCCAAGCTGGCTGGCATATTAGTAGAGCGCCCCTCTGCCAACATGGCTTCCATCGGCATTGGCATCAACATGTTCAACAATCTCAATTCCCTGAGCGGCCAGACCATCGATCCGCCCACGCGCTTGGCCGATTGGGTGCCATCCTGCCCTTCCGTGAAAAAGTTCCGCACCATTTTGGGCGATGATATCGCAGAGATTTTCCACTACTTCCAGCAGGGTGGCTTGGATGCCGTCTCTCACATGCTGGAAGCGGCATGGGGCGAAAGCCGCCCAGTGGTCGCCATCACAGATACCGACCGCATCTGCGGCTTCTTTGCCGGCGTAGAGCGTGATGGTTCTCCCATCCTGCGCCGCCCAGATGGCTCCACCATCACCGTGCCTGGCATCACCGTCAACCGACTCAAGGAACTCATCTGATTTCTCCTCCAAATCTCCTTTTTCATGGGGCAGTCTGCAACCACGCAGATTGCCCTTTTTGCTGCAGCAGGGGAGAAGGAGAAAAGAAGTCAGCCGCAGACCCTGAGATCTGCGACTGCCCAACTACCCTATGAAATGGGCCCTTTTCAAGCCCAGGATTCTGTTTAAAGTCCGAATCCGAAGACGGGCAGATTGTATTACTGGATTTCACATTCGTCAAGCCAATAATGTTAAATCTCCTGATTTTTTGCGGATTATGACTCATTGCAAGCGAATCGTTGACACGGCAGGCACTTGCGCAGAGCAAAGAAATATAGTTTGATATAAGCATGGACAAGGAGCGCAAGCAACAGCATATCAAGCGAGCATTGCTGTGTATAGCCCTATCCATTTTAGTGCATGTTGGCACCGTTTTCATCCTTCTTATTCTGCCAAAAACAAGCTTACAACAGGGCGGAACCAGGCACCAAGAAACCAAGCCAGAGCCCCCCGCCAAGCGCCACATCCGCATGCACCGCACTCCACCGCAGGAGCAGACCAAAGCGCGTCCTTTCGCTAAAACAAGTCCGGATGAAGAGGCGCAAAAGCCTGAAGTTGTGGATTTTGAAGGCAAACACAACTCGCAGGCATCAGGTGATGACTCGGCCCCCCACCGCCAGAGCGATGCCCCCGTGCCCACCATGCAGGGTGAGGAAAAAGAAGAAGTTGTCACATTCGACCAAGAGCGGCAGGACGGCGACCTTGAACACGAGGGGAAGCGAGACACAGCCCCCACACCACCCCAGCCAGCAGAAGAGCCCATCCCCCTGCCCGATGCACCCGCTCCGACTCAGGGACAAGGGCAACCAGACAACGCTGCCGACCACCAGACCAATTTGGGAGAGGGACTCAACACCAACAGCCCAGAAGCTACACACTCTGCCAAAATCCCCACTCCCACACCAGAGGGCGACACCCTGTTGCAAACGCGCCAAGACCAAGCGATGCCGAAGCCTACCCCCAGCCCGCCCTCCGCGCGCCGCGGGTTGCGCGAGCTCTCAACCCTCACTCCGCACAAAGCTCTGCGCCCGCATCGCCGCCGCGTGTCGGTGCACGACCCCAGCTTGGCCGACCACGCCCAACCCGCAGGATTCCGCACACAGGAGCGCCGCAGCCGCAGCACGGGGCGTTTCGTCATGGGCCACAAGCCCGCCCTGAATGTAGCCGCCACGCCGCGTGGACGCTACGAGGCAGAAATCTACCGCCGCATAGCACGCATGTGGTATGCCGCATGCGATGAACACCGCGGAGATGTCATCCCCGGTTCCCTCACCATCAGCCTGCGCATCGACAAGCGCGGAGCCCTGCGCAACATGCAGCTGGTCTCACGCCACGGTGCCAGCGTCATCCAACAATCTTTCACTCTTGGCGCTATACGCCGAGCAGCCCTCCCCGCCATGCCCCCCAATGTGGCAGCCGACGTAGTGGGAGAAATCATGGAACTCATCATTGAATTCAACTTCGACTAAACCATACACTCATGCTCACGACAATCTCGCAATTTCTGGATGCTTGCCACCCCTTCGGCTACCCCTTGCTGGTCTGCTCTATCGTCCTGCTAGCGGCTATCTTTTACCATCTTTTTTTTACAGGCAGCCAGCGTTTTCTACGCAAATTAGCCCCCAACCTGCAACGCATGGAGGATGGCGTGGCCAGCGCAGAAAACGCCCTGCGAGAGCAATGCATGTGTGCCTCTCACCCTCTGGCAGATGACGTCATCTTCGTCTTGCAAAACCATGCCTCGCCCGAGCTGAGCCCCCGCACCGAAGCTCGCCTACGCATGCGCGTCGATGCCGAGCGTGCGGGCATGGCCACCATTAGCCTCATCACCAACATCGCCCCCATGCTTGGTATTCTGGGCACAGCATGGGGGCTGGTGGATATCTTTGGCGTCTTCGGCACACCAGAGGCGCAGCAAGGCATCGCCATGGGCATTTCCAAGGCGCTGTATACCACCATTTTCGGGCTGGCCATAGCGGTACCGGGCGTGATAGCGCAGACCTGCTTTGAGCGCGGGCTCGAGCGCCGAGCAGCCTACACCAACGAGTTCTTCACCCGTCTCCTTGCCTTGGTCCACAAAGCCTAAAAGCCTGCATATGGTCATCTACACCCGCAAATCAACGGCGCTCGGTATATCCATCGTCCCCATGCTGGATATCCTCACCATTTTGCTCATTTTCTTCATTGTGCACACGGAGTTCAAGCGCCAAGCCACCGTGCTAGATATCGCCCTGCCCCAGACCCACAACATCGCAGGTGAAAAGGGGGATAAAAACCAGGTCCTGCTCGAAGTGGCTGATGATGGCAGCATCGCGCTGGATGGCAAACTGCTGTCGGCACATGAATTGCCCACAGCGGTGCGAGATTTACGCAGCGCAACGCCCGACATCACGGTGCAAGTATCTGCCGCCCGCGGGGCTTCTATGGGCCGTTTTATCGAAATCATGGATATCCTCACCGCCGCAGGCTTGCCCGTGGAGGAGGTACCCGTGCGCATTGATTACCAATCCACACCATAAAAAGAGCCCCGCACCATGTCGGCACGAGGCTCGTAAAGGAGTGAAGGGATAGGCAACTTACTTGGTCAGGCCGTCGCGCTTGGCTTGGTTCCAGTAAGCATACTCCGAGCGGTTGAAATCCACATACTCGGGGGAGAGGTCGGTGGTGTAGACCACATACTCATCAGCACCCATGTTCAGGTTGATGAGCACCTCGAACTCACGAGCCTGCACACGCTCACGCAAGTCATCGCTGGGGGTATCGGTCTGCTCACCACCACGGCAAGCGGGCAAACCGGCGATGTCGATATCCACCTTTTCTTCACGCACACGGCGGCCAGAATAACCCACGGCGTGGATGATGCGGCCCCAGTTCGGGTCGCCACCATTCCAAGAGCTCTTCACCAGAGCAGACTTGGCCACCCCCTCAGCCACACGCTTGGCCTCCTGCGGGCTGGGAGCGCCCACCACACGCACCGTCACAAACTTGGTCACGCGCTCGCCATCTTGCACAATATGCTTGGCCTGCTCCATCATCACAAAGTGAAGAGCCTCCACAAACTTGCCCCATTCGGGGTGGGCGGGAGAGAGATTGACACCCGAAGCGCCGTTGGCCAGCACCAGCGTGGTATCATTCGTGCTCATATCGCCATCAATCGTGATGCGGTTGAAAGAAAGCGAGACGCCTTCGCGCACAGTAGCTTCCAAATCTTCGCGAGCCACACCAGCATCGGTGCAGATGAGGCAAATCATGGTAGCCATGCAGGGGGAAATCATGCCTGCGCCCTTGCAGCAAGAGCCCACGCGCACGGGTTTACCCTCAATCATCACCTCCACAGCCACTTCTTTCTCACAGGTATCACTCGTGATGATGGCGGAGGCCACATCGTGCCCCTTGGCGGCAGACAAGTCGCTGCAGAGCTCGGGGATGCGAGGTTCAATGCGCATCATGGGCATGGGCAAACCAATCACACCGGTGGAGCACACGGCCACCTCAGCTGTCTTGAGCCCCAGCTGGCGAGCCACAATAGAGCATTCCTTGCGGGCCACAGCCACACCACCAGCGCCCGTGCAGGCGTTGGCATTGCCACTGTTGGCGATGATGGCGCGCACATTGCCACGGCGCAGGTGGCTCTGGCTCACACGCACACAAGCCGCACGCACGCGGTTCGTTGTAAAAGTACCAGCAGAGGTAGTCGGTTCGGTAGAATACACCAAAGCCAAATCCAGACGCGTCGCTGTCGGCTTCTTGATTCCGCAGCTCAGGGCATTGGCCACATAACCCTTGGCAGCCGTCACGCCACCTTCAATCATTTTATATGTGCTCATGAAAATAGATGCTTGATTGTACTCGCCCACTTTGCCACACTTCCGCGCGAGCTTCAAGCGTTTTCTTTGCTACCCCCGCCGGAATCCGCATTTAGTAAAGCTTGAAAACAACGCCTTGGCATGCTAGAATGCCCCCATGGAGATTACGTTGGATTCGCCCTTGGATATGCACCTGCACCTGCGAGATGGTGACATGCTGAAACTGACCGCCCCGCTGTCTGCGGATTTTGCGGGGGCTGTCATCATGCCCAATTTGGTGCCGCCGGTCACCACCCCGGACATGCTGGTATCCTATTCACGCCGCATCCGCGAGGCCATGGGCGACGCGCCTTTCTCGCGCTACATGACCCTCTTTTTCACGCCGCAGACAGAAGCCACGCTAGAATCCATCCGCCTCACCCCTGAGTTCTTTGGCTTTAAGCTCTACCCAGCAGGTATCACCACCAACAGCGAGGGCGGCATCGCCCACATGGACGAGGCCGATAGCACCCTGCGCATGATGGAAGAAATGGGCATTCCCCTCCTAGTGCACGGCGAAAGCCACGGCTTTGTCATGGACCGCGAGGCCGAGTTCCTTGCCGTGTACCGCAATCTGGCTACCCGCTACCCCAAGCTGCGCATCAGCATGGAGCACATCACCACAGCCGCCGCGCTGCAATTGCTGGATGAGTTCGAAAACCTCTGCGCGACAGTCACCCTGCAGCATCTCATCATCACTTTGGACGATGTGGCGGGCGGCGCTCTCAACCCGCACTTGTTCTGCAAACCCATTGCCAAGCGCCCGGGTGATCGCGATGCCCTGCTGCAAGCCGCACTCAACGGGCACCCGCGCCTCATGTTCGGCAGCGATTCTGCCCCCCACCCGATTCACAAGAAAGAATGCTGTGGCTGCGCGGCTGGTGTATTCACCGCGCCGCTGGCTCTGCCGCGTTTGGCAGCGCTTTTTGCGGAGAATCAAGCCTTGGATAAGCTGCAAGCATTCATCTCAGGCAATGCCCGCCGCATCTTCGGGCTCACCCCCGCCGCCAAGCAAGTCACCCTGACGGATACCCCCATGCACGTCCCCGCCAGCTACCGCAGCTTCGGGCAGCAGGTTGTCCCCATGTATGCGGGGCAAGATATCGCCTGGAGCATCAAAAAAGCCTGATGTCTGCCGCGCCATGGAGGAAGCACCCATCCCCAGTGCGGAGGACTTGCGCGCCCTGCTCGCCGAAATCGCGGCCATGCACATGCCATACGGCATGTATGGCCCTGCCCACTACCCGCCCCACGGCTGCCCCCTCATGGATTTGCCTACTGAATACCTCGATTGGTTTTGGCAACGCGGTTGGCCCAAGGGTAAACTCGGCAGACTCATGGAACAAACTCTTCTCATCAAAAACAGCGGTTTAGACCGCCTCTTCGAACCATTTCGCGAGGCCAACGGTGGCCGCCGAAAATTCCCCCGCAGAAAATGAATAAGCTCAAATCTCTCATCCTCGCAGCTCGCCCCAAGACCCTCCCCGCTGGGTTCGTGGCCGTGTGGGCTGGCTGCATGATTGTCTGGAAATTCCAGCAGTTCGCCCCCGAATTTGGCATTCGCCTCGATTGGTCGCTCGCCATTTTCACCGCCCTGAGCTGCATGTGCATCCAAATTGCCTGCAACTTCTTCAACGACTCGTTGGATGCCACCCACAACGCAGATACCGCCAAGCGCCAAGGCCCGCGCCGCATCACCGC
>JAZTYM010000047.1:0-2492 GCA_045637025.1 Akkermansia sp. | reverse complement strand
GTATTCCCCGCTTGATGCCACCCACTCACTTCGTTCGGGGTTCTATCTCTTCTTCCGACCCAACCCAGCGTTGCGTCGCTGCGCGACTTCACGCTGGGCTATGTGATGCCGCCCGCCATGCGGCGGGCTCCAAGCTCGGCTCGCCCGCCGGGCGAGCGGGTCATTCCCCAGCCGATGCGCCAGCCATACGTAACCGCGGCAAAAATTCCACCGCGGTGAACGCGCCATAACGCAACTGCGAAGCCACCCGCCCCCCTCTGCGAGCCGCAGGCGAGCGGATTTGTGAACCCCGAACGCAGTGAGTGGGTGGCATCCCTTAGCCCAGCGTGAAGTCGCGCAGCGACGTAACGCTGGGATAGGCAAGAAAAAGAAATGGAACCCCGTAGCGCAGCGGAGCGGGTGGCATAAAGCGTGGCCTTGTGCTGCACCTCTGCCCTTGGTACACACCGACTGGGTATTCCCCGCTTGATGCCACCCGCTAAGTGGCGGGCTCACTATGCCGTTCGCCCTACGGGCGAGGCATTTATTGAGGATTGAGCTGCAAGAAGTTCATGATTTGCTCTTTCATGCCACGCGTAGAAAGGACTGAGCCCTCAGGGGAGAGGTGGAAGGAGTCATTCATGTAGAGCGGGCCACCCTCTTGCCAAGCCTCGAAGCAACCATCTTGCAACAGGGTCTTTTCTTGGTGGATGAGGGTGCAAAGGCCCTCTGCCTCCAGTTGGGCGAGCATGGCATTGATGCGACCATGGGCTGCATCATATTGCTCTTGGGTGCAGGAGATTTGGCTCATATCCACCGGCTTATCCAGCAGCTTGCACTGGCGTATGTACTTGCCAGGGTTGCTGGATGCGACCTCGGGGATGGCGGTGAGGAGAGCCACTTTTTTACCGCGCTGCTTGAGCTCGAGCAAGAAGCCACGGAGGCCCGCAGCAGCCTGCTCAAACTTGACACGGCGCACGGGTTTGCCTTGCATATCGGCATTGAGGCCACCGTTGCGCACCATGCGGTGGGGCCAACACTGCACGATGATGATTTTATCCAGCTCGGGGTGGGCATCTACCCACGCAAAGAAGGCCTGATAGCGCTCGGGCGAGAAGAAGTAGCGATTGCAGGTAAAGTTGTTGAACGGGGTGACGTAGAAGGGGAGATTCAACACGGTGAAACCAGCCTCTTTGCCCACGGTATCGAGCCCATGGCGCAGGGCTCCCGCATGGCTATCGCCAAACATGATACAATCAGGCTTGCGCGTGGCATCCCCCAAGAGCAGAAGGCGGTGCTCTGGCGGCACGGGAGCTCCCGCCGCATCGGTATACTGCACATCCCCCTCGTGGTCAGATTTGAAGGGAGGAAGCAGGACCGCATCGTAAGCGGGGTCGCTGAGAGCCATGCACTGGGTGATTTTCGCGCTGGAAATACTGTTGATTTCGGGGTGCAGAGCGGGGATACCGACGAGGAGCCAAGTGGCCACTAAGACGCCCACGGGCAGCACCGCAACAGCCAAGGTCTGCGGCAGGGTAAAGCGGCGTTTCTCTACTCCGTAGTAAAGCAACAGCGTGCCCAGCAGGGACAATGCGATGACACCCGCAGCTGCCAACCAGCCAAGCTCGGGGCCCAGCAGCCATTTCCCATACACGATGATGGGCCAATGCACCAGATAGAGGGAGAAGGAGACCGTTCCCAGCCACTGCACCAGCTTGTTGTTGAGGAAACGCAAGGCAAGCCCACCCGCGGCGGGCAAGAGCCAAATGAGGGCACACGCAGCCAAAACCACGGGCAAATTGTTGCGCTTGAGGCCCTTGAACGAGATGAAGGCTTCTACCAGCAAGAAAATAAGCAGAAGGAGGCAGGTCCACTTGCACCATTTGCCGGGATTCTTGAGCGTGGGCAACAGCAGGATGCCACCACCCAGCAGCAGTTCCCACACGCGACCGGTGGTCCAGTAATAGGAATAGCCTGGCAGGCTTATGCCGTTGAGAAGCCCCATTTTGCTCAGGCTCTTGGCAATTTGGGGAACATTCCAAACCACGAAAGAAAGCACCGCGAGGCTCCCCAACACCCACAGCACCCGCTTGCGCGGCCAACGGCTCATCATCCACCACCCCAGCGCAAACAATAAGTAGCACTGCAGCAGCACCGATAAGTACCAGGTGTGCACCAAGGGCAACTCCGCCACGCCGGCATCAAAATAACCGTCGGATACCGCATCGAGGTAGACATTAGAGGTGCCAGCCAGCGCGTTCAGGCCAATGATGGCGGTTTTCTCCAATGACTCAGCATCAAACAAAGGCATGGCGGCCAGCACCACCAGCAAACAGGTAAGCAAATAGGCGGGATATATGCGCGTGACTCGGCGGCTCAGGTAACTTCCCAACGCAACCTCCCCTGGCTTCTTCATGAACCCTGCCAGCATGAGATAGCCCGATATCACCAAGAAAATATCAACCCCGATAAAGCCATGGGGCGCAAGGCTCTCCTGCATGTGGTACAGGAAG
>JAZTYM010000046.1:0-43629 GCA_045637025.1 Akkermansia sp. | reverse complement strand
CAAACTCGGGCTGGCGCTGAGAGGCCGATGCCACGGGGGCTGGCTCGGGAGTGGGTGCCGGGGCGGGGGTAGCCACGACGGGAGCAGGAGCGGGAGCCGCCACAGGTGCAGGGGCGGGCTTTGCAACAACCGGGGCAGGTGCTACATCTTTACGCACTACGGAAGCGCGACCGGTCACCACATCGGTGGGTTCAGAACAAGATGTTACGATAAGCGCGCCCAGAAGAGGGAGTACGAAACGATTGATTTTCATATTATTGTATAGTTTGTAGTGAAAATGTTAAATGGAAAAGATATCGGCTGCATAGTTGGCCCATGTTGAGGCGCCATATGCAATCGTGATGATGGTCATCATGATAAAAAGTGGATCTCGCGATACGGGGCGGCGGTCATCATGATAGCCAGGGCGCATGGAGAAAATAATCGTGCCCACGGCCACCAGCCACGCCACAAAATACATGTTTTGCCACGCTGGCGCTAAAAATGGTGTTAATGTCTCTTTATCAACAAATTTCAAGATAAAATACAAAGACTGCGGCAAGATGGCCAGTACAGCAAATTCGGGTCGCAAACGACGCATCCCAAACAAGCGCAACCACACAAGAGCCCAAGCGGCTACGGCTACGGCCAACCCTGTAACCAACGCACCCAAACTACCCAATAAGCCTTCTATGAGGCGCCCACAGCTCAATACCACCATCAAAGGTACCAAGCGGTATATGTATGTTGTGCGTTGCATAAATCTTTGCTATCTCGGGTTAACCCACCCAATTCCACGTGATGGGCACCTCGACATCAGGATGCAAGCTGCGCATGGCGGGGCTTCCCAACACACAGGCGGCCAGAGCCTCCTTGTGAGGTGTGTCTGCGGGCAGGGGCACAGTAATTTCGGTGTGAATGCGTGCGATGCGACGAGGATTAGCGCTCATCTCCTTAGCCACGCTGATTTCCGTGCCATTCAAATCCAGGCCATTGTCTTCTGCGTATATGCCCATGATGGTCTCCATGCACGCAGCCATGGCGGCACACATCAAATCTGTCGGCGAAAAGGATTCGCCTTTTCCTCGGTTGTCTACAGGTGCATCGCTGCTCACTGTCGCGCCTGATGGACCATGCTTCAATTCACAATGTAAACCGCCTTGATACTTGACTGTACACTTTACCATGCCGTCATCCTACGCTATCTAGCTTGCATCGTCAAGTTAGAAAGTGCAGTGCGTTCTATAAAAGTAAAATTTTTAACTTCGCATAATACATGTAATGCAAAATTTTAATTCGCTCATAAGCAGACTGCGTGTACTAAACACCGAGTTACAATCCAAAATCCGAATCTGGGACAAAACACGGCATGTCGTGTTGCAATGACATGATCTCAATTAAGATTCTCCGAAAACGCGTCATTCTTGTCTAGAGTAATCCAGCACACTGCATTGCCCATTTTATGAAACTCAGAACAATATTTTTGGGATTTCAGTCAACTTCACGCGCAACGTATCGTCATTCTGGTTGATTCCAAATACTAAGCACAAAAGACGGCGCATCTCAAATGGCGTATAGGCACAGCATCGCAGAAAAACAAAGAGCGGCAGTCATCAAACTGCCGCTCTTTTCAACAAGTTTCATAATATACCAGCTGGACGTTTTGCGTGTCTCATTATCAATAAGTTACGCATTCTGGGCATATAACGTGGGCGTATATAGCCTTAAAATCAATCACTTCCGTCTATCCTGGTGCTTGTCTGTTCGATGCCTTTCCGGGGTTAGTTTTCATCCGAGATGGGGTGTAGACAAGCATCCACGAGTCCGAGCGTTCGGGCCTGTGCTCCCGGGAAGGTCTGGCCCTCCATGTGTTCCGGGGCGATATTGCGGCGGCGGGTGACTGCGGCCTTGAACTCGGTCCAAGTGTCATTGACCTGTTGCTGCAGGAGGCAGGTGGGCGAAAATAAGGGAGGTTCCGGTAGAGCGCAAAAGCTGAAAAATGCCCCGATTTTGAACGATAGTTATTGAAAACGGAGCTCGTATGTATTAGAATAGCGGCAGAGCAGCCATTTCTGCCTGTTCTGATGACCACGCATTCATTCTTTACTGACCTGTATGGCAACCGGAAATTCTCAGAAAACAAGCGCTGGAGCGCAGCAAAACAAGCTCGCCCCCGAACCGGCACCACGCAAGCGCCCCCATAAAGCGCTCATCGTGGGAGCCATCATTACTCTTGTGCTTGCGCTGGCAGTTCCCGGTGTGTACTTCCTCTATGAGCAGGCACTGGAGAGCGTCAGGCAGGAAATGCGCGATGAACTCGCCCGACTAGAGGCCGAGCGCCAAGCCAGAGAAGAGGCCGAGCGCAAGACAAGAGAGGAAGCCGAGCGCAAGGCAAGAGATAAAGAAATCATTAATGCCGCAGAGAAAAATGACATTGAACAATTATCCCTGCTCATCGCCGCAGGTGCTGATGTCAATGCGCCGAATGACGATGGCTGGATGTCTCTGACTCCCCTCTGCATGGCGGCCTACCGTGGCCACGCCGAGTGCGTGAAGCTCCTGCTGGCAGCACCCGGTATCGACGTCCACCAGGCGAGCGCGCTTGGCGACACGCCCCTCCACTGGGCGGCAAGAGAAGGCCACACCGAGTGCGTGCGGCTCCTGCTGGCCGTGCCCGGTATTGACGTCAACAAGGCGGTCAATGTGGGCTACACGCCCCTCCACTTGGCGGTCGACGGTGGCCACGCCGAGTGCGTGCGGCTCCTGCTGGCAGCACCCGGTATTGACGTCAACAAGGCGGACGAGTTTCTTGGCATTACGCCCCTCCACTGGGCGGCAAGAGAAGGCCACACCGAGTGCGTGCGGCTCCTGCTGGCCGTGCCCGGTATCGACGTCAACCAGGCGCGCGTGGGTGGCAACACGCCCCTCCACGGGGCGGCCAAGGTGGGCTACACGCCCCTCCACGGGGCGGCCTTGCATGGCCACGCCGAGTGCGTGAAGCTCCTGCTGGCAGCACCCGGTATCAACGTCAACAAGGCGGACAAGGATGGCATGACTCCCCTCAAAGCAGCTGAAAAAAATAAGCATTCAGAATGCGCGCGCCTTCTCCGGCAGGCAGGTGGGCGGTAACAAGGGAGGTTCAGATAGAGCGGGAAAGCCTTTAGTCCGCCGGGGCGTTGAGCTCGGAGACCTTCGCCGTTGCGGCGTCCAGTTGTTCGTCAATAGTGGTCATATATGGTGATGGTGTTGTCAAAATGAGCCCTTACAGTGGGGGGCTCGGAGTTTGTTCTGCACGGCCTCCAGCGTGGAGATGGTCGCATCCACGAGTCCGAGCGTTCGGGCCTGTGCTCCCGGGAAGGTCTGGCCCTCCATGTGTTCCGGGGCGATATTGCGGCGGCAGGTTGCAGCGGCCTTGAAGTCGGCCCATGTCTCATTGACCTGCTGCTGCAGGAGGGCTCGCTGTTCATCCGTGAGGCTGGTACCGGTGAGGCCGGTTCCCTTGTACTTGCCTGCGGTGATATCCTCCTTGCGGAGTCCGAGCTTGGCATAGGCCTCGCTGCAATCCAGCAAGGGGAGAAGAACGCCGATACTCCCCACCCTGGCTGAAGGGGCTGCATAGATGCCGTCACACTGGGAGGCAACCCAGGAGGCGGCGGAGCATGCTTGCCCGGAGGTGAAGGCGTAGACATATTTCTTCTTGCTGAGCTCGCGGACGGCTTCGGCTAATTCGGGCGTCCCGTTGACCGTGCCGCCGGGGGAATCCACATCCAGCAGTACAACAAGTACAGCCGGGTCTTCTTGGAGCGTTTTGAGTACCTTTGCGGCCTTTTGCGCCTCGGTGTGTTCGATGCCTTTCCGGGGTTAGTTTTCAACCGAGATGGGGTGTAGACAAGCATCCTCCGAGTCATCGACTGCGGACATGGCTTCATCCATCCTTGCATCGGCTGAGAGGTTGAACCTCTCGCCCTTCTCTCTGAGGAAATCCTCCAGTGTGTCGAAATGTTTGGTGTCAACGCCATCCTCGTGACGGTCTCGTCCGTTGGCTACGACAACACCTTCCTGGGGTGATTCGAAGGTATGTTCACCTTCCACCGGCTTCACGGATTCTGCCAGCGAACTGATATCTCCCAGGGCAATCAATTCCCGAATCTTCTCCGGGTCTTGGTAATGATGGAGAAGGACTGCTCCGTTATATGACGGATAGCCGTCCCAGTGACAATAAATGACATCCAGACTTCCATCTTCGTTCCAGATGCCGATGTGCGATCTTGTACTCATCGTTTGGTCGTTGTTGGGGTTATATGTTGGAATGCTCACACATTCAATGCATGAGGAGAGGGCGAAATAACCCGCTCATGCATATATAACCCCTGGAACAACCGTTTTTCACCGGCATTCAGGAAAATGCTGTTTCTATGGTCATGGTGTCATTGATTATGTATTGCCGACATTCGCGCTGGAAAATAGGAAGAAATCTCGAAAACTATTTTTTCCGCGTGCTCTCTTTTATGATACCTATAATGACAGCGATAACCGCAATGGTGACAACCCAGCCGAATACGGGATAATCATGAAAACTGTTTTTTCTGAAAAAATGGCGACCAAACACCGCTATAAAAACAACAATCAGGATGCCAACGTACTTCATTGATGCAAGGCCACTGTTGTTGCCATTTTCAGCACCGTCATTATTGTTACCAGGAACTGCAACATGTACGGGAGGCGGGGGAGGCAATGGTTTTGAAAACACCGAGCCGATACTAACCCAATCACCGCCATTGACATCCTGTAACATAACCGCATCATTGTAGATGCCTTGAGTATAGGCATTCTGAATCATTGCAACAGGGAATGGCCCCTGCACAGAATCATCGCCTGGAATATAGACGTAATATTGTTTCATCGCATAGGAAAAGGGTTAAATAGGACGTAGCGGAGCTGCTCCGTGAGGATTGCTCACATTCTTTGATGGCATGCAACCCAAGACGATAATAAAAACCAGAGCCGCTAGGTCAGATGGAAGAAAGCTTTCAGCAAGAATAGTTACCAGCCCCAGCACATCAAATATACCGCTAATGACAGCTCCAGCCGTACCGTTGTAACCGGCATCCTGTAGCCGGCGGTAACTGAGTGCCATGTTGGGTACAAACAAGACAAGATTCATCAGGATATATACCACGGCAAATCCGATTTCTCCAAAACACATGGAAAATATACACATTATCAGGCAGGCCAGTTGATAGTACCAATACTCAGACTTACAACTTCTCCCCTCAAAGCAGGTGTACCGCTTCATATTACTGGTGAATGCGTTGATGACGTTCCAGCCGAAAGATGGCCTGACAGAGTGCGTGTAATTTGCTTGTTCAACCCTAGGAGGAGGTGGTGGAACAGTGTGCTGCGTTTTGCTGCCAAATATTGCTTCTATCGGCACCCACTCAGGCGCACCTTCCCACCACACTTTAGTTCCTGGAGGATACATCCTATGCTCAAAGGCGCGTTTGACCATGGTCTCTGCATAGGGGCCATGGGGAGATGCACCGGGTTCCACTACGAAGTATTTTTGCATCAGGCCGGAGGAAGCGGAGAGTCGCCGTATGGATTGTTCTCGTTTTTGCTGGGCAGGAAGAAAAGCACCCAACCATAAATGGGAATGAGCATAAACCAGCCGCTTCGCCCAGTGTCATGGCAACGACGAGCAGCAACAGCAACCATCGGAACCAAGGTGGACAAACGGAATATGAGCTCCAATAATAACCCCACCCCCTCTGCATCGCATTCTGCCAAAACAGCTTTAGCAATAACAATGGGGATATACAGTATAAACCACGCAAGCTGGAAGTACCAGTATTCCGAACGCGAAGCACGCCCGTTGAACTGGGCATAGCGCTTCATGCAACTGACAAAAGCAGTGATGGGATTCCAACTCTTAGCGTTGCCCCAGCCTTGAAAATGCCCCACAACCGATTTGTTGCAAGAATGCAAGGCGGAGCCCAATAAGTTCTCGATAGGAATCCAGGTGCCTGTATCAGGCCCCCAGACCATTGAGCCGGCAGGATATGTTCCTTTGTAATAATCAGCCAATACTGTAGATTTGGTGTAAGGACCCTGCGGCTGCATTCCGGGTTGAGCCACATAATAGACAGCTTCTTCTTGTGGAGGGGACGGAGGCGCCGGAACGGAGATCTCCGGAGCAGAAGACATTGAAGAAGCTTGTCCCGACGTAGCAAAAACACTTCGAATAGGCATCCATTCTGCCGCACCATCGAACCAGATTAATGTATCAGCAGGGAAAATGCCTTGTTCATAGCAGCTACGCACCATTTCTTCAGGATAAGGGCCTTCTTGGTCGAATCCTGGTTTACATATGTAGAATTTGTCTGTTGGTGTATTGGGCAAAGGTACACCTAGTGTGGTAGATTCATTATACTGCGGAAAAGCATCAAAATTGTTTCCGGCAATTTTTTTTATTCTCCTTTTTTTTCGTCTGCTTACTTTTTTTCGTCTGACATAGTAGAACACGCCACAACCAACAGCGGACAAGATTGCTATGGAAATAAAGACGGGAAACTTCGATGAAGAAGGCTCCTGCTCTCGAAAAAGTTGGTTATACATTTCTATATCGTATGTATTGCCTTTTCTTCTACTTCGTTCCAAGTTAGATTCGGCGATTTCGAGGCTTTCGTCAGCCAATTCTGTATAATATCGGGCAGAACTCTCATCGCCTCTCTTCGCTGCTTCTTCTGCTTTTCTTTTGAAGTAAAGCGCACCGCGCATAGCATCGTAAGCACCACCGCCCTCGTATACGCCATGATTAGCACGCTCCCACGCTGCCGCGGCCCGGGCATCAGAGCGAGCCTTGGCACGCACCTGCTCATTCATGCTACGAATCCACGCTGCTCGATCGTTAGCCGGCGAAGGATTATCAGCGGCAGACAGAGAACAAACACTACATAGCAGCAATGGTACGACAACAAAAACAGTTTTTTTTAAACAGAAAAACAGCGAGTTAATGTGTAAATATCGTTTCATTGTGAGTTTGGGAAGATTTATGGGGTGAATCGCAGTCAATAGCCCCCATCACAGTGTTAAGTAACTCCTCGCGAACCTCCTTTCCACTCGCAAGAAGATGCCGAATGGTTTCAAAGAGTTCGCTTACCGGAATCTGGAGAGAGATGATAGGCATGACCAGTTCTGACCTTTTGAAAATAGCATTTTTTGCGAATGAAAGCAAGCATTTCATATGCACGGCTTATTGTTTATTACGCATTTTGCTAACTTTTGTGACTTGAATCGGTTTCATTCTGGTCATAAATGCGCGATTTTGGTACAATATGAGAGATGAATGAAGTAAACCAACGTCTGAGGTCTGCCGTTGAATTGGCAGGAATCCGTCGGCCTGATCTTGCTTCATTGCTCGGGGTGAGTGTTACAACGGTGAATGGATGGTTCAGCTCCGGAAGAACGATTCCGAAGCTGAAGCAGAACGCCATTGAGGCTATCGTGAAACAAGCCCGCCGCCCGGAGCTTAAATTTGATGACATCGTGTCGTTTTCTGTCCGGCTCACTCCGCTTGAATGGAAACAACTGTGTGATATTGCCGGGGCGGAATCTCTTTCCCCGCATGAAGCAGAAGTAAAGGTGCGTGAGTTGTTGCAAAAAGCCTGGGGCAAGCTCAGTGCTCGCCACTGAATCCTCCGATTTCATCCCTCATAGGTAAAAATTCTTTTCTACTGTCATTCCGTCATTGCGTCACTGCCCCCATACCGGGAAAGAGAAACCCGCCAGTCTGCTGAGGTCAGAATGGCGGGTTTTCCAGTTACTTATCAAGCACAGAGGGGCAGTTCATCCTGCGGCTCGGGTTCATGACTGGGAGGAACGGGATTGAAGTCATGAGGGAGGCCGGCAAGTCACCTTTGTGTGCCAAAGTACGTAATTTCTACACTGATCGGCTCTTCTGCAATAATTGTGGAATGAGCCCCGCGAGGAAGAAAAGGCAAAGGAGAAAAGTATTAGTAAAGAGGCAAAAAAGATTGAGCATGGAGGAGAAAACTCCTACCATGCCCAGTGTTGTGTTCTTGAAGTACTTGAAGATTACAGGAGAGGGCGTGGATAGTCAAGGCAAATTTGCTTATGCCACGTGTGATGAAGTGGAGCAGCCGGTATGTCCGCATTGTGGCAGCAGCGAGCTCTACGCGCATGGGTACTACCGGCGTAACGCCAGTGCCATGGGGCGAGATGGAGCCAGGAAACGACTAAGGATTAAACTGAAACGATATAAATGCCGATGTTGTGCAAAGAGCTTTTCGCAATCATGCAACCGCATAGGCATAGGCAAATGGCAACGCCGCAATGCCAGGCTCAATGACATGCTCTCCCGAGAGTGCGCCAATGGAGTAAGCAACAAAGCTATAGGAATGAAATATCGAATCAGTACCAGTACAGTAGAACGCCAACTGCACAAAAACCACGCAGCCTTACTTAGCGAACAGCTGCAGTATCCCTGTCCTCAGGTCATGGGGATAGATGAGCACAGCATTCACAGAGGGCGGACTAAGGGGCATAAATTTGCTGTTACGCTGGCAGATTTACGCCACCATCGCGTTTATGAAGTCTTTGAGGGTAAGAATAGTAAGGTATTGGAAGCAAATCTGAGGCGACTAAAGGGAAGAGAACAGGTGAAAGTTATCTGCATGGATTTAAGCTCCCCCTTTCGCAGCATCGTGCAGCGCCTTTTTCCCCGTGCTAAGATAGCGGCCGATAGATTTCATGTAATACGGCTCATTATTGATACGTTCCATGAGTTCTGCAAGGCCGCCGATCCTGAGATAAAATGGAAGAGAGGCATTACCTGTGCACTGCGTACAAAGGGAGCCAATTTGAGACCAGCACAGAGGCTGCTACTGGAAAAAGAATTCAGTCAGCATCCAGCTATTCAGACCGCCTACGACTTCAAGGAAGAGTTGTGTTCCTTATTGTGCATAAAGGAGAGGAAACGCATCAATTGTGTACCCTTACTCGAAAGGCTCAAGGAAATGGTGTGGCAGATGCTTCATGATGCGCCAGAGATATTTAAGAAGCTGGGGCGCACCATTCGTCAATGGTTTGAACCTATCATCCGCATGTGGCGCTTCACAAAGAGCAACGGAATCACCGAAGGCTTCCATAGAAAAATGAAATTAATTCAACGCCGAGCCTATGGCTACCGCAACTTTCAAAACTACCGGTTAAGAGTGTTAATTGAATGTGGTCACATCGTGATATGAAAATTCAAATTCCACATTGTTTGGGCTTGACCCCAACTTTCAAAACTACCGGTTAAGAGTGTTAATTGAATGTGGTCACATCGTGATATGAAAATTCAAATTCCACATTGTTTGGGCTTGACCCATATGTTGGGCATATACGGGGGGGCATATCTCAAATGTCGCACGATGTCCCGATTTGCCGCATGAAATGTTGAAAAAGAAAGAGCGGCAGTCTTCAAACTGCCGCTCCTTTCAACAAGTTTCTTAATACCAGCTGTGGGACTCGAACCCACACTCTTTCGAACTCGATTTTGTGTCGAGCGCGTCTACCAATTCCGCCAAGCTGGCATGAACACGTGTGCTCGGGGGTGATTAAACAGCATTTTGAAGAAAAAGTCAAGGTAAAAACTGCATTTTGTGATTAATATGCCACAAAATGCAGTTTTTTTGGGTTAAGATGGGAGATTTTTCTTGGAAGCAAAGCAGCATCCCACGAGGAAGGTGGCCAGAGTGCCGATGGTGACACGCCACGGGAAAGCGATGGGCGGAATAAGCTCATAACGACCTAATAACTCAAGCGTTATGACAGCAATAAAACCTGCAATCATGGCCATGACATTGCCCCAGTCATTCCCCCTACCCTTGGTCAGCATACCAAGAAGGAAAACGCCTAAGAGAGAACCGTATGTGTAGCCAAAAATACCTAGAGCAATGGGAAGAATGCGCACGGTAGGATCCATGACGGTGAGCCAAGCTGTGCCAGCGCCAACCACAATAAGAAGAGCGGCAAAGAGCACAGTGAGCCAGCGCACGGCGCTCAATTGTTCTTTCGCAGAAGCTTGCGGACGGAACACATCCACATACCAGTCTTTTGTGGCTGTCGTGGCAAGAGCATTCAGAGCTGTGGAGAGAGAGCCCATGGCCGTGGCGAGCAAAGCAGCAACAAGCAACCCACGCACACCGGCAGGCAAGCAATGAATGATAAACCAGGGGAAGATTTCGATTTGTTTCTCGGGCGGTGTGATGCCATTTTGGGCAAAATACACGAAGAGGAGCATGCCACAAGACACAAAGATAAGCACGATGGGCATATCCATGAGACCAGAAAGGATGACGGCTCGCGCGCCTTTCTTGCTATCGGGAGCAGCAAGCATGCGCTGCACCATGTCCTGGTCAGTGCCATGCGTCGCCATGGTGATGAAGGTGGAGCCGAGCACAGCACTCCACAGGGTGTACTCACTACTGAGTATATTGCGGATATCCGCCATGAGCCCCTGCCCTGTGATACCCGAATCAAACAAGGCCCAAGGTTTGAGGTTGTCGATTTGGCAAGGATTGTAATCCTTGTTGCCAAGGTGATAGCAGATGGAATCCCACGCAGCGCTCCAGCTGCCACCAGCTTTGATGCTGAAGAGCAACACGCCAATAGTAGTGACTAGGGAGATAGCCAGAATGGAGGCTTGCAACACGTCCGTCCACACGACGGCTTTGAGCCCACCCAGCGTGGTGTAGACCGCCGTTGCAATCGTGATGAATGTGAGCGCCGCGATGTAGATAACGACTGTTTCCATCTTGCCGGCACTGTCTTGCCCCGTCATCATCATATAGGCAATGACCAAGAGAATGCCCGCAAAGAACAGGCGCGTGCCGCTGGCCAACACACGACTGAGCAGGAATGTGGCGCTGGCCCAACGGCGTGTTGTCAACCCGAAACGCTTCTCCAAATACTCGTAAATGGAAACAACATTGTATTGATAATAAGGCTTCAGGAAGAGACGGCCCACAATAATGCGGCCCAAGATGGTACCAATGGCCAGCTGGGCATAGGTGAAATTGCGCAAGGCAAATCCCTCACCAGGAGCGCCTAAGAATGTGGCCGCGCTGATTTCAGCCGCGAGGATGGAAGCAAGAATAGCCCACCAGGGTAAATTGCGGTTGCCCAGAGCGTAGCTTTCCAAGCTTTCTTGTTTGCGCCCCACGTAGAGGCCAATACCAAAGATAGCGCAGAAGTACGCAGCAATGACGAGGAGATCTATCATGATTTATTCAAGACAAAAGACATCGGCGGCAGGGTGTAGCACATTCCTGCCGCCGACGGTGAAAACATAGGTAAACGGATTAGGCTTGCTTGTATTCCAAAGCAGCTGCCACCAAACCGGAGAACAGAGGATGCGGCGTGGTCGGGCGGCTCTGGAACTCAGGATGATACTGACAAGCAATGAAGTAGGGATGACCGGGAAGCTCCACAACTTCCACCAAACCGTGCTCATCATTCACAGCGGAGATGACCATGCCAGCCTTCTCGCAGGCTTCGCGGTAATCAGCGTTGAACTCGTAGCGGTGGCGGTGGCGTTCGGAGATGACCTCCTTGCCGCCGTAGAGCTTGCTGCAAAGCGTATCGGGGGAGATGTGGGCGGGGTATGCACCCAAGCGCATGGTGGCGCCCATGTTTTCGATATGCTTCTGTTCTTCCTGCAAGCAGATGACGGGTGCGGAGGAATCCTTGTTGAACTCTGTCGAGTTGGCATCCTTGAGACCCAAGACGTTGCGAGCAAATTCGATAACGGCCACCTGCATACCCAAGCAAATACCAAAGAACGGAATCCCCTTCTCGCGGGCATACTGCACAGCCATGATCTTGCCTTCCACACCGCGTTCGCCGAAACCACCGGGAACCAAGATGCCATCCACGTCACCAATCATAGCCTCGCAGGTGCTGCTTTCCAGAGCTTCGGCGTCGATACGCACGATTTCAACGCGGCAGTCGTTGGCGGCACCAGCATGGGTGAAGCTTTCGTAGATGGACTTGTAGGCGTCTTGCAGGGAAATGTACTTACCGACAACGGCAATGCGTACGCTGTGGGCGGGGTGAATCACGCGACCCACAAACTTCTGCCAATCATCCATCTTGGGCTTGGGAACGGTGATTCCCAGCACCTCGGTCACGATGCGGTCCACGCGGTCGCGGCCCAAGTCAATCGGGCATTCGTAGATGGAGTGCTTCACGTCGCAGAATGCCACCACGTTGCGCGGGGATACGTTGCAGAACATACCAATCTTGCGCTTCTCTTCGTCCGTCAAGTTGTCCATTTCGGTGCGGCAGACGATGATATCCGGCTGAATACCAATCTCACGCAGCTTGGCCACGCTCTGCTGGGTGGGCTTAGTCTTGGTCTCACCTGCAGCCTTAATGTAGGGCAACAGAGTCACATGAATGAAGCAGCAGTTCTGGCGGCCAACCTCCAGGGCAAACTGGCGCAAGGCCTCAAGGAACAAGTAACCTTCGATGTCACCCACAGTGCCACCGATTTCGGTGATAATCACATCGCAGTTCTTGTTCTTCTCTGTCAAATCATAGAGGCGCTGCTTGATTTCATCCGTCACGTGGGGGATGTACTGCACCGTCTTGCCCAAATAATCGCCGCGGCGCTCCTTCTCCAGCACGCGTTCAAACACCTTGCCGCTGGTCAGGTTGTTCAGGCGAGAAAGTTCGCAATGAATAAAGCGTTCGTAGTGGCCCAGGTCCAAGTCCGTCTCAGCGCCATCGTTCAGCACATACACCTCACCATGCTGGTAGGGGCTCATGGTGCCGGGGTCGATGTTCAGATAGGGGTCAAACTTCTGCATGGTGACATCCAAGCCACAATGCTCGAGCAAGGTACCGATAGATGCTGCAGCCAAACCTTTACCAAGAGAGGATACAACGCCGCCTGTCACAAAAATGTACTTCATAGGTGTGTTCTTCTTTGTTGTTGCACCCAGTTTATCAATTTTTCAATGACTTGTCCAGTTTATACCTAACACTTGCCTCTTCATTTTCTCATTCTCACCTCACTATAAGCAACATTACCCACTTTCTATCAGCGTTTTGTGAATTCGCTTGCCATTTTCACAAAAATGCACTATACTTTCTTAACGCACTTTATAAAGTCATGACTCAATCGGCTATCGAGAAAGTACGCCAAGCGCTACAAAAACGAGGAGAAGCCACCAGGCCGCAGCTCGCTGCTGCCACAGGCTTGAGCTTGGTCAGCTGCAACAAAGCCATGGCAGAACTGTGTGCGAGAGGAGAAGCACAGGAGGCGGGGCTAGTTCCCTCGGGCGGAGGCAGACCGGTGAAACAATATCGAGTGAATGCAAAGCACGCGTATGGGGCCTATTTTCAAGCGCGGAGGAGCGGCGCGCTGATACGCGGCACCATGGAGATATGCGACATGCTGGGCAAGGTGATTCAAACGCATCAGGCAGAGTTTGCCTATCTGGGAGCAGAGAGCCTCGACTCATGGCTCGACGCCGCCACTCGGCGCAGTCATTTATACGGCATCACCTTGGAGGTACCCGCAGACATTCTTCCTGAGCGGATGCTGGCACACCTTGAAACACGATATGCGTGCCCTGCCCGCTTGCTAAACGCCGCCGATGCTTTGGCAGACAAGGCCGATGATACGCTCACGCTCTACTTTTTGCAGGGGCAATCACCCGTCTGCTCACTACGGCGCGGCGGCAAGCAAATCCACACAGGCGAATTGGGCTTGCTGCCTATGCCCTCGACATGGAGCGAGCTAGACTACAGTGACCACACCTTGGTAGAAGAAATGATTGCTCGCACCATCACTATTTTGGCCTGCACCCTCGCGCCCTCGCGATTTGTGCTTTATGCAGATTTTTGGACAAGCCGCCTCACCAAGCGTATTCACTTCAACACCTCAGCCAAGCTGCGCAAAGAAGAGCTTCCGCTGCAATTCCACAGCATCACCCCACTTCAGGCCGCAGAGCGCCTGCGCCACTTTGCGTGCCGCTGCTTCTTGGCCTAATATAATGCAGCGGCTCAATGATAAAGGCGCGGCAAGCGCGGGCCAAGCCCCGTGAAGATTTCCCACACAATAGTACCAGCCATGGCTGCAACCTTCGTAACGGGCAAGTGCGGGCCAATCAATTCCACCTCGTCTCCCGGTGCCACGAAAGGCACATCTGTCACGTCTGCCATGATTTGATCCATCGTCACGCGACCCAGCATGGGACAATAGTGACCATTGATATACACCTGCGCACCCTTGCCAGACAAGTGGCGACTCCAACCATCCGCATAGCCAATACCAATGGTGGCTACTCGTGTGGGGCGGTTGGTGATAAAGGTGCGGCCGTATGATACACCTCGCCCCGCTGGCAGGGTGCGTATCAACGACACGCGAGAACTAAGTTTGAGCGTGGGTCGCAACACGCCATCGTAGATAGAGGCCATGGGAGCCACACCATACAACATGAGACCAGGGCGCGCCAAATTAGCCACCGGTATCTCATACCCCAGCTCCCCAGCACTAGCAGCTATGTGCCTAAAACGCAAGCGAAAATGCTGCTGCAATTCAGCCACACAATCAGCAAAGCAAGCGATTTCACTCTGGGTAAACGGCACATCTTCATCTGCACAAGGGAAATGAGACATCACACCATCCACCACCAGATTGGGCATCTGCTTAAGCGCAGTCACCAGCCCGCTTATTTCATCAGGCAGCACACCCTCGCGCCCCATCCCCGTATCCACAGCCAAGTGCACAAGGAAGGTCTTATCATACAACGCAGCAAGGGATTGGAAGTGCTGCGCCTCCTCAACTGTCGACACCGTGCCGCACCAGTTGTTGAGCACAATCTCCTCGCGCTCCTCCGGAAAACTCGGGCCAAGAATAAAAGGCTTGGTGCGGATGCCAGCCTGACTCAAGCGGCGCGCCTCGCCCGCATTCGCCACCCCAAAGAAAGCTATGCCATCATTATCCAGACGGCGGGCCACCGGCTCCAAACCATGTCCATACGCCCCAGCTTTGACAACTGGCATCAACTGGGTGTCTGGTAAAGCTTGCCGGGCGATGTCCAAATTGTGGGCAATAGCCTCTAAATCGACTTCTACCCATGCGCGCGGGGGGCTCTCGTGTTGCATAGCCACACTCTACCACCATCCTGCAGATGAAGCAAGCACAAAGGCATATTGCATAATAATTCCACATTCTGAATTATTTTGCTGGACAATCAAATAAGCTAAGGTATCATTACACTAGCATGAGTACAGCACACAACTCCGCAAGCAGCAACATTTTCTTCACGTTATTTCAGCTGATGGATGACATCCGCCGCGACAGCCTGAAGAAGACACCCCAAACACAACAAAAACGAGTGATGGGACTCACGATGAGACAGGCAGGAGCCCTCGTCAATGTCGAAATTCTCACTCGCAACAATTCCCGTGGTATTGCGCTCAAAACATTGGCGCAAAATATGCAGATGACCGTCCCCGCCACATCTCTCTTGGTCGAAAACATGGTCAACAAGGGCTTTTTGGAGCGCACCCCCAACCCAGAAGACCGACGAGCCGTATGTATCAGACTCTCGGCGGATGGGGCAGATTTCATCGAAAACACACGCCAATTCATTGCGATGGAAATCGAAAAACACGCCCAAATCTTCAGCCCCGAGGAGGTAGAAACACTGGGGCACCTGGTAGAAAAACTAGCAGGGGCTTACTACGGCGGGCGTGAAAAATAAGACCGAGGCACACAAAAGCTTGACTAGACTCCAGCTCGCGTGCTAGTATACGAACAAGCAAGCGGGCGAAGCGACCCTGCATCACACACTCAATTTCCTTTCAGACATGTCTACACAACCTAATCTACTGGCCCAAGTGCGCCAGCATCTCATCTCTCGAGGTGAGGATTATCAATGGGTAACAATGGGCGCCGGCAGCGAAAAAATCGGGCTTGCCTATCTTCCCATTGACACGACGGGTATGCCCTGCACCTTCATGTTCACCGAACTGCACGAACCCTGCAGCTTGGTGTTTGACGTGCACTTTGGTTCCCGTATTGCCAAGGAAGACCGGCAGGAACTGAGCATGCTTTTGCTCACGCTCAATGCCAATCTGCCAGAAGGCCAGCTCCTCCTCGATATGGAGGGTGGCTTGGTGTACTACCGCCTCAAGTTTGTGGTAGATGACCCCAGTATCAGCGACGAAGCCATTCGCCAGCGCATCGCCTACATGGAATCCATGGGCGTACGCATGACAATGACCTACGCCCGCATCATCGCACAGGAATTCCCCACCATTTAACACTCTTCTCAACCACCTAAATCAATACTCATATGTCCATCACCAAACCCTTAGAAGGAAAAGTCGGCATTGTGACCGGCGTAGCCAACAAGCGCAGCATTGCATTCGGTATCGCCAAAGCCTGGCACGAAGCAGGTGCTAAGCTCATCTTCAACTATCAGGGCGAGCGCCTCAAGGACGGTGTCATCAAGCTCGTGAAAGAAAGCTTCGGTGAAGATACACCTGTTTGCAACCTCGACGTGACAGATGACCAATCCATTGCAGATTTCTTCAGCTTTGTATCCGAGCACACCGACCGCGTGGATATGCTTCTGCATGCCATCGCATTTGCACCCAAGGCTCCCGGCACCTTGGAGGGTCACTTCTCTGATATCCCCCGCGATGCTTGGAACATCTCCCTGCAAGTGTCGGCCTATTCTCTCATTGCCCTTTCTCGCGCCGTTGCTCCGCTCATGACAAACGGTGGCTCCATCACTGCGCTCACATACTATGCTAGTCAGAAAGTGGTGCCCAACTACAACCTCATGGCTGTGTCCAAGGCTGCATTGGAAACCTGCTGCAAGTACTTGGCATTCGACCTGGGTCGCCGCGAAGCTCCCATCCGCGTCAACTGCATTTCCGCAGGCCCTGTGCAGACACTTGCCGCTCGTGGCGTGACTGGCTTCACGGGCATGTTCAAGGTATACGAAGAAAAGAGCCCGCTGCAGCGCTCCTGCACTCTGGAGGAACTTGGCGCAACGGCCACCTACCTCGCCAGCGATGGTGCAGCCAGCATGACTGGTCAGGTTCTCTATGTAGACGGCGGTTACGAAATCGTCGGCATGTAACCTCATCTATTACCCTCACCCCTGCTCTCCCATATCCCATGAAAATCACTTGTGCAATTGCAGCATTTCTTCTTAGCATCGGCCATCTGGCTGCGGAAATCACAGTTGACGGTATTTATGGCTCTGGCATGGTGTTGCAGCAGGGGCGAGTTATCCCCATTACTGGCACCGTGACAGACGGCCCTAAATCTGTCACGGTGCAGTTTGCTGGGCAAAACGTCAAGGCAGAAGTGAAAGGCAAGCAGTGGCGTGCCAAGCTTCAGCCCATGCCCGCCTCTGCCGAGGGGCAAACCATGACCATTAAGCAGGGCGATAAAGATAGCGTGACGCTCGACAACGTGCGCGTGGGCGAGGTCTGGTTGGCCTCCGGTCAATCCAACATGCTCTGGCGCCTCAACCAAACGGGAGATCGCAACGCTATCGCCGCAGCCAATCACCCCAACCTGAGCTTCTACCACAACGAGCCTCAGATTCACACCAATCCCCGTCACTACACGGATGCTGAAAAACAAAAGCTCAAAGACGGGCAAATGTATGTGGGTTCTTGGGCCGTCAGCTCGCCCACTAGCTCGCAGCGCATGTCGGCTGTGGGGTTCTACTTTGGCCGCAAATTGCAGGAGACACTTGGCGTACCCGTTGGCATCATCCATTCCTCTCTGGGTGGTTCGGAAATGATGGCATGGATGCCCACCAAGGTTGTCGGCAAGAAGTACCGCGAGTGTCTCACTCCCAAGTGGTTGGAGAGCAAATACATGTCTGATTGGGTTCGAGGGCGCGCTTCGTTCAACAACCGAGGCGAACTTGAAGCCCCGCACCCCTACCAGCCCACCTACCTCTACAAAACAGGTATCCAGCCTTGGGAAAATTTCCCCATCGCGGGTGTCATTTGGTACCAAGGCGAGTCTGATGCAGAGATTCAGGACATGCAGCAGAACTCTAAGTTGCTCAAAGACCTCATCACCGGTTGGCGAGCGGAGTTCAAGTCCCCTGAGCTTCCCTTCCTCATGGTGCAACTTCCCCGCATCAACGACAAATCCGCCCTGCGCGCCTATTGGCCCGAGTTTCGCCACGTGCAAGATCAGGTCGCAACTCAGTTGCCCGGCGTAGACTACATCGTCACCACGGATTTAGGTTCCACCAATAGTGACGTTCATCCCCCCCGCAAGCTCGAAGTCGGTGAACGTCTCGCCAATCTTGCTGCCGCCAAAGTCTATGGCAAAGACATCCCTGCCTATGCACCCCGCATCAAGGATGTGGCAAAAGCTGGCAATGGGCGTCTCGTGCTGAGCTTTGAACACGCCTCAGAACTCAAAACAACCGATGGTCAGCCCCCGCGCCACTTTGAGCTGGCCGGCAAGGATGGCAAATACTACCCCGCAGACGCAACGATTGAAGGGTCAACCATTGTTCTTTCTTCTCCGCAGGTAGTATCCCCTGTTACGGCTCGCTATGCTTGGTTCACCTACCTCACACCCAACCTCGTCAACGAGCATCAACTCCCTGTTGCCCCCTTCTCCCCCGAGAAAATCAAAAAATAAGCTCATTATTTCGGAAAAATTACACATTTTTCAAAATTTAGCTTGCAAAACAAACCGCAATAGCGTATAGTTGCTGCGCACCCATCCTCAACCGAGGTTCAGGAGCACAACTTGGGCAGGTGTCTGAGTGGTCGAAAGAGCACGATTGGAAATCGTGTGTACGTCAAAAGCGTACCGAGGGTTCGAATCCCTCCCTGTCCGCTAAAAGCCTCATATTTCAATGCTTACATTGATTTATGAGGCTTTTTATTTTGTGTATTTCCACCTTTTCCTCTATTGCGCTTACCCATATCGTCATCCATCTGTCCAGCCGCCACCGACTTGCGGATCTTGCTCATCACCTCGCGAACCTCGGCTGCGCTCATACCTAGTAGCTGCATCATCTCGTTTTTCTTACCAAGCTCGGTCACAAATCGGTCGTAAATCTCGCCCTTTATCGCACCCCGCTTCGGCGCATCTGCCTCGTCTGCGCCAAGCGCGCATACACGCCCGCCCATGCCAGAAACTCATCGCCACCCTCCATCTGAGTGGCAATACCCAAGCGTTCTGCCTCCTCGCGTTTCTTGCCGCTCAACTTGCGCCCCTGCTTCATGAGCGCAATCGCCTCAGATTTGCTTCCAACACCTTACTATTCTTACCCTCAAAGACTTCATAAACGCGATGGTGGCGTAAATCTGCCAGCGTAACAGCAAATTTATGTCCCTTAGTCCGACCCCTGTGGATGCTGTGTTCATCTATTCCCATCACCTGAGGACAGGGATACTGCAGCTGTTCGCTAAGTAAGGCTGCGTGGTATTTGTGCAGTTGGCGTTCTACTGTACTGGTACTGATTCGATATTTCATTCCTATAGCTTTGTTGCTTACTGCATTGGCGCACTCTCGGGAGAGCATGTCGTTGAGCCTGGCATTGCGGCGTTGCCATTTGCCTATGCGGTTGCATGATTGCGAAAAGCTCTTTGCACAACATCGGCATTTATATCGTTTCAGTTTAATCCTTAGTCGTTTCCTCGCGCCATCTCGTCCCATGGCACTAGCGTTTCGATGGTAGTATCGATGTGCGTAGAGCTCTCTGCTGCCACAATGCAGACATACCGGCTGCTCCACTTCATCACACGTGGCATAAGCAAATTTGCCTTGTCTATCCACGCCCTCTCCAGTAATCTTCAAGTACTTCAAGAACACAACACTGGGCATGGTAGGAGTGTTCTCCTCCATGCTCAATCTTTTTTGGCTCTTTACTAATACTTTTCTCCTTTGTCTTTTCTTCCTCGCGGGGCTCATTCCACAATTATTGCAGAAGAGCCAGATGTCTCGAATCTACAATGTATTGATTCTGTGAGCCTAGGCGATTTTGAGTGAATGGCGGCTCTGTGGCAAGCAAAGATGTTTCGAACTGAGAAGCTACACAGAATCAACTATTTAAACGCTATTTTTCACCGAGTATCAACCTAAAAGGGAACATCGCTTGCAAGGGGATAAAAAGACTCTTGCAAGCGATGGCGGGAGTCAAGGCTCATTTTTGTCCAACTTGCCGTAATTTAAACAGATAGCCACAATAGTCAAATGACGTTAAAAATGAACAGGGACTCTAATCGCCTTATCGCATAGAAGATTGCTGGTTATAGTACAACTTCTCGTATTGAGCTTTACGGATGGTGGTATCCCATCCGCCAACTTCATCGTTGGAGTGCTTGTTTATGCCGGTATAGATAAGACTGGCATCCTCGTACCTCTTGAACTTGAAAATAGCATCATTCATCAGCGGGGCATTGAACACACCAAGTGAACAAAGCATATTGAAATCAGCAACGTTTAATCCGGTTACTTTCTTGAAAAGTCCCGGCTCTAGCTGTGTGATAACATCCTTGAGGCATCGCTCGCGATAATCAGTCAAGTACATAAAGACAGGGATACGAGTGGCAAACTTAATGAGTTTCTCCTGTATCTGCTTGCGCTTGCTCTTCATCTCTTTTTCTTCGGCAGATATCTCTTTCTTTTCCTTGGGTGTCGGGTCGGGATTCTCTTTCTTGGCTTTCTTTACAGCCTCAGACTTGTTGATAATGGTTGTCAGGTCGCTGTTGAGAGTACGGAATCCTTCGATGTTCATAAGGGCTCGCATGGCCTCCTCACTTGCTAGCAGACGCTTAAGCGTATCATTATCTACATTCACAAGAAGTGCTGACTCCCAACGTTTTGCAAGTAATGTAGCCGAGGTGCCTGCCAAGGTAATATCGAGGATATCCTGGGCATCTACCTCTTTCATGCTGCTGCCATCGTATGCCAAAACAGGCAGGAACTTGATGAACTCGCCGACCTTAGCCTCCGGGTTGCTCTCGTTAATATCCAATCGGCAACTGTAATCGGATATTTGTCGCAAGGCTCTATCGAGAGCAAAGTCGAACACATAGCACTCGTTCTTCATGATGGTTTTACCGCCTTCTTCGTTCTTCACCTCCCACGGACTTTGCACGCGGAACGCTGCCTGAAAATAAGTTTCCGGACTTTTCAAATTGCGGAGCATAAAAATACCCGACCATGGCTTGACAGTAACACCTGTTGTCAGTTTGCCGCAAGTGAGCGTGATGGTTTTTGTTTCCAAAGGGTCACCCATATTGGCTTGCACAGGGCGCAGGGCATCAAGCCCTATGCCTGCTGCCGTTCCGGCGCAAACCACCACTTTATAATCATGATAGAAACGATTTTGCTTTTGAGAAAGCAGATTGGCCATCGCAAAGCACGACGCAATATTTGGCAGGAACCACAACGTATGCGAAAGCACATTGAGCAGTCGTGTATCGCTAAACGGCATCGGCGGTCGCTTGTCCTGCCCAAGTTTCAAGTCATCAATACTTGTCGGCAGATAACCGCCACGAATCAGGTTGAGCCACTTCTGCACTTCATTCTCATATTTGAATCGGGCATTCTCTCCCTTACCTTCGGCCGCGAAAAACACATTAAGGTCGAACTCATCAAATTCGCCTTGCTTGGCTACTTCTTGTATCTCATCGGGCATACGATAGGTAAGCATAACCATTCGCGGCAATGCTTGGTACGGGTTGTTTCGTCCTTTCCATTCTGCTTTAGCCCGCTGTTCATCGCTGTAAGTCCAATTGAAGATCTGCTCTTCAATAAACTCGCCGTTATTAATGGCTCTAAATGGCGTACCCGACAAGAAGAGATAATATCGTGTAGAAATAGGCAACCACGATTCGTTGATAGTATTGTTTGCCACCTCTTTTTGGTACTTCTCCGCATCGAAGTTAACAGCTTCTTCCTCATCTTCCTTCTCAAACAATTCCTTGGCTCGTTCTCTCCATGCTCCGAAGTGATATTCATCGAAGATGACCAAGTCCCAGTTAGTAGTGTGTATAAATTCATTCTTCGCCTTGATGCCTCCGCTTTCATTTGTGCCAAGCAGGTCTTGGAATGAACCAAACACAACTATCGTCCTTGTTTTATCGGCTCTATCAAACTCTTGGTCTATGTTCAGGTTGTTGTTCTTAGCGTCTTTGTTGGAGATAAACTGCCACCTCTCGAAATCAATATGAGATACAAGATCTTCTCTCCAAGCGGACTCAACGGCTGGCTTAAAAGTCAGCACTAAAATACGTGACAAATCCATCTTCTTGGCCAACTGATACGACGCAAAGGTCTTACCGAAACGCATTTTTGCATTCCATAGAAATTTCGGTGTACGGTTTGGCTCGTCCTTAAGTGCCTGCTCAAAATATTTCCTGGTTTGTTCGACAGCCCTAAACTGCTCTGGGCGCATTGAAAAGTGTTGCGTTCTATTCTCTTCATTTGCCCCACCCGTGCGAAGTGACAATATCGCAGACCTCACATCTGCAGCCGAACAATGAAACCACTCATCGGTCTTATTCATAGGATTAAGACGACTGAAGCCCTTGCGTTCAAGCAGGCGATGCACATCCTTATCAGTAAAGCAAGAGCCATCGTTGCTCATGGCTGATTCCACCAATTCGATTTTATACTTCACCTTGCTGGTACGCAACTGCTCATCAATGCGTTCCTTTGCCGTACGGTTGGTATAACCTACTTTCAAATAACCTTTGTGAGTATCTACTCCTATCAGCCTATAGGCATAGATGGTTGGTGTAACGATGGGACGTTGGGGGAAATATTGTTGAATCATATAAGTTAACTCACTTTATGATATAACCTTTAATTATTTGATTTGTTTTCCGATTTCTCCAATTTTAGATTGAATCAATTCCCATTCCTCTCTACTGATCCCCCACATCTCTCTTAATTTTTCATCGTTGAATGGTTCTTTGTATTCACCTAAATCAGGAATAAAACAAAAGTTCTTTCTTGTAATATTCTGCCCTACAACTGTTTGCAATAATAAAAAACGTACGGTTTTAGTAAATATATATGACTTATAGTTCAAAGCTTCTAATTCTGTGTTAAATGCACCTGCTACCAACCAAGATTCAGAACAACATTCACCAGGCTTTGCGATCCTTGTATTTCCATCATAATAAAACCCAATAGGCTTTGAGAAATCTGTTTGTCCAGCAATAGGAGCTTTAGGAACAAGGAATTTCCACTTGTCTAATATTTTCAGATTATCAATAACATCTCTTTTGTCAACGAACTTAATTCCCAATCTTTGAGTAAAGTAACATGGAATTCCTGATTCTTGGGGTACATAGGTAGTAGGAATGCCAAATGGCAACCTAACAGAAACACGTTCATTTAAAAACTTTCCATCCTTATGAAGTCGATTTACTTTTTTGACGATTTCTATAGCTTGGTTAGAACGAATAAAAGTGTTATATTCATTAAGATACCTTTCTACTGTAGATGAGTTGCCTCCGCTGTGATTTGTTACTCTGCATATACCAGGAGAATCTCTTTCCCACAAAAAATAGCATGCACCACCAGCTAAATCTACTCCAGGAAAGACTTCTTTGAAATTATCGTAATCCACCAATACTCTTATATTTCTATCTGTAAGCATTGTAGTACGGAATTCATCCAAACCTTTTCCTCCAGAATACCAACGAGCGGGTATAATCATACTTAAATACCGAGGATTAAGTTTTTTTGCCTGCTCGACAAATTTTTGATATATTGGCATCGCACTACTACCAGTTCCTCCTCCATCACTCAACTGGTACGGAGGATTCCCAATAATTACATCGAATTTCATATTGAAAAGTTTCTTTACATTAAGGTTATGAATAAATTGATAGGCGTGGGTTTCGAGTTCTTCGTCACGCTCGTATTCACTCTGCGAAGCACCACAATAGGTACATTTGCCTTTTTGCCAAGTGTGTTGAATGCGCTGATAGATAATGTTCCCCTGTGGTTTATCTTCGGGGAACGGATAGGCCGAAAACTCACTGCTTGGATACTTGCTGCAATAGACACTACGGCGAGAGAGCAAACTAGTCAGCTCGGTAATGGCAATGCCGAAGAGCTGGCGCGAGAAGATGTGTTCGATGCGCTTCTCCAAGTCGGGTATCTGCCTTTCAAGCCCTTTAATCAATCGCTTGGCTATCTCACGCAGAAAAACTCCGCTCTTGCAACAAGGGTCGAGAAATGTAGTATCGGGATTCTCGAACAGCCCCTGCGGGAGCATATCAATGATTTTGTTTGCCAACTCGGGCGGCGTAAACACTTCGTCGTTGCTCAAGTTGGCTATGCATGAAAGCACATCGGGATTATAGACATTGCGAAATAGACTATTCTCCATATTCTTGAACCTTTTTGTAGTGAGTGATATATCTGCGCAGGAATACTCCCCCTTCTCCCTTTTGCTCCTCGCTCATAGCCTTAGCAAAGAGGCTACCTGACTCATTGTAAAGCAACAGGTCGGACAACGTATAGTCGGAGCGTTGTATTTGTGTGCTACCAATCAACGTCCACTCGGAAAAGACAATGGGAGCAGAAGTGTCGTTTCCCTCAGCATCTACGCGCATTAGCGTTAGGGCATTACCATTTATGATATTCCGGCTGATGATAAACCGAGCCGCATCTCGAGTTTCGTCTGATGTTTCAGTACGGCAATGGTCGGTATATTCCTCGTTCCAAATGTTGTAAAGTCGTTCACGACAATCCTCTACGTTATCGTTCATAATATCCACGCCATACAAGCTGCCGATGGCTACGATGGCTTGTTTTTCGTAATCGCGAGGGCTTTTCTTGTATTTTCTGCGTAATTCCGCAAGCTTGCGTCGAAGTATGGCAACCAGAAAATTGCCATCTCCACAAGCCGGTTCCAAGAAACGGGAATCTGGTCTCAGACACTCATTAGCGACAAGATCAAGCATTGCATTGACCTCGCGCTCGGCTGTAAAGACCTCACCGCGTTCAGCAACTCGCTCTTTAGATTTTATTCGACTTATTTGCTTATCTATCATGCAAAAGCGTTTTCTTATGCATGATACAGCATTTCTAAAACAGACCCTCGATGAGGGGGCTTTGTATCAATAACTTATAATGCGACATGAAGGCAGAAAAAGGATAAAATGGCAAGTTCTTGGTTCTCAAAAAGCCTGCGCTAACATAGGAAACTTAGTCACCCCCGCGCTTTTGTTTTGACAACAGCATTAGAAAAGAAGGATCCCACATGTCATCATGAAGCAAAATCATATCACAAAAAGTCTTTTAGCCGGTACCGGAGTATCTGAGAATGATGCAGCCCGTCTGACCTTGGAAGCAATCGGGACCCTGGGAGAATTGGCCACGGGGACAAGCCGCCCCGAGCTGGTGACTCTGCTCCGCCGGGTGATTCAGGCAGGCGTGGCAGCCGTGAAGGTGGCTGAGCATACCGTGTCCCTGAGCGAGGCCGCATGGGCGAGCGTGGAGGCCCGCAAGGACCTGCGCCCGACCACGCGCCGCGACCTCCGCCACTTCGTGCGCCGCATTCTGCGCGTGGAAGGCGCGGCGGATATGCCGCTGCGCTCCATGAGTTCGGCGGATTGCAAGCGGATTCTTGCCGCCGCCTTCGGAGCCAGCCCCAGTAGCTACCGCAAGGGCCGCGTGATTCTCAGCAGCGTGTTCAGCTACGGCATTCGGCAGGAATGGGCGGATAGTAATCCCGTGACGCGTATCGAGGTGCCTTCCGTGCAGGAAAAGCCCATCGAGCCGCTGACGCCGGAGGAAGTGGAAAAACTGCAAGCCACTGCCAGCCGCCCGGAGTTCCGGGATATGCGCTTCTCGCTGAGCCTGATGCTCTATGGCGGCATCCGCCCCACCGAGGTGAGCCGTCTCCAAGACGGAGATATCAACTGGGAGGAGGGACTGGTCATCATCCGCCCGCGCGCCAGCAAGACGGGCGGCGGGCGTGCGGTTCCCCTGCGTGGCGTGAGGGGCATCTGCAAGCGCGACCGCCGCATCCCCCGCAACTGGAGGCGGCGGTGGCAGGCCTTGCGCCGTGCAGCCGGATTCCACCACTGGGTACCGGATGTGTGCCGCCACACCTTTGCCACATACCACGCGGCCAAGTTCCGCAATCTGCCAGAGCTGCAGCTGGAGATGGGGCACCGCGATACCTCGCTGCTGCGTTCGCGCTACATGGTACCCGCCAGCAGGAAAGACGCCGAGTTATTTTGGCACGGCGCTGGCATACCCCGGAGCGCCAAAACAGGGCGGCAAGGGCTGTTTTGGCACTTTGGATGACTTTTTTTGGGGGGGCTTTCGGTATCTCATTTGATTTTATATCTTTCATTCTAAGATATGGTGCCGAGAATTATCTTGATAGTGGGTAATACGGCATGCTAGAATGAAAGGGATGAAAGCAAAATCCTTGTTGTCGGCTATTTTTTGTGCAGGAGTGCTCTGCAGTTGCAATGCACATGTGGGACACTATACGATTATCTCCACCCAAGAGATTGATTTGAACAAAGGCGCATCCTACTATGTCGATAGCACAAAGAATCTCGTGGGCACCTGCGAAATGACCTTGGTGGGCTTTAACCCCGCCCAAGATCCGAGCAACACGGTCACCTTCCGCGGAGCCATTAACGATGCCATCATGCAGGGCGGCGAAAAGTGCGTGGGGCTGGCCAATGCCAGCGTGGATGTAGAATGGAGTGGCTTGACATGGTTCTTTGCCAAGTACAAGACCCAAGTCACAGCTCACCCCGTGTTGAAGAAATAAAAAGGCATACTCTACAAAAGAGTAAAAGCAGCCGCACGGGCTGAGAAACAAGTTCCCATCATGCCGCAAGGAGATTATAATAAAGCTTGCAAGATGGGGCGCTAACTGCTACCCTGCTGCGAGCAAAAAACGCATTATTATCCTAAACCCATGCCCAGCGTACTTATCAAGACATACGGTTGCCAGATGAATGAGCGAGACTCCGAACAAGTTGCCAGCATGTTTCTGGCTGGGGGGTACGAGCTTACGAAGGAAGAATCGGAGGCCGATGTGATACTCATCAACACCTGCTCGGTTCGCGAGAAGGCGGAGCTGAAAGCGCTGGGCAAGATGGGCTTACTGTGTTCTCGCCCCACGGCAAAGCCTTGGGTGGTGTATGGGTTCATGGGCTGCATGAGCCAGAGCCGCGCAGCCAGTCTTTTCCGCGATGTGCCGCGATTAGATGTGGTGACCGGCACGCAACAATACCACCATGTGTATGAGATTTGCAACCGACTGCTCCGCAGTCGCTTGGGACTCCATATCACTGAACCTTTCCGCAAGGGCGCGCACATTTGCCGCACCCAACAGGAAGATGGCTTCCAAAACGCTATCCGCGACCACCTGCCCCCCTCTGGCAATTGCACGGCTTTCGTCTCCATCATGCAAGGGTGCGAGATGCGCTGTTCCTACTGCATTGTGCCCAGCACCCGCGGCAACGAATGCAGCCGCCCAGCAGAAGACATTTTGCAGGAGGTGCGTGAATTGGTAGACCGAGGCGTAAAAGAAGTAACGCTCCTTGGGCAGATTGTGAACCGCTATGGCCGAGAGGAACCCATCATCAACGGCCGCTCCGCCTTCGTGCGCTTGCTGGAGCAGCTCAATGATATGGATGGCTTGGAGCGCATTCGCTTCACCAGCCCCCACCCCATTGGCTTCCGCGAAGATTTGGTCAATGCCTATACCTACCTGCCCAAGCTTTGCAGCCACATTCACTTCCCCATGCAAAGCGGCAGCGACCGCATTCTTCAATTGATGCGCCGCCCCTATAAGAATGAGAAATACCTGCGTCTGTGTGAGGCCATGCGCGAAGCTCGCCCCGATTTGGCAATCACCACCGATATCATCGTAGGCTTCCCCGGCGAAACGGATGAGGACTACCAGCAGACAAAAGCCGCGGTCGAGCGCATTCAGTTTGATAATGCCTTCATCTTCCAGTATTCCCCCCGCCGGGATACGGTAGCCGCAGCCATGGACAACCAAATCTGCCTGCGCGTGAAAGAAGAGCGCAATCACGACTTGCTCGAAACGGTGAACCGCATAGCGATTGCTCGCAACCAAGCCTTGGTGGGCACGCTGCAAAGCATCTTGGTAGAAGGCCCCAGCAAGAACAATGAAACACGTCTGCAGGGCCGCACATCGCAGAACAAGCCCGTCATCATCGAGGGCGGGACGGCCGAGGTAGGAAGCATTGTGCCCGTGCGCATCCGCGAGTGCACAGGATTCACCCTCTATGGTGATGTGGAATGAAGCGCGTCCTCACAGCCCTGCTCCTCTTTGCCACGGCCGCTTTCGCGCAGTTCCCGTGGAGTGGAGCCGCTCCGCCAGACGTGGCGCAAGTGGCCTTGCACCCCAATCATGTGCTGGACGAAGCGCCCAGCAACTGGCGCCCTGCACTTGAGCCGCTTTTTCGGCCTCTGGTCAAAGATTGCCAGACTGCCAGCGAGGCCGCTCTCATGGTCGCTTCGCGCATGACTCAAGTGACAGGTGTCTACTACTCCACTGAGCGCCGGCATCCTCTTATGAACCCCATGGAAGCACTCGCCGAGAAAAAGGTGTCCTGCACGGGCCAAAGCATCTTGCTGGTGTGCGCTCTGCGTTCCGTCGGCATCCCCGCACGCGCTGTGGGCATCGGCACATGGGGGCACATCCGCGGCAATCACACATGGTGTGAAGCATGGTGCGACGGGGAGTGGAAGATGCTGGAGTTCAATGAAAAGGATTTCAACACACCGTGGGTCATGGAATACATAGGGATGATCAACCCGCGCATCCCGTTCCAACGCATCTTCGCCGTATCTCCGCATCGTCAGGATGGCTCCTTTCCCACCGTGTGGAATCTCCATAGCCACATTGCCGCAGAGGACGTGACAGAGCGCTACTTGGCACTCTCCCGCGCGTGGTACGAAAAAGCGGGCCTTCCGCCACAATGCCAACGCCTGATGGTCGACATCAAGCCCCGCTCTGAGGCAGCGCTTCTTATCATCTTAGAGGATGAGCAAGGCTCCCCCATTTGCCAAGACAAGCTCCCCACGACAAGTGATGATATGCGCCGCACAGCTCGCCTCAACCTTCCCCGCCAAGGCCGGCACTTTTTGCGCATCCAAGGCAGCGAACAGCGCTTTGAAATCGCCCCGACGGCTCCGCCCGTTCAGCTCCTGATGCTCAAGCGCTAAGCGATACGATTGCGAAAGCCCAATAGTTGACTGGGCCGTATCTCAAATAATAAATGCGCAGATGAGATTTCTCTAAAACAAGACCCCGCATCGGCCTATGAGCAGATGCGGGGTCTGAAAGTAACGGCGAGATAGAACTTATTTCTCCTCGATGGTCACGTCGTATTCGCGGCCCATGATGTTGAGCTTCATGTTGCGGCCAGAGATAGCGGCGGCAACGCCCACAGTCGTAAGGGCGGCGGGAGCGCCGTAGTTCTCCTGCTTGGGAGTGGTGGGCGGCTCGGGCTTCTTGCCTGCGTAGTAATCTTCCAGCTGCTGCGGGAACATGCAGTAGATGACGCAGTTCTCATCGGTAACGGGCATACCCTTGGCAGCGAGCTTGTCGCGGAGGTCCTGCATGCCGGGCTTGATGAGGTCTGCGGGGCGGCAGGAGATGGGTTCCTTGCCCATCTTCTTGGCGCACATGGCCTGCAACTCGGGATCCACGGGAGCGGGGGTGCGGCCATAGTAGCCCAGGGCCACGTCTGCGCACTGCGGGGTGATGTTCTTCCAGCGGCCGAACTTGACGTTCATCATAGCCTGCACACCCACAATCTGAGAGGTGGGGGTCACCAAGGGAATCCAGCCGAGGGCCTTGCGAACCACGGGAATTTCGGCGAACACTTCCTCGAACTTGTCGGTCATGTTCATTTCCTTGAGCTGGCTGCGGAAGTTGGAGAGCATACCGCCGGGCACCTGATAGCGCAGGGTGTCGCTGTTCACCACCTCGTTTGCGTGGCTGGTGAAGCGGGACAGGCTGTCGTACACGGGCTGGAGCATAGCAGAAATCTCGGAGAGCTTGGACTTGAAGTCCTCCTCATCAGCCAATTCGGGAGCGCGGTCGTAGCCGTTCATGAGAGCGAGCATGCGCATGCAGTCGGGCTGGCCCGTACCGTTAGCAAAGGGAGCGATGGACACGTCCACAGCGTCGGCACCGGCGTTGATACCAGCCACATAGGTGGCGGCGCCAAGACCAGCCGTCTCGTGGGTGTGAATCCACACGGGGAGATTGGTGGCCTTCTTGATAGCTTCGGTCAGAGCAGCTGTCTCAGCGGGGGGGATAAGACCAGCCATGTCCTTGATGACGATGGCGTCAGCACCCATATCAGCAATTTCCTTAGCCAAGTTGGCGAAGTACTCCAAGTTGTGAACAGGAGATGTGGTGTAGCAGATGGTACCATGAGCCTGAGCGCCAGCTTCCTTGGCAGCCTTGATGGAGGTGCGCATATTCTGCGGGTCGTTGAGGCAGTCGAAGATACGGAAGATGTTCATACCATGCTTGGCGCTCAGCTTCACGAAGGCTTCCACCACGTCATCAGCATAGTGGGTGTAGCCCACCAAGTTCTGGCCACGCAGAAGCATCATGTGAGGAGTCTTGGGAGCCAACTTCTTGAGCGTATCCAAGCGGTCGAACGGGTGTTCACCAAGGAAACGAAGACCGGAGTCAATGGAAGCACCACCCCAAGTTTCCAGAGCGGAGAAGCCCATGGTGTCGAGGATGGGCGCGATTTCGAGCATCTGCTCGGTAGACATGCGGGTAGCAGCCAAAGACTGGTGACCGTCGCGCAGTACTGTGCAGTTGAATGTAGCGGGTTTCATAATTTTAGATAAAAGGAGTCTGGGTAGTTTTCAAGCTCTTTCGGGGGATGGTATCACAGGAAACGCGCGGAGTCAAGCAAGGAACCTATCATGGGAAAAATTATTTTGCTTGCAGGGGCCATAGAAGTGTGGTTCAATCGCCCCTAGATAACTGCAAGCAGGGTAAGCTTGCAGGAGAATCCCTCGGAGGCGGCTGGAAGCCGCAGGAAATAGATGGGGAAGACGGTGAGAATCCGTCGCTGTGCCGCAACCGTATTGTGCCACTAGGGTGAGCACTCAGTCGGAATGCCAGCCAGGGGATTCGCCTTGAAACACGGAGTTCTTTGGCGAAGCACCAAGACTCCACCAGGCATCACATTACCATGATACAGAAAAATATTGCATCCCAGTGGGGTGTTACAGGAGTTGTGCTGGCCATTGCGTGGGCCGGCGAGTATGCCTACGCGCAGGCGGAGGCCATAGTGGAAGCAGAGTTGCCGCCCGTGGTGGTGGCCGCGCACAGCGGGATAGCCCTACCCTATGACCGCACAGGCGTGTCCGTCACCGTATTAGATGCCGACAAAGAGCGCAAAGCGGGGCGCTACCGCTTGAGCGATTCTCTAGGCACCGTGCCGGGGGTATACATCCAACCTGGCGGTGGCAACAACCAACGAGGCAACATAGCCAACATTGCGATACGCGGCATGAGCAGCGGCACCGAGACTCTGCCCATGATAGACGGGATGCGCATTTTTAACTCAACAGGTAGCAGCAACCTCACGCCCAACATCATGGGCCGCGCCAACATGTTTGACGTGAAGCAAGTGGAAGTGTTGCGAGGAGCGGAGGGTGCCACCTATGGTGGCGGCGCCATGGGGGGTGTCATCTTCATGGAGACGCCCGAGGGCGAAGGCGACCCCAGCGCCCGCATCTTCAACGAAATGGGCAGCTTTGATTCCTACACGGGCAACGCCACTGTGCAGGGACGTGTCGACAATACCGCTTTTTTCCTCTCCTCTACCGCAGAGTGTACCAACAACGATATACGGTACGCAGATGGGTCTAGTCCCCGCGTCAGCCACGCAGGTGAGTACGAAAATTACAGTCAAGCTCTGCGCTTGGACCATTACCTGACAGAAGGCTCCCAGCTGACACTGACCTACCGCCGAGAAGACGCGGCTTACAACTACTACACACCCGATCCATACTACGGGGGGCTTCAACCCTACACCTTCCGCACAAATTTAGTGACGGCAAAAATGCGTTGCCGGGTAACAGATGAGTGGACAAGCAGCCTCATGGCCGGCTACTTCGGCAACGACTACATGTTCGGACACGGCAACTATTATGATACGCGCAATGTGCAGCTAGAATGGCGCAATGCCTACAAATGGAACAAGCAACACACCACCTCGGGCGGGTTCACTTGGTTGCGCAGCCAGTACGATGGGACCAACGAGGGCGAACGCTCCCCCTACAGCGGGTTAGAAAACACATACAGCATCTTTGCTGAGCACTGTTTCACCCCCACCCAACAGTGGGACAACAGCCTCGCCTTGCGCTTGGACCAAAGCAGCCTCTTCCACGCCCTCCTCACCACACGAGCGGCAAGCAGCTACCGCTTCAACCAAGAAAACACCCGTCTGTTCGGTTCATTTGGCACAGGATACCGCGCGCCGGGTGCTCTGCAGCGCAGCCAGGCAGCCATTTCCTATTATGGCGTCACCTATCGCGGGAATCCGCGGTTGAAATGCGAGGAAAGCATGAGTTTCGATTTGGGCATAGAGCACCAGTACACAAAGGGGCACTATGCGAGTGCCACCTATTTCTGGGAGCGCAAAGATGATGCCATCAGCGAGAAATACATGACGGATCCAGCTACGTGGCAGACCTATGCAGACTTTTACAATGCTACCACCCATTGGACCATTCAGGGGGTGGAGCTGGCATTGCGTGGAGATTTCGGGGATACTTGGGATAGTGGCTACAAGGTTTCGGCCACCATCACGCAACCCAAAGCCGCAGAGGATAAGCAAATTCCCTACACCGCCCGCCAAACATGGTCGGCAGATGTGCACACAAGCCCCATGGAGGGATTGACCACGGGTATAGGCCTTGTGGCAGCAAGCGGTCGCACATTTGCCACTGGTACAGATAGCTACTACTCGCTGCGCTGGTATGCCCACTACAAAGTCAACGAACACGTGAGTTTTGACCTACGCATCGAAAACCTGACTGGGCAAAAATACGTCATCGAGCCAGGATATGAGGGCTGGGGCTACAGCGTCCCCGATATGATTAACGCGAGAACAGCCATCTATGGTGGCTGCACCATCAGCTTCTGACGATGAAATGGGGCTGCTCCATCTTGCTATTCATGCTCGTGCTGTGCTGCACTGGCTGGGTCATGCTGCAACAAACTCAGCATGGGGAGCAGCCCCCCACCGCCAAGGCTAATGAAGGAGGGGGGCCCATCTACCCGGCAGATTTGTGGAGCAACCCATCCCACCAGCGCGAAATCGAAATCACACAAGCAGCCCCGCTGACAGAATCAGAATCCGCGCACTTGTGCTGGCAGCGGGGAGAAGGCGCCCCCCCCTTGGGAGACCCGCAAGCCAAGCGCGGCGGCGTGTTGCGGGTCAGCAATGTGGGCCCCTACCCAGCCCATTTTCTTGCCTTTGGCAGCGCGTCTCCCCAGTTTTTTCACTACAATCTCTTCACTTGCATCGACATTCCGTTGCTGCGGCAGCACCCCCTCACAGGAGAACTGCTACCGGGGCTCGCAGAAAGCTGGGCGCAGCTTGGCCGCAGCATCCACTTCCGCCTGCATAAGCAAGCGCGTTACTCCAATGGGCAGCCTCTGAGAGCAGCAGATTTTGCATTGGGTGCAGCCCTGCGTGCAAAAGCCGGCAAAGATGACGCTTGGCAGAAGCTGGCAAGCCTCGTAGAGCGCATCCAGATTCGGGGCGAACACGAACTGAGCATCACCCTGCGGCGCGAGATGCCGCTCGCCCCCCTCATGGTAGCCAGTGTGCTGCACCCCGCGGAGCCCCGTTTCTATGCCGAGTTTGGAAGCGATTATGCCACCCGCTACGCGCCCCGTATCCCCCCGACAACGGGCGCGTACATGATTGACAAACAGCAACGCGGGCGCATGATTCGCCTGCAACGCGTCCCCCATTGGTGGGGCGACACCGTGCCGCATTTCCGCCACACCTGCAATGTGGATGCCATCGAATACCATTTCCTGACCGATGAAGCCCAAGCTTGGGAACTCTTGCGGCGGGGACAACTCAATTTACTCCAAACTCGCCACTTAGCGGGCTGGCTGCAAAAGCGTGAAGAATACGCCGATGAAACTCACCTTCATTTCACCCGCAGCACCTTGCACCACCCGATTCCGCCATACGGCATCGCTATCAATGCCAAAGCGCTGCCTTGCATCCACCTGCGCCGCGGCATCGCCCACGCGCTAGACATGGAGAAAGCCATTTCTCAAGTATTCTGCGGGGAATACGAGCGGCTCCAGAGCTTCACCTCTGGCTACCCATGGCAAAAAGGGGAGCCAGAGCCCCCCGTGGGCTTCTCCCCCACAGAGGCGCGAGCTTGTTTCAGCAAAGCAGGCTACCATGAGACGGCAAGCGATGGGATTTTGCAAAAATCTGATGGTACGCGCTTGAGCATCACCCTGCTCTACCCCCCATCGGGGCGCAACACAGCCTTCATGACTCTTTTGGCACAGCAGGCGCGCCTTTGTGGGCTGGAATTGCGCACAGAAGCCGCCTCATGGCAGCTTAGTTCGCGTATGTTGCAGGAGCAAAAGCACCAACTTCTTTTTTGGGCTACAGTAGCCACCCCCCACCTGCCCGATTATGCTCGGCATTTTGCAGCCGACGCATCGGGGCACGATGCACCATTCGGATTAAAGAGCCAAACCTTGCACGCACTGCTCGAACGCTACCATACAAGCAGAGATTTGGCCGCAGCCCAACAACTGAGCCGCGAAATCGATATCACCATCTCGCAGGAGTGCATCTGGATACCCGCGTGGAAAGAAAACAGGGCTTTTTCGGCGCACGCCCAGCAGGTGCGCTTCCCGCAAGACTCGCGTCTTTTCAGCGTGAGCGAGGTGGCCGATTCTCATATATTGTGGATAGAAGAATGAAGCGAGAAAGGAAAAGAATAGGCAGGCCACGCTGCGCGCCCCCACACACTGGGGCGGCATGGCGAAGCGCCTTGCTCACCCTCTTGCTTCTCGTGGGCATAACCGTGCTGGGGAGTCTCCTCAGCGCCTACCATCTCGTGGGTGCGCATTCGACACAGGGGATTCATATCGTACCCGTAGCCGCCCCGCCAGCCACCACGCGCACCCTGCCCGCACACCAAGCACCCACAGAGCAATCCGCCCCAGAAATTTCTTACACAGCCCCCCTGCTCCAGCCAGAAATAGCGGAAATACCCGATATCTGCACCACACCGGAAGAGCCGCTTGCACAACTCCCGCTCATCGATATTCCCGAATCTCTGAATGCCCAGAGTGAAGCCCCCCGCAAGGCCAACCCCACCCAGCCAAGCGCAAAACGAGCACTTGCCGCAACACCCGCGAAGCCTACCACCCCCGCTTTAGCGGCCATTGCGCCACCCGCGGCCATCACCCCGCCTGCCTACAAAAAAGCACCGCCACCACCTTATCCCGCTGAGATGAAAGCCAGCCGCACGCGCGGCACCGTCAAAGTACGCATCGCGGTCAATCCCGCAGGCACGCCCACGCAAGTACACATCACCACTAGCAGCGGGCACCGCATTTTCGACACCACAGCTGTACATTGGATTCTGCAACACTGGCGTTTTACCCCCGCTACACAGGGTGGGATTCCCGTGGCAAGCAGCATCAGCACGCGCGTGGAGTTCATCCTTGACAACGCCTAACTTCCGTGCTAAGGATTCCGCACGACCATGCTCCCCATCGACAACATACGGCAGGATATCATCCGCGCAAGTTCCAAGGCGGGGTTCTGTCTGCTGCTCAGTGCCCCCACCGGCTCTGGCAAATCCACCCGGGTACCAGGCATGCTGGCAGAGGCTGGGGTAGCGGAGCGCGGTCTTATCATCGTGGTGCAGCCGCGGCGCTTGGCTGCACGCTTGCTGGCTGGCTATGTGGCCCGCCAATACCCCTGCAAATTGGGTGAGGAGGTGGGCTACACCGTGCGTTTTGACTCACGCCGCAGCGCAAGCACCCGCATTTTGTTCGTGACAGATGGTATTCTGGAGCGCATGATTACAGAAAACCCCACCTTGGACGGTGTGGCGGCAATCATCTTTGATGAAGTGCACGAGCGCCGCTTGTCTGGGGATATTTGTCTGGCCAGAGCGCTTGAGCTCCAGCGCAACACTCGCCCCGATTTAGGATTGGTGGTCATGTCTGCCACGCTGGAGCTAGACAAACTGCAAGATTATCTGCCGCAGGCGACAGTATTGCGTGCCGAAGGGCGCTTGTACCCTGTGGAGGTAGCGTATCGGCAGGCCATACCTGTGCGCAACGCCCGCGGATACGTGGAGCCACCGCCCATCTGGGAGCAATGTGCCGCCGCGGTGAAAGAATTGATTGCCCACGCCGATTGTGGGGATATATTAGTCTTCCTGCCAGGAGTCTACGAAATTCGCCGCACAGTCGAGCTGCTGGAGCAAGTGAGCTGGATGCGCGGACGCGAGGTCTACCCCCTGCATGGGCAGCTCAGCCCCGATGCCCAAGCTCAGGCGGTGGAAGCTGGCTGTATTCCCCGTGTCATCGTATCCACAAATATCGCCGAAACATCCCTGACGATTGAGGGTGTGCGCTCTGTGGTAGATAGCGGCACCGCCCGAGAGGCTCGCTGGGATCCCCGCCGCTGCATCTCCACCCTGCACATCGTGCCCATTGCGCGCGCGCAGGCAGAGCAGCGTGCTGGCCGAGCCGGACGCTTAGGCCCCGGGCGCTGCATTCGACTCTGGAGCGAAGCCTCCCACGCCAAACGAGAGGCATTCCCCGCCCCAGAAGTGCACAGGGCTGATATTTCCATGGCTTTTCTGCACCTCATGGCATGGGGCTACTCCACCTTGGCGGCCATTCGTTCTTTCCCTTGGCCGGATGCCCCCACCGAGGCAGAAACCACACGCGACTGGCAACTACTGAATCGCTTGGGCGCCGTGAACGAAGGCGGCGGGCTTTCCTCCATAGGCCAGCAAATGCTGCGCTACCCTTTGGCACCCACGCTCTCGCGTCTCATGGTAGCAGGCCACGAGTATGGTTGCGAATCAGAAATGGCAGCCATTGCCGCCTTGCTTCAAAGCGAATCGATTGCCATGCAAACAGGTTTGCACCCATCGTTGCGCCACGAAGACGATTTCACTGATTTTCAGGCAGAATGGCGCGCCGTCGAAGAAGCGGAGCGACTCCGCTACGATGCTAACCGCTGCTCCCAGTTAGGCATCATGGCCCGTGCAGCCCGGGAAATCAAAGCCTCTCACAAGCAACTTTGCAAAACACCCCTCGAACCCGATTTTGAAACCCACTGCCAAGGCATCCTCCGCGGGATTCTTTGCGCCATGCCAGACAACATCGCCGCATCGAACAAAACAACAGGCACCGCGCGCCTCACGGCTCACCGAAGTGGCAAAATACCAGCAGATTCCGTGGCACGTGGAGCCGCCATTTTCCACACTGCCGACATCACAGAAGTGGGCGGCAAGGGAGTGGAAACGCGCATGTCTCGGTGTACGATTATTCCCGAAATGCTCCTCACCACGACTGAACAATCAACCGCCATTTATGATACGGCGCGCAAGCGCGTATTGAGCTATCGGCGCACCATGTATGCAGATTTGGTGCTGAGCGAAAAAGAAATGGGGGATGCCCCTGCTGAGGATGCCGCTCCGCTCTTGGCCGAGCAAGTGGTGCGTGGCAACCTGAGATTGGAAAAATGGGATGGGCATGTGCTGCAATGGATTAACCGCCTGACATGCCTGCGACAAGCCATGCCCGAGCTAGAAATGCCGGATTTTGGCGAAGAAGACCGCTTGGTCGCCATCACGATGATTTGCGAAGGCGCCGTATGCTACAAGGACATCGCAGAGCGCCCTGTCATCCCCATTCTGGAGGAATGGCTCTCACCTTGGCAAAAGCAATGCCTGAACAAGTATGCGCCCAAGGCCATCTCTCTACCCAACGGGCGAGAGGTCAAGCTGCTGTACCGCGAGGACGGCACACCGGTCTTTTCGCTCAAGTGCCAGATGCTCTTTGGCGTACCGCAAACACCTGTGATTGCAGAGGGGCGGGTCAAATGCTTGGCTGAAATCTTGGCGCCAAACCAGCGGCCCTACCAACTCACGGCAGATTTGGCCTCCTTCTGGCGCAATGGATATCCCCAGATGAAGAAGGACTTAGCAGGCCGCTACCCCCGCCACCACTGGCCTGACACCGCCCCCGATGCCTGATAAGCCCACCATGCGCACCCACACGCACCATCTTCTCTGCGAAACGGAGCGGTGTATTCGCTTCATCAGCGGGCGCGCCGCATTGGGCTGCCTGCTGGACAACATGCCCAGCGTCCACAGGGCTTTCATCCCCATATTTACATGTGATACCGTGTTGGAGCCATTGACCCTGCGCGGAATCCCTGTGGCGCGCTACCCCATGAACGAGGATTTTTCACCCCGCTTGCCGCAAGATGCCACGGCAGATGACTTGATACTCCTCACCAACTACTTTGGGCTCACAGGTGAACAAGTTAACCAAGCTGCTGGGGATTTTCCCGGATCAATCATCGTGGATGCTGCCACGGCCTTGTACACGCCGTCCCCCGCGGGGATTCCGTGCTTCTACAGCCCTCGCAAGTTTTGCCTCGCGCCCACGGGTGGGCTCGCTGTCGCCCCCTACCTGCTCGCGCAGCTTCCCCCACAGGATACGACAGATTGGCGCCTGCGCGCGCAAGCAGACGCGCACCTCTCGCCCCAAATGCAAGTCATCCGCAGTGAGCGCGCGCTGCGCCACCGCACAGAGCGACTTCATGAGCAGGATAGCAAGCTCTGGAAATCCTTCGATTGGGTCAAAGACGATACCCAGCGCCGCCAGAACTATGCCACATTGCATGCAGCCTTAAAAGATATCAACAGGCTTTCCATCCTCCCCGATGAGCCACCTAGCGGCCCCATGTGCTACCCTCTGCTCTCGGGCATTCCCCAGCTCCGCGATGAACTGGCAGACGCGGGGCTACCCCTCCCCATGTTCTGGCCAGAGGTCATTCGCCACACCGCGGCCACAGATTGGGAGAATTATCTCGCCCGCAATCTCCTCCCCCTCCCGCTGGGTCCCCACTTGACAGAGGATGATATGCACCGCATGATTCACCTTATTTTAGGCTGAGGTACACCGCAGCTGCGTCATTTTGTCACTTTAGCACATGCGTCATTTTGTCGCAGCTGCGTCATTTTGCCACATACAAGGATGCCACCTTCCGCACAAAAGTATTGATATATCAACATTTTCAGGCTTTTGTCATACTGGCACGCTTTTTGCAAGGATGGGGGTAAGACAACTCTGCGCCACTTGCGCAACAGAGCCTTTCAACAAATCAAACAAACAACAACCAATAGAAAACACACACCATGAGCAAGATTCTCGGAATTGACCTCGGTACCACCAACTCCTGCATGGCTGTCATGGAAGGCGGTCAGGCTACAGTACTCGAAAACAGCGAGGGCGCTCGCACCACCCCCTCCATCGTAGCTTTCACCAAGACTGGTGAACGCATCGTGGGTCAGGCTGCCAAGCGTCAGGCTGTCACCAACCCCCGCAACACCGTTTTCTCCGCCAAGCGTCTTATCGGCCGCAAGTACGCCGAGCTGACAGAAGAGGACAAGAAGGTGCCCTACGCTATCGTGGAAGCCCCCAACGGCGACGCCCACATCCAAGTGGAAGTCGGTGGTGAGACCAAGGTGTACTCCCCCCAGGAAATCAGCGCCATGATTCTTGGCAAGCTCAAGGCAGATGCCGAAGCCAAGCTTGGTGAAACCATCAGCGAGGCTGTCATCACCGTGCCCGCTTACTTCAACGATGCCCAGCGCAACGCTACCAAGGCTGCCGGCGAAATCGCAGGCCTGAAGGTGCGCCGCATCATCAACGAACCCACCGCTGCCGCCTTGGCCTATGGTCTGGACAAGAAGAGCAACGAGCAAATCGCCGTGTACGACCTTGGTGGTGGTACCTTCGATATCTCCGTGCTGGAAATCGGCGACGGCGTGTTCGAGGTGAAGGCTTCCGACGGTGACACCCACTTGGGTGGTGATGACTGGGACAACGCCATCATCAACTGGATTCTCGCAGAGTTCAAGGCTGCCGAAGGCATGGACATCTCCCGCCAGACGGACGCTCTGCAGCGCATCAAGGAAGAGGCTGAAAAGGCCAAGATTGCGCTTTCCTCCACCCAGAGCTACGATATCTCCCTTCCCTTCATCACCATGGATGCTACCGGGCCCAAGCACATCATGCTCAATATCACCCGCAGCAAGCTGGAGCAGCTCACCGAATCCCTGCTGGAGCGCACCGCTCGCCCCGTGAAGGAATGCATCGCCGCTGCTGGTTTGAGCACCAGCGACATCAACGAGCTCGTGCTCGTGGGTGGTATGACCCGCATGCCCGCCGTGCAAGAAATGGCCAAGCGCCTTGCAGGCAAGGAACCCCACAAGGGTGTGAACCCCGACGAAGTGGTGGCCGTGGGTGCTGCTATTCAGGGTGGCGTGCTCATGGGCGCTGTGAACGACGTGCTCCTGCTCGACGTGACGCCCCTCACCCTCTCCATCGAGACCATGGGCGGCATTGCTACCCCCATGATTGACCGCAACACCACCATCCCCGTGCGCAAGAGCCAGGTGTTCTCCACCGCCGCTGACAACCAGCCCGCTGTGGACATCCGCATCTGCCAGGGCGAACGCAAGATGTTCAACGACAACAAGCTGCTCGGCAACTTCAAGTTGGATGGCATCCAGCCCGCTCCCCGTGGTGTACCCCAGATTGAAGTGACCTTCGATATCGACGCCAACGGCATCCTCAAGGTGACCGCCAAGGATAAGAACACCGGCAAGGAGCAGAATATCTCCATCCAAGGTTCCTCTGGTCTCTCCAAGGAAGAAATCGAGCGCGCCAAGAAGGACGCCGAAGCCCATGCTGAGGAAGACCGCCGCAAGGCCGAGGATATCGAGGTCATCAACAAGGCTGACTCCCTTGCCCACAACGTCGAGCGCCAAATCAAGGAACTCGGCGAGCAGGCCCCCGCAGAAGTCACCAAGCCCATCCAAGACAAGGTAGACGCCCTCAAGAAGGCTGCCGAAGCTAAGGATGTGGCCAAGGCCAAGGAACTCACCGAAGAGCTCGAGAAGATGCTCGCCAACCTCCAGCAGGCTGCCCAGGCCGCTCAGGCTCAGGGTGCAGGTTGCGGTGGCGCTGGCTGCGATGCTTCTTCCGCCGCTCAGGATGGCCCCCGCAAGGCCAAGGGTAAGGTCGTAGACGCCGAAGTTGTAGACGAAGACTAATTTCCAACCCGGAGACGAGGAGGTATCACTCCCCTCCTCGTCTTCCCACACCTTTAACCAATAAACACAACCATATACCATGATTAAACCATTAGGACAACGCGTGCTCGTAGAGCGTGTAGAAGCTGAAACCAAAACAGCCGGTGGTCTCTTCCTGCCGGACACAGCCAAAGAAAAGCCCCAGGAAGCCATCGTGCGTGCCATCGGCACAGGCGGTCGCGATAAGGACGGCAAGGAAATCCCCTTCAACGTGGCTGTGAACGACAAGGTGCTCATCACCAAATACGGTGGCACCGAAGTGACCGTCAACGGCACCCCCTACACCATCCTCAACGAGAGCGATATCCTCGGCATCATTGACTAATCATCACCTTCAACCTTAAGCATTAAAACGTATTACTATGGCTAAGCAACTTTCATTCGACGAAACCGCTCGTCAGAGCCTCCTCAACGGCGTCACCAAAATCGCCAAGGCTGTCAAGAGCACCCTCGGGCCGGCTGGCCGCAACGTCGTCATCGACAAAAAGTTCGGCTCCCCCAACATCACCAAGGACGGCGTGACCGTCGCCAAGGAAATTGAGCTCGAAGACCCCTATGAGAACATGGGCGCCCAGCTCGTGCGCGAAGTCTCCAGCAAGACCAACGACATCGCTGGCGACGGCACCACCACCGCCACCGTGCTCGCCGAAGCTATCTACCGCGAAGGTCTCCGCAACGTGACCGCCGGTGCCAACCCCATCTCCCTGCAGCGTGGTATCAACAAGGCCGCAGCCGCTATCGTTGAGGAGCTCAAGAACATCTCCAAGCCCGTCGATTCCTCCAAGGAAATCGCTCAGGTTGCTACTGTCTCCGCCAACTGGGACTCCGAAATCGGTGACATCATCGCCGAAGCTATGGACAAAGTGGGCAAGGACGGCACCATCACCGTGGAAGAAGCCAAGGGCATCGACACTAGCCTCGACGTTGTTGAAGGCATGCAGTTCGACAAGGGCTACCTCTCCCCCTACTTCGTCACCAACGCCGACACCATGGAAGCCGTGCTCGAAAGCCCCTACATCCTCATCTTCGAGAAGAAGATTTCCAACCTCAAGGATTTCCTCCCCATCCTCGAAAAAGTGGCCAAGTCTGGCAAGCCCTTCCTCATCATCGCTGAAGACATCGAAGGCGAAGCCCTTGCTGCCCTCGTGGTGAACCGCCTCCGCGGCACTCTCAACGTCTGCGCCGTCAAGGCCCCCGGCTTCGGCGACCGCCGCAAGGCCATGCTTCAGGATATCGCCATCCTCACCGGTGGTCAGTGCATCTCCGAAGACCTCGGCCTCAAGCTCGAAAACGTCGAAGTCGACCAGCTCGGCATGGCCAAGCGCGTCGTTATCACCAAGGACACCACCGTCATCATCCAGGGTGCTGGTTCCTCCGCTGATATCTCCGCTCGCGTCTCCCAGATTCGCCGCCAGATTGAGGACACCACCTCCGACTACGACCGCGAGAAACTCCAGGAGCGCCTGGCCAAGCTCGCCGGCGGTGTGGCCGTCATCAAGGTGGGTGCTGCCACCGAAACCGAGATGAAGGAGAAGAAGGACCGCGTGGACGACGCTCTGCACGCCACCCGCGCTGCTGTGGAGGAAGGTATCGTTCCCGGCGGTGGCGTGGCCCTCATCCGCGCCCAGAAGGCCGTGTGCGGTCTCAACCTCACGGGCGATGAAGCCACCGGCGCTGCCATCGTATACCGCGCTGTGGAGGCTCCCCTCCGCCAGCTTGTGGCCAATGCCGGCCGTGAGTCCGCCCTCATCGTGGAGAAGGTGAAGAACCTCGAATCCCCCACCATGGGCTACAACGTTGTGTCCGATGAGTACGAGGACCTCCTCGTCTCCGGTGTGGTGGACCCCACCAAGGTGACCCGTTCCGCTCTGCAGAACGCCGCCTCCATCGCCGGCCTCATGCTCACCACCGAGTGCCTCATCACCGACCTGCCCGAGAAGAAGTGCTCCTGCGGCCACGGCGCCCCCGGTGCCGATGCCATGGGCGGCATGGGTGGCATGGGCGGCATGATGTAAGCAACCCCATTTAACACCCCCAACTACCCCGAAGTCAGAGTAGTTTACTCATAACAACGCCCAACAACCCAGCGGCGGGTTCCCCACCAGGAACCCCCCGCATTTTTTGCCAATTGTTTGCCATCTTCCTGGCAACTG
>JAZTYM010000045.1:0-14219 GCA_045637025.1 Akkermansia sp. | reverse complement strand
GCCCCCGACTTGGGTCAGATGAGCGGGGCGGCGCCCGCGGGGATGGATGGGGCAGGGGCTGCGGGTGCAGCGCCCCCCTGCGGTGGCGTGGCTAGGGCGGCGGCATCTGCCTCCCGCTTGCGGCGCATGCGCTTGACGCTGTGCTCGGCGCGCAGGATGGTCTCGGGGGCGCCATCGAGACGCGCGGCAAGGCGGAAGGTGCGGTCCAAGTCCACGTGGTCGGCCAAGGTGGGGTCGAGGGCGGAGAGTTGTTGCAAGCGCTCGAGGGTGTGGCTGATGCCCTCTGCCTGGATGCGGCGCATGACCATGGCGATGCGGCCTTGGTAGACGACATGGGGCTCGTGGATGATGGGCTCGCCGTGGCGGTCGGTGTGGATGACACCGGCTGGTGGCTTGGGGAAGCACCCCATGCGCATCAACTGGGCGAAAATACGCTCCATGAGCGGCTTGAAATCGCAGGCAAAGAGGGTAAATGAGGGCGAGAAGAGCATCACGCGCTCGTTTTCGCGGGCGTAGACCTCGGAGGCGGTCATTTGCTGCTTGCGCTCGCTCCAGAGCTCGAGCATGGGCACAAAGAATGCGCGGTTGATGGCATCTTGCTTTTGTTTGAGGCGGTCCATGCCGATATCGTAGCGGCCTTGGGTTGCCCATTCGCGGGGGAAGCCTAGGCTGGCGCTTTCGGGGTTGATGAGGGTGCGACCACCTGCGCGCAAATCTACCTCGCCCGATTGGTTGGCTAGCTCTAGGATGCGCGGGAAGGCGGCTACCTCGCCGAGCATATCGAGGATGCGATTCAAGAATTGCGCTTGGCGGATATCTGGGTACACCAGGCGCGCTGGCGCAAGGCCGTAGGGCCCCTCGCCCCATTTCAGGAAGCGGGTGACCATGTATGGCATTTCGCGGTAGCCGCCCTCCTCGACGGTGCAGTTATCGTCCAACGAGTAGTAGATGCTCTCCCACGGCATGTGGCGTGCCGAATCGCGGTGGCGGTGGCGCAGGGGGCGCGGGCGCACCACATGGAGGAAGCGCAGGCTGCCCTCGTGTGGGTTGCGGTTGTTTTGGAGCAAGGCGCGGGCGCGGGGACCCAGATTTTTTTTGCCGAATTGGGCAGCGGCTTGGTGGGGGGTGAAGCTGAACTCGCGCATGTAGGTATCGACACAGCCTTCATCATTCTCAGCGCACACGAATTGGCCGCAGGGGATGTGGCGGAAGAGCAGGCGACCGCTGCGGGTGTTGCCGCAGAAGAGGCTGCCCGTGCCTAGGCCTACGCGGTCCAAAAAGCACTCGTGCAACTCGGTGTAGAAATTGCTGAGCGCGAGCTCGCGGTTGGCAATTTCGGAGCAGCGGTTGTACCAAGACTCCACCTCATCCCCCGCGTCGGGGGTAGGGCTGCTCCACTTGAACCACAGCTCGTTGCTGGGTGTCATGTAGCTCATGTGGCCGCTGGCGAGTTTTTGGCATGCTTCCACCGCGGTGGTATCCCCCAAGCGGGTGGTGTCGCTGTGGGCATCGGGCACGTGTTGCTCATCGCTCAGGCGCGAGGGCAGCACATAGTGCCGCAGGGTGTCCCACCAGCTCTCCCACGGGGCGCGTATGGCGCGCAGGGAGTTATAATCGGCTAGTAATGGTTCCATGGTGTGTGCGGGGTGGAGGGGAGACTCAGCCGAGCGTGGTGTTGCCCGCAGCGGGTGAATGGGCGGAGTGCTGCTGGCGCTGCTTGCTCAGGATGGTGGAGAGCAAGCCCTTCTTGTTGGCGGCTTTTTGCTCGTAGGCGGCGCCGGCATCGCTCGCGCTTGTATCAGCCACCACAGGGGGTGGGGTGGACACGGCTTTGATGCTGCGCGGCGCGGCGGGCGAAACTATTTTGCGGACGAATCCCATGGCTACTTATTCTTTCTATGTTGGAGTTTGGAGTGGGGAGGGAGCGCGGTGAAGCGATCCCAGCGGATGGCGTGGGGGCGCGAGTTGCGCATGCCACGCTGGAAACAAATCCAAGTGCGGGGTTTGAGCCGCCGCGCTGCTTCCCGCGCCTGCCGGACATCTCCCACCAGCAGGTGGACATACCACGCGTCGGCCCCGGGTGGGCTTTCGTGCAGGTGGTCCCATTGCTGGGGGTGGAGCCTGTTGGCTGGTTTGGCCAGCACGACCAGATGCGGCAGGTAGATGATGATGGCGTCTGGGTTGGCACTCAGAGCGGTCATGTCTGCCGCAAACTCGCGCTCGGAGCCGCGGTAATAGCGTATCGCGATGATTCTTGCATCCGTTTCCATGCATGTTACCTTACACGCCTTTGTGCCCTTGTGCTACTTTTTCGCGCTTGCCGCACGTGGCGCACTCCCCCAGCGCCCCCCAGCTCGGGGGAGGTGCAGCATGCGCGCACCCCCTTCTGCCCGTTGCACCCCCTATCGTTTTGTGTATGAATGTACACGCACAGCGCTGATGATAGCGCCTCTTTTACACCATGAATACAGAACCTACCCCCGCACCCACCCCGCTGGATATTTGCAACCTTGCACTCTCCAAGCTGGGAGAAGCCCCTATCCCCGCCATCGACGCCAATGCCTCTCCTGCGGCTAGGCTGTGCTACATGCACTACCACCCCGTGCGCCGAGAGGTGCTCTGCTCCAACCGCTGGACCTTTGCCACGGCGCTGGCTACGCTTCATTCGGCCGAGGATGCGCAGGACCCCGCCTTGCACTCGCGCCCCCATTTGCTGCCGCAGGACTGCTTGCGCGTGCTCGAGGTGAGCAGCCACGGCTGGACTCTGCGCGGGCGCTGCATCTATTGCCCCGCCCCCGCTGTCCGCGTGCTCTATATTGCCGATGTGGAGGACACTAGCTTGTTTGAGCCCCTCTTTGTGGAAGCCCTTGCCACGCGTTTGGCCTGCAAGCTGTGCATCCCCCTCACCAGCAGCACCACCGCCCGCCAAGCCCTCACAGAAGAGTACCACCGCCTCGCGTTGCCCCAAGCCGCGCATTTCAACGGTGTGCAGTGCCGCTCCAACGATTCGCACCCGCTCTACGCCCTCTGGCGCAAGAGCTTGTCGGCTTGTCAAACAGATGTTGACAACTTGTGAATAAGTTTGTGAATAAGTATTGTAAGAATCAAACAATCAAATACTTGCAGAGTTGTTGACATTGTGAATAACTCACCCTACCACCATGAGAGCTGTCGATTTTGCTTGTTGTTTGCTCGTCAATGCCTCGCGCGTTGACCTGACCCCCAATGATACCAAAGTGCTCATCGCCGTAGCAACAGGCTTGCGCGGCGCCCAAGCCATAGCAGAGCGGCTAGATATACGCCCGTGTGTGAGCACGAGTTCCCTCAAGAGCATGGCCAAGCGCGGCTTGGTGCGCCCCGTGGGCTCGAATGCCTATGTGTTGGCACCTGCTGGGGAGCGCCGGGTCATACAGTTGTTGGCCACCACCTGAACCCACCATGAGAAAGAAACGCCACTTGAGCATCGAAGAAAAGCGCGATTGGCTGGCCTATGTCTTTCGCGATGACTCGGGGGAATTCTCGCAGGCAGATAAGTTCAAAGCCATGGCAGAGGATACCCGCTTAGCTGTGTTGCAGGCTGAGCAAAAAGCAGCAGAGCAGGCGGCTCCCGCCCAGCCTGCCGCTGCTGCTTTGCCGGATATTTTAGACTTCTTGCCACCACCACTCCCGCCCGATTCTGCTGGCTGACGAAAAATATTTTGATATTTTGCGCAACCTTACGAGATACGCGGGGTTGAATACTGTGCCTCTTATGAAGAATATTACCCGTTACACGTATGACAGGACATCGTTTCAAGGCTGGCGCTTGTGCCTGAGCCGCAAAAAATGTCTCTACGTCAAATACTTTGCCGACCGCGTATTCGGCACGGAGGAGGCCGCACTCGCGGAAGCCCAGAGAGTGCGCCAGTGTATTCTGGATGCCTTGGCTGCTTTGCCTTCATTGGATGAGCAGGAAATTAAGAAGGTGTTTGAGCTTTACCGCTGATACCTGCGGGTGGAGCTTGCTGAGCAGCAGGTGCCACAAAATCCTCCAGCGGTTGCATGGGCGAGCCACTCGCTTGCCAAGCTTCTCGGGCGGCGCGGAGTTGCGCTACCTCTTCCGGCAGGAAGAAGAAACTCGTGCGCAATCCGCAGCGCGTGGGGATGCGTTGCTTGATGGGGTGTAGCAACCCGCGCTCGCAGTAGCGCTGCAGAGAAGTGCGGGTGACCCCCAATTCTGCCGCCGCCACCGCCATGCTGATGCGGGGCTCCGCCTCCGCGCCTGCGATGGGTAGCCGGCTGGCTGCCAGCTTTTCTACTTGCTTGCGGCTCCAATACAAGGTGCGCTGCCCACCGGCGGGGTGCACCACTCGGAAGCGGACCTTGTGCTTGCGCAGGCTGATGCGCGCGGCAGAGGCGGTGCAGTGCAAGATGCCCCCGGCCTCTTCTGAGCTGATGCCCCATTCTGGCTTTTCCTGATATGGTTTTCCTGTCTGTGGGTGGTGCCCGGGTTTCACCTTGAGCACGCTTTCGGGGTAGATGACACCTGGTATGTTGAAAAAGCGCGAACCGTTGATGCCCTTCAGGTTACGCTTGGTGATACGCGGTGATTGCAAATATGCTTTGCTCTTTTGTTCTGTATTCATTTGTTCTTTTGTTTGTTTGTTGTTTAAATGGCTGCTGTAGCCACCTAAAGCATTAGCAAACAAAGAAAAAAGTGACAATTGACCCCGCTTTTGTGGCGCGTAGTTATGTAAGAATAAAATACTTAACAATTATTAACTACTTGTTACGCCTGATTAGTTAATAATTAATAAATTATAAATAATAAGGGGTGAAGAGAATAGAAAGGGCGGGGGTGCAAAACGAGCTTGGCACTTGCCAAAGTGAAGGGGATGGAGTACAATGCAGGGCATGAAGCAGCAGATAATCATCCCGCTGGAGGAATTTCCCGAAGACGGCATCCAGCTGAGTGGCGAGCTGGACGACAGCATCTTTGGCATCGACTGCGACGACGTGCGCAGCATCGGGCCGGTGGAGTACCACTTGGAGGCGCAGTTGTATGAGACAGAACTGGTGGTTCGGGGAGAGATAGCGGCACCTTTTCGCCTGCGGTGCATGCGCTGTCTTGGGGAATTTGACTACACCGTGGAGTTGGATGATGTCACCTACGCCATTGATGTGAAAGGAAAGCTCAGCGCCGACATCACGGAAGATGTGCGCGAAGACATCTTGTTGGAGCTCCCAGGGTACCCAAAATGTGAGCTAATTGACCAAGAATGTGAAATAAATGACAAATTTGGTGATTTTAGGCTGGACAAAGACCCCCAACCAGGTGTAAACTGTGCCACCCCGAGTGGCAATAGCGTCTGGGACGCCCTGGATCAATATCCCGGAAAGTGAGAATCCGGGGGCCCACTCAAGACCACATCCGCAACATTTAACCTGATACAGAATTATGGCAGCTCCTAAACGCAGAACCTCCAAGATGAAGCAGCGCTCCCGCCTGGCCGCCAAGGCCTGGAAGGCTCCCCTCCTCGGCAAGTGCCCGAAGTGCGGTGCTGCAGTTCCCGGTCACACAGCATGCCCCGCATGCGGTACCTACAAGACCCAGAGTGGTGCTGAGGTTGTGGTGAAGCTTGTGGACTAAGTTTCACGCGCTAACCGCGCCAACGTTACCAAACAAAGATTTCAGCCGCCTTGCCTTTAGACGCAAGGCGGTTTTTGTGTTGACAAGATAGCAAATTGTGCTAGAGTATACGCGAGCATTATTTTATACAGCGCTTCAGACCATATATGAAATTGGCATTGGATGCAATGGGCGGTGATTTCGCGCCGCAAATCAACATAGACGGAGCCAAAATGGCTCTGGCAGAGATACCTTCCCTTGAAAAGCTCTACCTGGTAGGGCGAGAAGAGGAACTCAAGGCTGCATGTAAGGAAGCCGGGATTCTGGATGACGCCCGCGTGGAGATTGTGCATGCCCCCGAAGTCGTGGAGATGGAGGATAGTGGCTTGGATGCCCTGCGCAAGAAGCGCAATTCCTCGATGAGCGTGGCTGTGGATTTGGTGAAGAATGGGACCTGCGATGCCGTGCTTTCCGCGGGCAACACCGGGGCTGCTGTGGCAGCCAGCACCATCAAGCTCCGCCTTCTTCCTGGTGTAGAGCGCGCAGGCATCGTGTCTCCCTTGCCGAGCGTGCATGGCTATGTGTTGGTGAGTGACACAGGCGCCAACCCAGACGCCAAGCCCCGTCATTTGGTGGCGTATGCGGTCATGTCGGCGCTGATGGCTCGCTACATCTACGAGCGTCCGACCCCCAACGTGGGCGTGATGAGCAACGGCACCGAGGATTGCAAGGGCAGCGAGTTCTCCAAAGAAGTGCACCGCATCTTGCGCAGCCTGGCTGATGCCGACGTGCTGCCATTCAATTTCACAGGCAACTGCGAAGGGCACGACCTGTTTGAGACCGAGCTGGATGTGGCGGTGACAGATGGTTTCACCGGCAATGTGCTGCTCAAGTCCGTGGAAGCGACGGCCAAGGCCTTTGCGCACTGGCTCAAGGCAGGCATCAAAGCGAGCCCCATGGCCATGCTTGGCGCGATGGGTATGCGCGGCGTCTTCAAAAAGATTGGCAAGCAGATGAGCGCCGACACCATCGGTGGTTGCCCGTTGATGGGTGTGCGCGGTGTGTCCATCATTGCTCACGGCTCTGCGAATGGCACGGCCATCCTCAACGCCATTCGTATGGCTGACGGTATGTGCCGCAACAATGTGAACGACCGCATTGTGGCCGCCATGGAGCGCATCAACGAAGAGATGAAGAAGATTGCCCCCGCTGCGGAATAAAACCTGCAACGCCTCCCCCTGTTTTCGCGCGCCGATGGAGACACATCCGTCGGCGCGCCTTTTTAGGCAGAGATGACGCTGCCGGGGAAAGTATGGCTGCCGGGGGGCAGGCTGCGGCCGGGCAGAATTGTGGTGTTGCAGCCGATGCGGCAGCCAGAGCCGATGTGGGCTCCTAGCTTGTTGCGGCCCGTGTGGCAGAGTTGGCCCTGCCAAGGCATGCGGATTTCTCCGGCGTCGTGCCGGAAATTGGAAAAGATACACCCGCCGCCCACGTTGATGTTGTCTTCCAGCACCGAATCGCCAATGTAGGTGAGGTGCGCCACCGCCACGTTATCACCCAAGATAGAACTCTTGACCTCCACCGCGTGGCCGACGATGCAGTTGTCGCCAATGGAGCAAGTGCCGCGCAGGTAGGCGTTGGGGCCTATGCTGCAATGGCACCCTATGCGCACAAAACCCTCGATAACCGTGCCAGCTTTGATGACGGAGCCCTCTCCCAGCTCCAGCACGCCCTCCACCACGGCCGTGGGGTGGATGCTGCCGTGGCAGGCGGCTTGCAAGTGCTGCAAGTCTTGAGCCGCGGCATCTAGCCGCTCCCATGGGGGCAAGCTGCTCACGGAAGTTGGGGGAAGAGGTTTTGCAGATGCGGGCGCAAGACGGCGTAGAGCAGGGAGCTATCTTCCTGCGTGAGCTCCAAGTCGTCCATGATGATTTGAGTGCCCTCTACTTTGCCGCCCAAGCACTGGCCATTGCTGGCGTAGAGGTAGAAAATGTTCTCCGCGGTGGGCTGGTTGGTCTCGTCATCCCGGTAGTATTTTTCGTGCACCTGCTTGATTTGAGAGCGGTGAAGAATGGTGCGCACTTGGCTCATTTCGCCATCCGAGAGCGGCTTAATCTCATTCAAATCCAGCAGCCAACCGGGTACGCAAGGAGTAACGGCCATGGTGCGCGCATGGATAGCTTCGTGTACGATATCGCCACTGACCGAGCCATACGGATAGGCACAGGTGATGAGGCTGATGGTGAACAGCAGTACTGGCAAGAGGGATAAGAAGAACTTCTTCATACACACAGGGGCTACTACTGTCGCTTATTCTACCCCAAATGCAGCGCTATGCAAGCTAAAATCGCCAAATGATTTTTCAAAGCAGCAAATTGCCCTTGCACCTCACCCCTGAATTTGGTAAAGAAAAGGTGAACATTTGCACCGCGAACACACCATGCAGATAGCCCGCTTACACGATGCCCCCGAACTGTTTTATTCCTTGCAAGGGGAAGGGGTGCGGATGGGGACTCCGGCCGTATTCCTGCGGCTGGCTGGCTGCAATTTGCACTGCAGCTGGTGCGACACGAAGTACTCTTGGAAAAAGGGGCTAGAGTTGCCCGTGGAGGAGGTGGCGGCACGCATTGCGGCGTTTGGTTGCAGGGGCCTCGTTGTGACTGGTGGTGAACCTCTTTTGCAGCAGGAAGAATTGGCTGCCTTGTTGCAGCTTCTCCCGGCCGATATCTTTGTGGAGGTAGAGACCAATGGCTCGCTGCGCCCCAGTGCCGATTTGTTGGCCCGTGTGGGGCAGTGGAATGTGTCTCCCAAGTTGCAGCATTCGGGTAATGCCGCGGAGGCGGCTCTGCAGGCCGAGTCTCTGGCTGTGTTTGCGGGTTTGCCGCATGCGTGGTTTAAGTTTGTGGTGCAGGGGGAGCAAGATTGGCCTGCGATAGAGGCCTTGCAGCTTCCGCACGAGCGCATCGTGCTCATGCCGCTGGCTGCTAGCCGTGCGGCATTGGAGCAAGCGCGCCCCGCTGTGGCAGAGATGTGCCTGCGCCACCGCGTGCGCTTGGGCGAGCGCATGCACCTTGTGCTTTGGGATACGAAAAAAGGAGTCTAATCATAGCCAACCATACCATGAATACGCCATACCGAGTGCTCTTTGTCTGTCTGGGGAATATCTGCCGCAGCCCCGCGGCGGAGATTGTGTTCAACGCCGCTGTGAAGCGTGCCGGGCTTCAGCAAGTGGTGCTGGCAGATTCGTGTGGCACGGCCTCCTACCACACGGGCGAAAAGCCTGACCACCGTATGCTTGCCGCGTTGGAGCGCGCTGGCTATGCTTGGGGCGGCCACCGGGCCCGCACCTTTTCCCGCCGCGATTTTGAGCAATTTGACCTCATCATCCCCCAAGATGATGCGAATCGCCGCGACATCCTGTCCTTGGCTACCACCCCCGAGCAGAAGACCAAGGTGCGCCCCATGAGCGCATGGTTTGCCCCCGGTGAGAGCGAGACGGAAGTGCCAGACCCCTACTATGGCGGCCCCGCGGGGTTCGACGCCGTGGTGCAGCTGCTGGAGCGCGCCATGGAGCAGCTCGTGCCCGAGCTGCAGAGCAAGGTGGGCTGATTGTTTTTTCTAGCGCAAAAAAAGAATACCCTGTCTGCTGGTGCAGGCAGGGTATTGTATTGGGGAAATGGTGTCTGTGAATTAGAACTGGCAGCCGATACCCAAGGAGATAACGTGCTGGCTCGTGATGATGTTCGAGGTGGCACCCTTCGGGCCGCAATCACCGTAGTAGGTGCGGGCGAATTCGTAGCCAGCCTTCACATAGACGGAGTCAGAGCACTGAATCTTCATGCCGCCGCCCACGGAGAAGGTGAAACCACCCACGCTGTCGCCCCATGTTTCATCTTCCACGGTGATATCGATGTCGCCGAAAGCATAACCTGCCTTACCACCGATGTAGAGCATGAAGCTATCGGTAAGGGCAATGTTCATGTCGTAACCTGCGGTGACGGGGATTTTGCTTTCTTCTACCTTGATGCTGATGTCATCTTCCTTGTCAGTTTCTTCACCGGCTTCGTAGCCGACGTTGATGCTGAACTGGTGGCGCACGGTGCTGTCAGCGTTGCTGTACAGGTTGAAGCTACCGCGCACGCCCCAAGTGTCAACGCTAGTGTCATCGCCAATGGCGTACAGACCCTCGATGGCATACACGGGCTGCATGTCGTAGGGGGTCAGAGCACCAGGTTGAGGAGAGGGCAGAACATAGGGTGCTGCGGAGGCGCTCCCTGCAAGGGCACCCAACAGAGTGATGATGGAAAGACATTTTTTCATAATCAACCTATTTCTAGCACACCACCCACGACATGGCAAGCTAATTTTTGTGATTAGGCGCGTTCCGTTTGTGAAAATGGCACCTATCTGCCGAATAGGTCAGAATCGCGGGTGTTTCCTTAGCCCAAGGGGCTCAAATCCGTGCCGTCGGGCAGGGAGATGAGCTTGATGCGCCCAGATGAACCATGGGTGATTTCCACATCGCTTTTGGCGAGCCCCAGCGTCTTGGCCAAAAAGGCGGCAATCTCCTTATTGGCTTTGCCATCGATGGGTGGGGCGGAGGTCTTCATCTTGAGCACGCGACCAACCTGGGGGTAATCATCTTCCCAGCCCAGAATCTCGTTTTTCTTGGCGCCAGGGGTGACTTTGAGTGCTAATTTCATGCGTGAATTAAAGCAAATTGGCCACGACGGGGAGGCGGGTGAGAGTTTTGCCGCAAGCCGCAGCATCTTGTTCGGTGGGTAGATCTCGGGCCGTGTGCACACCCTCCGTCAGCAGGAAGGGGAGCAGCAGTATGTGCTGGGATTGCATGCCCTGCAGCACCTCAGCCGCAGCGGGGCTCTGGCTGAAATACCCAAGCGCTATCTCTGTGCCCGGAAGTTGGCTGCGCAAGCGGCGGCAAAAGAGCTGGGGCTCTGGCGGCGGCTCCGGCAGTTGAGAGCCGTGTGCCACCACCAGCACGCCCGCCTCTGGGTGGGTGCTGAGGTGCTCGCGTATGAGCTTGGTGGCGGCGCGAGCCAGCCATGGAGACGCCCCCAGCACGGGCTGGTAGATGAAGTCAGGTTCGGTGCAGCCCTGCGCCCTGTAGGCATCTTGCAGGGCTTGCTCCAACTTGGCTCCACTGGAGTGCCCGCTGTGCATAAACATGGGGTACACCAGCGTGGGGGTATCGCCGGCGGGGGGAAGCTTGGCTTGCGCAAGCCCGGCGAGGCTGCTCCGGTACACGCGCGCCGAGGGCATGCGGATGCCGGGCGGGTTCAGGTGCAAGCCCTTTTCATTGTAGCTCACTAGCAGGTAGTGCCGCCGCCAGCGGCGGTGCCGTATGTAGATGAGCAGCATGCCACCCACAATGGATAGCTGCGCCAAGGCAAAGTGAAAATAGATGAGGCGGCGAAGACGCATTGCGTCTTCAACCGCCAAATCTGGCTGCGAGAGCCTGGTGCCGCAACTCACCGAACCCCACACGGCTGCCACGAATGTTGCAGCACACAGAAGCAAGAGGCAGGTGATAAGACGGCGATTGTGCACAGAGAAATCCTTGTGTTACACGGGGCTGTTGGCACCCTGGTCTGCTTCTTCCAGCTCACGGCGCAGGCTGTGCTTCTTGTCGAAGGCCAGCACGCAGGGAGAGGCAATGAAGATGGAGGAGTAGGTGCCGATGAAGATACCCAGCAGCATGGTGATGGAGAAATCGCGCATGGCGGGACCACCCAGAGCGATGAGCGAAATCAGCACCGCGATGGTGGAGCCAGAGGTCAGCAAGGTACGAGAGAGCGTCGTGTTGATAGCCTCGTTCATGATGTCCTTCAGGTCCTCGTTGGGGCCGGCCAAGCGCAGCTGCTCGCGGATGCGGTCGTAAATCACGATGGTGTCGTTGATGGAGTAACCAGCCACGGTGAGGAAAGCACCGATGTGGATGATGTTCAACTCCGTGCCCATGAGCACAACAAGCCCGATGATGCCTGCCACGTCGTGTGCGGTGGAGATGAGCGCACCCATGGCGAAGCTCCATTCGAAGCGGAGAGCCAAGTACAGGGTGATGCCCAGCAAGCCTGCCAGCAATGCCCAGCAAGCCGTCTTGAAGAAGGTGGAACCCAAGGCTGCGCTGATGTCTTCTACAGACTCGGCGGGCAGTTCCTTCATGCCGGGTACCGTTTCGCGCAGCTGCGTGTTAATCTTGGCCGCGTCATCCTTGTTGGCGCAGCGAATCTTGATGTTGCGGTCGGTGGCGTTGGAGAACTCCTGCACCGTGGGAGCCTTGCTCAATGTCATGCCCATCACCGTCTTTTCAACGGCGTCGTACTCCAGCTTGGAATCATTCGGCACCACATAGGTGATGGTGGCACCACCAGTGAAGTCGATACCAAATGCCTTTTCACCGCGCACGCAGAAGCCATACACAGCGCAACCCACAATCAGAATGATGGAGGCGATTGCTGTTTGCTTGCGGTATTTCATGAAGTCGAATACCTTGCCGGAGAAGGGGGCCTTGGCAAAGGTGAAGCCATTAAGAAGGCCAAACTTCTCAACCCAGAAGAACAGTACGCGGGTGACCACGATAGCGCCGATGAGGGAGGTGATGATACCCACACTCGTCGTCACGGCGAAGCCCTTGATGGAGCCGCTGGCCAGCCAGAAGAGAATCACAGCCGTGATCAAGGAGGTCAGGTTGGAGTCCCAAATAGCGGAGAAGGCCTTTTCATAGGCGTTGCGCAGGCAGATGATGAAGGGACGCCCCAGCGCCTTTTCTTCACGCATGCGTTCGTAGATGAGCACGTTGGCGTCCACTGCCATACCCATGGTCAGCACGATACCGGCGATACCCGGCAAGGTCAGCACAAAGCCAAACAAGCTCATGAGACCCAGCAGAGCCAAGGCGTTGAAGGCCAAACCAAACATGGCCACCACACCGGCGGAGCGGTAGTACCAGTAGCAGAAGAAGAAGATGCCTATCAAGCCAATCAAGCCAGCCACGGTGCCCTGTTCCAGAGCGCTCTGACCCAGCTGAGCCGATACATTCTTGCGGCCTTCTACCTTCAGGTCGCTGGAGAGGGGGTTGGCAAGTGCCTTGGAGATATCCTCCGGTTCACCCTTGGCATTCAAGCCAGAGATGTTGAACTCCTTGTGCAACACAGCCTGCACCACGGGGGCGCATTTGATTTGGTTGTTGAGCACCACGGCCAAGCGATCGCGGCCAATGGTCATGGCACCCGTCAGGCGGCCCATGCGGGCGGCACCTGTGCGGTTGAGCACCACGTCCACGTTCCCCTTGTGCACATAGCTGGGCTGGGCGTTGGCCACTTCCTTACCGGTGATGTACACGTCCTTTTGCATGGCTGCATAGGGCTTCTGCAGCACCATGTAGTCGATGACCTGTTCGCCCTTGCGCGCACCTTCTTCATACAACACAGGAGCGCCCGTCTCCTCGTTTGTGCGGGGGTAGGGGAGAATCATGAAGTCATTGAGACCCAAGCGAGAGGGGATGCGGGGCATGGCGGGTGCACGCACGCCTTTTACCTCAGCTGCGACTGCTTTTTTGTATTCAGCCAAGCGCTGTTCGTAGGTGGCGATGTTGGCCTGCGTCTCCTCATCAGCAATCACACGCTCGCTTTCGGGGTACACAGCCAAAAGCTCCAGCTTAGCCATCTTGGTGAGCATCTTCACCAGAGCTTCAATCTTTTCCTTGTTTCGTTCCTCGTCCTGTGCATCCTGTTGGGGAATCTGGATGAGAATCTTGTTGTTGGAGTGCAGGATTTGCACTTCGCTTGTGCCGGTGGAGTTCAAGCGTTCTTCCAGAATCTTGCAGGCCTGCTGCATGTCTTCCTCACTGGGGGGGACCAAGTTGCCGTGGTCGTTCAGCTTGGGTTGCACTTCGAGGGTAAGTTCTGTACCACCCTTGATGTCAATACCATACTGCATGCCGTTCACAAACAGCGAAAGCAGGCAGAAGCCGGTCAGACCGACGATGAAGAACGTGCCAGCATTGCGCTTTGCTTTGTCCAGCTCTGCTGCCAGATACCAGAAAAACAGCACAATGAGCAAAATGCCCATGCAGAAGTAAAAGAAGGGCGAGGATGTAAGAGTTATAAGGAATTGTGGCATGAGTTGCGTGTGTTTAACCGCCCTATTGTGCCAGCTTTGTCCAACAGGTCAAGTCTGCATCGTGGCAGTATCTGAATTTGAGAGCTTTTGCGTGTGACACCCACAAAAAAGCCCCGCCGGGTGAGGGCGGGGCGGGGGAATCCGTTAAAACGGTGACATCCTAAGGGTATTAGAAGCGGTAGCTTGCGCCCACGTTCGCGTTGTGGGCGTTGGCACGCGGCTGCAACTCCATGTTGTAGCTTGCGTTCAGGCTCCAGCTCTCGTTGAGGGCGTGCGTGGCGCCCACGCTCAGGTTCATGCCTGCGCGGCCCGGGTTGGAGCCACCGCGGCACACGCCGCCGATGTGCGTGGCAGGGTTGTCGCGCTCCATGTCGCCGATGAAGCTCACTTCACCGTAGACGGCGGTCTTAGCCGTGGCCATGTAGGTAGCACCTACACCCACTTCCACGCGCACGTTCTGCATGGAGTC
>JAZTYM010000044.1:0-28691 GCA_045637025.1 Akkermansia sp. | reverse complement strand
GGCGGGCCATCTTCTGCCGGGGGTACATAGGAGATGAACTCAGCCGGGATTTCGCCCGCGATGTAAATGGTGGTGAAGACGAGCAGACCACCGCCCAGAATCATGAAGAGCAAGCAAGCGCCGATGGAGGAGAGCTTGTTGCGCAGCTCAGCGCGGCGCAGCTCCTTCTCGGCCTCTTCGCTCATTTGGATGTGTAATGCCATAGTGTAGGAGTGTTAGTTGAGGGGTTCTTACAGCATGAGACTATCATTTTGCGGCTCTGGATGCGAGCGAAAAATGCGGTTCATGTGTTACAATTGCGTTACAGCGTGATGCCTAGTTGCTCTGGCAGGGCGATGCGGGGGCGCTCTGTCAGGATTTCGCCCTCGCGAGAGCCCACGGCAATCATGTGCTCAAAGTGCGCGGCCCACGAGCCATCCGTTGTCACGGCGGTCCAGTCATCTTCCAGCGTGCGTACGCGGAATGAGCCCAGCGTGATCATTGGCTCGATGGCCAGAATCATACCGCGCTTGAGGCGGGGCAGGGGGTACTTGGGGCGGTAGTTGGGGATTTGCGGTTCTTCGTGCAGGTGGCGACCCACGCCATGCCCCACATAGTCGCGCACAATGCCAAAGCCAAAGGGCTTCACAAAGTCCTCCACCGCGCCACACACATCTGCCAGCGGGGCGCCTTGCTTGGCCTCGGCAATGGCGCGGAAGAGAGCTTCCTCGGTCACAGCCAGCAGGCGGCGGGCCTCCTCGCTCACGTTGCCCACAGGCACGGTCATGGCGTTGTCACCATACCATCCATCTACAATAGCGCCCACATCCAAGCTCACGATATCGCCATCTTGGATGACGCGCGAGCCGCCGATGCCATGCACCACTTCTTCATTCACCGAGATGCAGAGCTGCCCGGGGTAGCCCGCATAGCCCAAGAAGGCATTGCCGCATTTTTCGCGGCGGAAGAGTTCTGCTGCGTAGTCATCAATCTCTTTGGTGGTGATACCGGGCTTGATGATGGGCATCAGGTCCATCAAAATGCGGGCAGAGACCTCACCTGCTTTGCGCAGCTTGCTGATTTCATTTGGATTGCGTACGGGGATGCGTTCGGCCATGGTGGCGGTATTATACCACATGCTCGCTAAAATGCAATGCCAAGCATGGAAGAAGTTGGCCGGGGCTTATGGGGCTGGGGGAACAGGCGGGATGCTCTTGATTTTCTTGAGTTCTCGGCCTCTGATGAAGTTGACGATGAGGGCGATGAGGCCCATGATGAACGACACGCTGCCGTAGAGGATGAAATCGACCTTGGTCTGGGCGGCGTTCATTTTCTCCGCGATTTGTTGGCTCAGGAGCTCATCGCCCTGGTTGCGTGCTAGGTCGCTGGGAGTGGCCCCCGAGAGGGTGGTGGCGCTGGCATCAGCACCCGCATTCAGCAAGATGTGGGTGATGGCGCGGCGGCTTTCTTCCGAGGCGAGAGAGGTGGCGGTGTGCAGCGGGGTGTTGCCTGTTTGCAGGACGTTGCAGGCTTGTTCGTGCAGCTGAGGCGGTGTTTCTAGAATCGTTGGGTTGAGGCGAGCGCCAGCTTTAATCAAGCTTCGCACCGCGTGGGAATTTTCTGCGGCGATGGCGCAGTGCAGGGCGGTGAGCCCCCAACGCGGCGCGGCGGTATTGGGATTGGCTTTGAACTGAAGGAGCTTGTCCACGAGCTCATGTCGCTTGCACCCTGCTGCGAGCATGAGCGGGGTGAAATGGGCTTCTCCCTGCACGTTGGGGTTGGCTCCATGTTTGAGCAGGGAGTGCAGCATCTGTTCGCTGTTGCTTGGCAGCTTGTCGCCAGAGAAGAGGATTTTGACAAGCAAAGGGTCTTGCCCTAGTTTGATGTTGGGGTCTGCACCCGCCCCGAGCAGGGCTTCTACGCACTCGTCATGCCCTGCCATAAATGCCACCAAGAGAGGGTTGAGATAGATACCATCGCCTAGGTCGTAGGTGATATTCGGGTCGGCACCCGCCTTTAATAAAAGCTTGATTTTTTCGGTTTCACCCTTCGAGGCAGCACCCAAGATGGGCACACCGCCATGGGAGGCTCTTTTGTTCGGGTCTGCCCCGGCATTGAGCAGCAATTGGGTGATTTGGAGGGCATCTTCCTTGTTCTGCACATTGTTGGCCGAGACAAGCGCTGTGCCACCGTGTGCACTCAGGAGGTTGGGGGCGAGCTTCATCTCGAGCAGGGTCCGCACGATGCTGGGCTTGTGTTGGGCTGCAATGTGCAACAAGGATTCACCGTTGCGCATGAATTGCAAGTCCACCCCTTGAGCTTGGGCCAGACGCAGCGTTTCAATGCTTAAATCTTTTTTGGCCGCTGCGATGAGGGCATCTTCGATAGCTGAGCGTTCAATCTGCACTCCATCCTTGATGAGTTTTTGGGCTTTTGCAGCATCATTGCGGGCGAAAGCCTGTTTGAGAGACTCTTGCTGAACTTTGAGTTTTTCTTGTTGTGTGCGCTTGGCCTCTTCAGCTAATCGGCGTTCGCGTTCGGCGCGTTCGCGAGCCTCGCGTGCAGCGCGCTCACTCTCCGCTTGCTGGCGCGCTTGTTCGGCTGCTGCTGCAGCCCGCTCTTGAGCTGCTTTTTCTCTGTGCGCTTCAGGATTCAGGCGTTGCAGTTCCGCTTCGCTGAGCTTTTTTGCAAACTTTTGCGCCAAAGCTGGGTGTTGGCGCTCCGCTATCTTGTAGTAGGGACTCGCCTTCTCGAAATTGCGGGAGATACCATGCTTCCCCTGGAGATAAGCTTCCAACAAAAACTTGAGGCAGTCCTCATCCCCCTTTTCTGCCCATTCTTCGATGGTTTCTTTCGCGATGGAGAAAGGAAGAGTGAAAATTTTCTTTTTAGCTTTTTCAGGCTCACGGCGGTGAGCTTTGGTGTAGCATTCCAAGGCGCTTTTGGGTTTCTTGCCACGGTCCTTGTACAAATCCCCCAGCAAGAAGAGGGCTTGCACATCGCCCGTGTTGGCAGCTTTTTGAAACCAGTCCTCTGCGGTGGAGTAGCTCCGGGGAATACCCTTCTTGCCATCGCGACTCCAAACCCCCATTTTGCGCATGGCGGCTACATTTCCTCGTTGGGCGGCGTGATAGGTGGCCCGGGCATCGCTTGCCTCTGCTATGGGGGCACAACAGAGGCCCGTGGCGGTGATGAGCAGCGGGAGGGTGCGGAGAAAACGGAAAGAGGGTGACATGGGGCGCATGCTGGCGTGGCTCCCCATAGGGTACAATAAATAACCAGCAAATGCAACGGCGAAATCAGTCGATGAGGGTGATTATGTCTTTCGCACGCGCGCGAAAGACTTTATTGTGGGGTAGCAATGGTAATGAGGGCGCGCCCCGAGGCCGCCATGAGGCCCTGCTGGGTACCCTCGGTGATGACGCGGTCGGTGGGGTTGATAGCGCCACTGACAGCCACCATGTTCCCTTGGGTGAGGCCCGTGGTCACGGGGACGAGGGTGACATGTTCTTTTTCATCGACACAGAGGAGCATGCTTTTGCCTTGGATGGAAACGATTGCTTGCTGGGGGACGAGTAGGGCTTTTTGGGGGGCGACAACCTGTGCGCGCACCCGCACAAACATGCCTGGGCGCAGCAGGGTGTCTGGGTTGGGCGCTTGGGCGTCGAGCATGAGGGTGCCGGTGCTGCTACTCACCGCGTTGTCTACCCCTGTGATAGTGGCGGGGAAGGGGTATGCGCTCCCGGTGGGCAGGATGAGTTGCAGCTTGGCGCCGGGGCGCAGAGGGCCGGTGGGGCCGCCTTGGTTGAGCCATTCTTGGCTGCTGATGCTGAAGTGGATGCTGATGGGGTCCATGCTATTGATGAGCACCATGGGGCCACTCTGCGGGGAAACGTAGCTCCCCACATCTGCTTGGCTGAACCCTGTGATACCATCTATCGGTGCATGCAAGGTGCAGTACTCAACATCCGTGCGGGCTAAATCTGCGTTGGCTTTGGCTGCTTCTAGTGCGGCGGCAGCGGCGTGTTCCTGCTGCACGGCATCGGTGTAGGTTTGGCGGGAGATGGAGCCACCCGCCACGAGGGGGCGGTAGTAAGCTGCATTTTGGCGGGCTTCATCATAATTGGCTTGGGCTTGTTCCTGTTGTTGGCGGGCGCGGGTGAGGGTTTGTTCGTAGCGGGTGGGGTCGATGCGGTACAGGATTTGCCCTTTGCGCACCCACTCGCCTGTGCCGAAGAGTTTTTGGGAGACATAGCCGCTGACTTGGGGTTCGATTTGGGCAGAGCTACTACCATACAGCGCGCCAATCCATTCCTTGTACTCGGCCACCTCGCCCCACTGAGGGTGCTGCACTTGCACGGCATAGACGGGCAGGGGCTCGGTGCTTGTGCTTTGCTTTTTGCAGCCCGCGCTGCACAGCAGCAGGAGGCCACCAAGGCATAGGGTGAGGTGGGGCGATTTCATGACTGCTTGTGGGACACCCTGTGCGGGCGCTTTTCTGAATACTTGTTGGAAAGTTGCAGTTTTTGTGGGCAATGTGCGTCCTGCGTGATAAAAACGCCCACGCGCCCGCGTATCTTTTGGTAAGATACGTTTTCAACATGAATATCCGACAGATTGCAATCACCATGGTAGGCTGCTGCTTAGCGCTGGGGACGGTGACCCCCGCTAGTGCCGTATCGCACACGATGCACCAAGTCAAAAGCGAGCACCCCTTCTTGTATGAAGGTCTTTATCCTTCATGGTCCGCCATGACCCCCGAGCAGGCGCTGAAAGACGCACGCCAAGCATTGACGGAGGCTCGCCGCCAAGTGGAAGAACTTTGCAATGTGACCCCCGAGCAGGCCAACTACGACAATGTATTTGCGGCTTTTGAGAAACTCAACGCCGATGTGGACCAAGTGGGCACCTTGCTCTACCACATGTCCTCCGTGGTGGACAACCCCGAGCTGCGCAAGGCTCAGGAGGCTCTCATCCCCGAGATGACAGCCTTCTCCTCCGAGCTGATTGGTAATGAGAAACTGTGGCAAGTCATCAAGGCAGCGGCTGCTCAGCCTTGGGTCAAGGAACTTTCCCCCGCCCGCCAGCGCTTTGTGAAGCAAGTTGTGGATTCCTTCCGCGATAGCGGTGCTGATCTCTCCCCCGAGGGCAAAAAGCGCCGCAAGGAAATCATGGAAGAGCTCTCAGGGCTGACTCTGCAATTTGGTAAGAATGTGCTGGACTCTCAGAACGCATGGGAGCTGGTGATTGACGATAAATCTCAGCTGGATGGCCTGAGCGAGAACTGGCTTGCTGCAGCCGCGGCTGCCGCTAAGAAGAAGGGCTACGGCACCGAGGAGAAGCCCTGCTGGCTCATCACCTTGGACTACACCAGCGTGGGTGATGTCCTGCGCCTGTGCAATGTAGAAGAGACTCGCCGCAAGTGCTGGGAAGGGCAGAACACCGTGGGCCGCGTGGGCAAGTACGACAATGCCCCCATCGTGGGTCGCGTGATGGAACTGCGCCGCGAGCTTTCCGCCCTGCTGGGCTTCAAAACCTTTGCCGACCTCAAGGCTGCTCACCGCATGGTGGCTAGCGGCAGCAATGCCATGAATTTTGTGGACAATATGATGCAGAAGGTCAAGCCTGCCTACGAGCAGGAGTGCGCCGAGTTCATGGAGTATGTCTCTGCCCAAAAGGGTGAGAAGGTGGATGCCATCGCCCCTTGGGACCGCCGCTACTACATGAACAAGCTTTCCCGCGAGCGCTACAACTTTGACCCCGAGCTGCTTCGCCCCTATCAAGAGTGTAACCGCGTGCTCAAGGGCATGTTCTCCATCTACCAGAACCTGCTGGGTGTTACCATCACCGAGCTGCCCACCGTGCACGTGGCCTCGGGTTCCGCCACGGTGGAGGGCGCGGTGGAAGTATGGCACCCCGAGGTGCGCGTCTTCGCCGTGAGCGATGCCGCCACGGGGCATCATCTGGGTTCGTTCTACTTGGATCTCTTCCCCCGCGCCAGCAAGCGCAACGGAGCGTGGGTGATGCCTATCAAATACGGCACACCGGCACACAATGGCAAGCCCCACACGCCGCACTTGGCTTCTCTCTGCGGCAACATGACCGCCGCTGTGGGGGATAAGCCCGCCCTCTTCTCCCACTACGATGTGGAGACCCTCTTCCACGAGTTTGGGCACATGATGCATGTGATGCTGGGCGATACGGAGATTGTCTCCCACTGTGGCACCAGCGTCACGTGGGACTTTGTAGAGCTCCCCAGCCAGCTTTTTGAGAACTGGACATGGGATGCCGCCGGTATCGCCACCTATGGCTACCACTACGAGACGGGCGAACCCATCCCCGCTGAATTGGTGCAAAAGCTTCTTTCCAGCCGCTTCTTTATGCCGGCCTCCGATATCATGGGGCAGCTCTGCATCGCCAAGTTGGATTTGGAAATGCACGTGAACTACAATGAAAAGTTCAAGGGCCTTTCCTTGGATGAAGCCACGGACCGCCTCTTGGACCCCTGGCGTCTCAAGTTCACCGTGCGCAGCTCGTCCATCATGCGTCATCTGAACCACTGCATCACGGGTGGCTACGCAGCTGGCTACTATGCCTACAAGTGGGCCGAGGTGCTGGCGGCAGATGCATTCACCCGCTTTGCGCAGGAGGGCGTGATGAACACCAAGACCGGTATGGACTTCCGCCGCGAAATTCTCTCGAAGGGTGATAGCCAACCCGCAGCGGATATTTACCGCAACTTCATGGGGCGCGATCCCAACCCCGATGCTCTCTTGCAGAAGCAGGGGCTCATCAAGTAAGCGCCACCTCACCGCCTTTTACCACGAACCAGCTCGTTCTGCATGCAGAGCGAGCTGATTTGCATAGCGGGGCGCGCGCGTCATGGCGTCATTCGTGCTTGAATCCGCGTGGGGGCGTGTTAAGATAGGTGGCATGAAGTGTTTGCAGAGCCTGATATGCGTGTTGGTAATGATGGGTGGAGCCGCCATGGCTGCTCCTGTGAGTGAGGCCGCTAAAACCGCCCGCGAAGCGGCTCGCGAATATGGCGCTGCGGTGCGCAATTGTGATATGGGCTGGGCGCTTGATTCGATGTATCCTCCCCTGCGCCGCACTTATGCCGACCAGCTTTCGAGCCGCGACCCCCGCACCGAGGCCGCCAACGCCCGCCGTATCATGGGTACTGAGCGCGAGTCGGAAGCCCAGGCTCAGGCTCGCATGAAGGCCAACAGCAAAGCCCTGCGCGACCGCTACGTCAAGATGGGCAAAGATATGCTCGCTGCCGGTTTCAAGGTGGAGAGCTTCAGCGTGGGCAACCCCGTGGCAGAATATGTGGTGAATCCCCCCACCGCCATGGCCCGCCAAGTGCGCCGCGACACCGCAGGCCGCACGCGCGTAGAAGATTTGAAGAGCGACAAAGACCGCAGCCGTCTCGTGGTGTTGCCCACCAAGTTGGTGTACAGCCTGCCCAATGGCGATGGCACGACCCAGCGAGTGCAGCGCGATAGCTATATTTTTGCGGTGCGAGACGAGGTGATTTCCACCCCGGGTCTGGCTCGCGGTACCAAGGTGAATAAGTGGTACTTCATCGATAGCAACACAGATGTGAACATCCTGCGTGCCTTCTTCCCGAACCTGCCGCTCAACATTGAGCTGCCGGACTGCGGCGAACGCCCCGTGCGCTAATCGTTGAGAGTCATCTCCCCCTCTGCATCCGCCTGTTTTTTCTTGCCACGGGCATGCTTCTGACGCAAACAGAGCTGGATTTTTCGCCTAGCGGCATTTTGTCTGCCGGGCGAGGGTTTGAGTACCGTCCCCAGCAGCAGCAAATGGCCATGGCTGTGGCTGCTACCCTGCAAGCAGATGCACCCTTGCTGGTGGAGGCGGGCACTGGGGTGGGCAAATCGCTGGCCTACTTGATACCGGCTATCCGCTTTGCGTTGGAGCACGACCGCAAGGCCATCATCTCCACCCACACCATCAACCTGCAGGAGCAGCTCTTTCACAAAGACATCCCCACCGTGGCCAAGGCGCTGGGGGTGGAGCTGCAAGCTGCCTTGCTGAAAGGCCGCGCCAACTACCTGTGCCGCACCCGCCTGCGCCGCGCTTTGGAGCAAGCTTCCGATTTGTTCAACCAAGCCGAGACGAAGCAGCTGCATGATTTGCAAGCATGGTCGCAAGATTGCGGGGAAGGCTCGCTGGCCGAGTTGCCAGCAGAGCTCAGCATCTCTCCCAAGGTGTGGGCTCAGGTGTGCAGCGAGAGCCATGTGTGCACCCCGCGCAACTGCGGCTTTACCTGCCCCTACCAAGCTGCGCGGCGGCGTGTGGAGGAGGCGCGCGTGGTGGTGCTCAACCACACCCTCTTTTTCGGGCTGCTCTCTTTGGCAGATAGCATGCGCAGCGCTGAGGAAGAGCAGGGGGAATTGCCCGGCTTCATCTTCCCCGGCGACTTTGTGATTCTGGACGAGGCGCACACCATCGAGACCGTCGCTGCCAACCAGTTTGGCTTGGCTCTCTCGGAAGCTGAGCTGAAATACGATTTGCTGCGTCTATACAACCCGCACACGCACAAGGGCTCCCTGCGCCACAATGCCACACCCAAGTTGCTGCAATTTATTGAGGACGCGCAGACCGCCACGGATGAGTTTTTCTCCTGTGCGCGCAAAGATTGCCAGTTGGATGAGCACCACGGCACCGTGCGCTTGCGTGTGCCCGAGTGGACAGAGGATTTGCTCTCTCCCTCCCTCGCCACCTTGGAGCACGAGGTGTTGAGCATGGCGCAGATTGAAGAAAATGATTTGCACCGCGCCGAGTTGATGGACATTGGCGCCCGTTTGTTAGCATACCGCCACACCGCGGCCGAGCTTGTGCAGCTGACCAACAGCGACACTGCCGTGTACTGGGCCGAAAGCAGCGGAACCGAGGGCCGCTACACCACGCTGCGCTCGGCTCTCATCAATGTGGCCCCCGTGTTGCAGGAGAAGCTCTTCGACACGGGCCGCGCCTGCATTTGCACCAGTGCTACCCTCTCGACGGGTGAGCGCGGCATGGGCTATTTTGCGGGGCGTGTGGGTGCAGAAATGGCGGATACGCTCAAAATTGGTAGCCCCTTCAACTTTGCGGAGCAGATGCGCGTGGTGGTAGCTCGCAGCATGCCACCCCCACCGCCTGCCAGCACGGACGAGGAGTACCGACCCGCCCTTTTTGAGTGGATTACCCGCGCGCTGGAGGAGTCTGCGGGGCGAGCCTTCATCCTCTTTACCAGCTATAGCCTCATGCGGCAAATGGCCGCGCTGCTGCGCCCTTGGTGTGTGGAAAAAGGCTGGCCCATGCTGGTGCAGGGGGATGATTTGACCCGCAGTCAAATGCTTGCCGCCTTCAAGCGAGATGTGGATAGCGTGCTGCTCGGTACAGATAGCTTCTGGACCGGCGTGGATGTGCCCGGCGAGGCGCTCTCCAATGTCATTGTCACCAAAATACCCTTTGAATCCCCCGGCAACCCGCTCACCGAGGCTCGTATCGAGGACATCCGCGCCCGCGGCGGCAACCCCTTTGCAGACTACACCCTGCCCGAGGCCATCCTCAAGTTCCGCCAAGGGATAGGGCGTCTCATCCGCTCCAAATCCGACACAGGGCTTGTGTACCTGCTGGATTCGCGCCTCACGTCCAAGTACTACGGGGCGCGCTTCATGCTCGCTCTGCCCGCCGATGCGAAGCGTGAATTCATCTAATCCTGCGTTTACTTTCACCTTAGCGCGATTCCTTACTTGCATTTGCCAACAGTTTGGAGTAGCATGTTGGCATGAAAATCGTAGTTGTTGCCGGCGAGAAGAGTGGAGATAAATTGGGAGCCATGCTCATGGAAGAACTGCTCAAACGCTACCCCGATGCCGAATTTTCTGGCCTGGGTGGTAGCCGCATGCATGCGGTGGCACCCGCTGTGCAGGATTGGGCCGAGCAGGCTGCGGTTATCGGTGTCGTAGAGGTGCTGCGCCATGCTCGCTTCTTCATGCGTCATTTGGATGAGATGGAGGCCAAAATCGTGGAGGAAAAGCCCGATTTGTTGCTGCTCATCGACTATCCCGGCTTCAACCAGCGCTTGGCTGAGCGTGTGCATACCAACGCTCCTGGAACCAAAATCGCCTACTTCATCGCCCCCATGGTGTGGGCTTGGCACAAGAAGCGCGCCCCCAAGCTGGCTCGCGTGCTCGATTTGATGATGTGCATCTTCCCCTTCGAAAAACCCGTGTTCGAGGCCGTCGGGCTGCGCACCGAGTTTGTGGGCCACCCCCTGCGCGATGAAATCATGGCCACCCGCCGCACCGATGTGCGCGAAAAAGGCCTCATCGGTCTCTTCCCGGGCAGCCGTCGCCGCGAGATTGAACGCCACTTCCCCGTCTTCCTGAAGGTGGTGCAAGCCGCCCAAAAAGAGCACCCCGAGTGGCGTTTCGAGACCTCGGCCAGCTCTCCCAAACTGGCGGAGTTGATGCAGAAGCTCACACGCAAAGCTGGCGTAGACCCCGCGCTCATCAACATCTGCCCCGGCAGCTACCACGACCTGATGGACCGCGCCGAGGCTGCTCTCGTGACCTCGGGCACCGCCACCTTGGAGGCAGCGCTGCATGAACTGCCCTTTGCGCTGGTATACAAAGTGGCTTGGGGTACTTATATGATGGCTCGCATGGTGCTGACTATTAAATACATCGGCATGGTCAACATCTTGGAGGATAAACCTATCACCCGCGAGCTGATTCAGCACGATTTCAACGTCCAAAATTGCTTGTCTGAACTGGAGCGTCTCACCACGCCCGGCCCCCGCGAAGAGGTGCTCGCCGGCATGCGCGAGGCTACCAACCACTTGGGCCGTGGCGGTGCTGCCGTGCGCGCGGCAGATGCTATCGTTGCCCTCATGGAGGGCAAATGAGCAGCCGCATGTGGCTTAGAGCCATTGAGGTAGAAATTGCGTGAGCTGGGTGGGCCGCACCGAGGGTGGGTAGCCCAGCTGGCGCCAGGCGGTGGCGGCGGCAAGTCCGCAGGTGTAGGCCCCGGTGGCGGCGGCTTGGTGGGGCTTCATGCCCTGAGCCGCCAGCGCCGCGATGACCCCGGCCAGCACATCTCCTTGGCCACCGCATGCCATGTAGGGGCCGCCCGTGGAGTTGTAGCAGGTGCGGGTGCCATCGGTGATGAGGGTGCGCGCTCCCTTGAATAGCAAGGTGCAGGGGCAGGCTGCCACAAAGCTGCGGGCGATGTCGCGGCGCGTGGTGGCGGTGCAGCCCGGGGCGTAGGTGGCGAGCAGGCGCTTCATTTCGCCTGGGTGCGGGGTGAGGATGGCATGGGGCGGGATGCTCCAGCCGAGTTTGGCGGCGAGGTTGAGCGCATCGGCATCCAGCACGAGTGCGCCCTCTGCCCGGAGGATGAGTTGCTGCAGGGCGAGCCTATCTGCGGCGGGCGGTGCGCCTAGGCCGGGGCCAATGAGCCAAGCCTGTGCGCCCGTGGTGGGCACATCGGCGTAGCTGCGCACGGGGTGTACCATGATTTCGGGGGCCACCCGCGCCGCGAGGATGGGATAAACATCTGGCAGGCAATAGAGCGCTACCAACCCGGCGCCTGCGGCAAGGGCCGCTTCGGCGCACATGTGTGCGGCACCTGTGTAGCCCACCGACCCCGCCACGATGTTCACCCGCCCTGCGCGGTTCTTGAAGCAGGAGTATGCGCGGCGCGGCAGCCGCAAACCAGGGCTCTGGGGGCAGAGTACGGTGGCGGTGTCTGCCGCGGGTATACTGATACCGGGCAGGGGAATGGGTAGCAGGCGGCCCACATAGTCCTCTGCGCCATCGACCAGCATGCCGGGTTTTACGCAGCCGATGGGGCAGCTCACATCTGCCCGCACGGTGGGCGTGTTGGCTGCGCCGGTGTCGGCATCCAGCCCCGTGGGGATATCGATGGCCAGCAAGAGGCTGTGGGGTGCGTTTTCGCGCAGGTCATTCATTTCTTGCACCAGCGCGGCGTAGGGCTCGCGCAGGGCTCCCTTGGCACCGGAGCCTAGCAGACCATCCACAATCAAGGTGTGGGGGAGCGGGCAGGGTGGGGCTGTGCTGATGCGTTGCTGGGGGATACGGGCCAACTGTGCTTTCGTGTCGGCCGAGAGCTCGCCGACCGCGCGCAACACGAGCGGGCAGTTGAAACGCGCGGCGAGTCCCAGCGCATCTCCCGCGTTGTTGCCTTTGCCCGCATACACCACCACTTGCGCGGGGGTGGCGGGGAGCTCGGGCGCGGCTTCTACCGCTTGCCACATGCACTCCACCACGGCATCCATCAGCTCCAGCGAGCGGATGATACCAGATTGAAAAGCGGCTTGCTCGGCTTCTCTCACAGCGGTACAGGTGGCTATCTTCATGGGTGCATTATAGCACAAGCATCGCAGCCATGGCAATGTGAAAAGATTTCCTGAAACAGCGCGGATGTGCCTGCCCTTGCGCTCGCGCAAAGGGCTTGCAAATGGGGAGATATCGTGTATAATACTGCGCGTGAGCGTTCAGATTCAGGTATACACAGGTGGACCAGTTATGTGCAATGGCTACTTGGTCGCTGGCCCAGAGGGATATGTTGCGGTGGATGCACCGGCGGGCTTTGCCGCTTGGGTAGCAGGCCGTTTGCCGGAGGGGGCTCCGTTGACCGATTTGTTGCTCACGCACCAGCATTTTGACCACGTGCAAGATGCCGCCGCCTTGCAGCGCCAAACGGGGTGCCGCATCCACGCCGCCGCGGCTCACAGCCCCATGCTCACGCTGGAGGCTGTGCCTGGTTTTGCTGGGATGATTCCCGCGGTGGAGCCCTACAAGGTGGATGATGTACTGCCCGGAGACGGCAGCCGCGCTTGGGCTGGGTTGGACTGGCAGCTGCACAGCATCCCCGGGCACTCACAGGATGGTATGGCCTATGGCTTGCCCGCAGAGGAGCTCGTGTTCGTGGGTGATATCCTTTTCGAAGGCTCCATTGGGCGCACGGATTTGCCTGGTGGCAGTCAGAGCCGCTTGGTGCGCGGGATATGCGACAAGCTCATGAAGCTTGCGCCCGATACCGTGGTATACAGTGGCCATGGCCCCCACACCTCGATACAGGAAGAAGAGCTGAACAACCCCTGGCTCACATGCTGATGCAGAGGAATTTTGAAGACGAGATAAGAACACAAGACGAAAGGAAGAAAAGATGACATTTGAAGAATTGGGGCTGGCAGCCCCCATATTGCAGGCGGTGAAAGATTGCGGCTACGAGAGCCCCACGCCTATCCAAGAACAGGCTATCCCCTGCGTGCTGGCCAAGAAAGATGTGATTGGTGCCTCGCAAACGGGCACAGGTAAGTCTGCGGCTTTTGCTTTGCCGCTTCTCAGCATGATTGAGCCGCTGGGCCGCCCGCAGGTGCTCGTGTTGGAGCCCACCCGCGAGCTGGCAGACCAGCTGGCAGAGGCATTTCGTACCTATGCCGCCCATACCGATATCAAGGTGGGCTTGCTCTACGGCGGCGTGGGCTATGGCGCCCAGACGGAGGCCCTCAAAAAGGGTGTCGACGTGGTGGTAGCTACCCCTGGCCGCTTGGTCGACCATTTCTACCGCGGTAATATGAAGTTCAAGGAGGTCAAGCACTTGGTGTTGGATGAGGTGGACCGCATGACGGACATGGGCTTCCTCCCCATTGTGCGCAAAATCGTGAATCTGTGCCCGTGGGAGGGGCGCCAGACGCTCTTCTTCTCTGCGACCATGCCGCAAATTCTGCAAGGTTTTGCCAAGTGGTGCCTCACAGATCCGGTGGAGATTGCCATTGCTCGCCGCGAGGTAGCTAGCACCATTTCCCACGCCTTCTACCCCGTGGGGCTTGACCAGCGCGATGAATTGCTGCTCGCCTTGGTGAAAGCAACCGATTTCCGCAACCTGATGGTCTTCACCCGTACCCGCAAGGAGGCAGATGCCGTGGGCAACATGCTTTCCAACGCTGGTTGGGAGGGGCAGGTCACGGTGATGCACTCCGATATTGCTCAAAAAGAACGCATGGCCTCGCTGCGCGGCTTCAAGGAGGACAAATACCGCATCCTTGTCGCCACCGATGTGGCTGCTCGTGGTATTGATATCAACGGCGTGACCCACGTCATCAACTACCGCGTGCCCGAAAACCCTGAGGACTACGTGCACCGCATTGGCCGCACCGGCCGCGCCGAAGCGCAGGGGGATGCCTTCACCCTGCTCACGGCAGATGAGGTGGATTTTGCCAAGAGTGTGGAATTGTTTGTGAACCAGACGATTGAGCGCCGCAAGTTGGAGGGCTTTGCCTATGCCTACACGGCTCTGCTGGATACGCAGGCCCGCCCGCTGCGCAAACCCCGCCCCGCCGCCAAACCGCGTCGCCGCCGCTAAGCTGTCTCGTTGCAGCGCCTAGCCCACCGTCTTTTCTCATGCGCGTTGTGAGCATAGACCCCGCCATCCGCAACACGGGCTATGCCGTGTTGGAGGGCGACCACCGCTCGGCCACCGCGCTGGATTATGGCACTCTCTCCCTGCCGCAGCGCTTGCCGCAGAGCGCCTGCCTGCGCGCTATTCATGAGCATGTGCTCGCCCTCATCGAGCGCTGGCGCCCCGACGAGTTGGCCATCGAGGGTATCATCTACGTGCAGTCGCACCGCACGGCCATTGCCATGGGGTCGGCTCGCGCGGCCTCTGTGCTCGCCGCCACGCTGAACGATTTGCCTATCATGGAATATCCCCCCACCTGTGTCAAATTGGCCACCGTGGGGCGAGGCGCCGCCGGTAAGCACCAAGTCGCTTTTATGATGCGGGCCCTCCTTCATCTGCAAGAGACTCCCGCCCCCGATGCGGCAGATGCCCTCGCCATCGGCTACACCCACCTCATGGCCGCCGACCCCCTCCGCGCCCACGTCTTCAAAGACCGTAAGTATATTTAAGCCTGTTTTCGCCCGCCAACAGGGAAGAGCGAATGCCGCGTTGTGAATGAGAGGCGCAAATTGAGCTTGTATTTAGGGTGGGGGTGTGGTACTAGTTGATATATGCTACAGCGAACACTTCTTAGTCTACTGGCTTGCGGCTTTGCTTGTGCAGCCGAAAGTTTCGAGAATCTGCCCGGTGGTCCTCTTGAGAGCGGACAAATTGAGTATGGTGCTTTGACGGCTCCTGCAGGGCATGCATCTATCAACACGCACCATGTGCGCACGGGCAAGCGTTCGTTGCACATTCATGGTGGTGAGAATAATCAGGTGGAAATCCGTTTTGCTCAGCCTCTGGCAGAGGAGACCCCCTGTGGTTTTTGGATGGAGCGCTGGACGCGCAGACCTCCGTTCCAGTTCCGTCTGGTCGCGGTGGCAGCAGATGGTAGCGAGAAGCAGATTAGCGAGGAATCCAAGTTGGGTCCTGGCGGATACAAGCGTCGCATGGAAGCCAAGGTGCCTGTGGGCACGGTGGCACTGCGCATGGTGTGCACCTCTGCGGTGAATGGCGGTGTGTTGATTGATGATTTGGAGCTGCACAATGGCCCTATGGTGCTGAAGGGAGTAGAGGTGAGCAACCCGGGGGCATATCCGTTGTTCCGCCGCGCCCCCATCAACCCCATCATCAAGGTGAATGTGGCGACAGAGGGTGTCAAGAACCCGAAGCGCATCAACAGCTTGAGCTTGCAAATCAGCCCGGCTGACCAAGTGCAGGCTGTGGCGCTGCGTACAGGCACGCCCGATGGTACCAATGTGGTGAATAGCAAGGTGTTTGGCTCTGCTAAGCCCGATGCTGATGGCAAGGTGACCATCAACTTCGACGAGGCTACCCTGCCGGCTGGTGATTCGACCTTCTGGATTGATGCCACCCCGACCGATACGGCTCGCGTAGGCGGCAAGGTGAGCTTCAGCAACATTTCGCTCACGGTGGATGGCAAGTCCTTTGGCACACCCGAAACCATCACCCAGCGCGTGGGCCACTTGATGGCTGTGCCCGGCGAGAAGGTGGGCAACCAGGCAGGTGGAGCCGCAGGTCGCGATTGTGTGGCCTTCCGTATTCCCGGTCTGATTCGCACGGCATCGGGCGCTTTGTTGGGCTGCTTTGATGCACGCTACAACCACGAGGGGGACCTTTGTGCCGACATTGATGTGGCAGCGGTGCGTTCTACGGACGGTGGCCAGACATGGACAACGCCTGCGGTGTGCATGGATGCGGGCCCCGGTGTAGCCAATGGTTGCGGCGACCCCAGTATCTTGCAGGACAAGAATGGCCGCATCTGGATTCAGGCCTTGGCGTGCCACTTCTCGGGTGGTGCCTCGCTCTGGACCTCCAAGACGGGTCTGGACTACAACACCACTGGCCAGTGGGAAATGGTGTATAGCGATGACGACGGCAAGACTTGGAGCAAGGAGCATGTGAACCCCACGAAGGAAATCAAGAAGCCTGAGTGGAATTGCATCTTGGCTGGTCCTGGTTGTGGCCTTACCACGAGCAAGGGCGTGATTGTGTTCCCCGCGCAGATTTGGCAGACGGGAGCACAGTACAACTGCATGAGCACCATTTGCTACTCTGCTGATGGCGGCAAGACTTGGAAGTATGGCAAGGGTATCCCCCACCGCACCTCCGAATGCCAGGTGGTGGAGCTGCAGGATGGCTCAATCATGCTCAACTGCCGCAATGAGAACCGCTCCGGCAAGCGCGTGGTGTATGTGACCAAGGATTTGGGCGAGACATGGACGCCGCACTCCAGCAACCTCACCTCTCTGCCTGAGCCCACTTGCCAGGCTTCTCTGGTGAATGTGACGGTGGGTGGCAAGCCCATGTTGCTCTTCTCCAACCCCGCAACATCTGGCGGCCGCACCAACATGGGTATCCGCTACTCTGAGGATGATGGCCAGACTTGGAGCAAGCCGCTGGAGTACGATTCTCGCCGCTGCATGGGCTACTCCTGCATCGCCATGGTGGATGCCGACAACGTGGGTATCATCTACGAGACGTCTCACACGAATGGTAAGCGCGGTGATCGCGGTATTGGCTTCATTATCTTGCCGTTGAGCGAGGTGCTGGCTACCGGTAAATAAAGGCAACCCGCTGCTGATTCAGCAATTTTCATCCCCTGTTCTCCGCGCGAGAGCAGGGGATTTGTGTTACAAGAATGAGCCCAGCACAGCGTGGGCACCAGCCAGAACCAGTAGCACCACCACGGCGTGCAGCACAAGGGCACGGGGGGTGCGCCATGAGCGAGCGGTCAGGGCCACGGCCAGCACCAGCAGGGCGCCTAGGCACAGGGCATGGGCAGTGCTCACGCTGCTGGGTGTGGAAGCCCCGGGGATGTAGCTCCCCACGAGCAGGGGGATGCTGAGCGCGTAGGCCGCTATGGCGAGGGCGGTGATTTGCATGGCGGGGAAGCTGGGAGACACCGCGCCGCGCTTGAGCAAGGCCTGGCAGGATAGCCCCGCTGCCAACGAGAGCGCGGGGAGGGCAAAGGCGGCGCTGCCCCACAGGGCTATGCCCGCTGCGCTGGCCGCTGCTGCAGCTGCCAGGGTGAGCGCGAGCGAGCGCTCAAAGGACACCGGGCGCTGCCCCGCAGAGCGTGGCATCACCCCCCGCTGGAAAAGCCAGCCCAAGGGAAGTGAGATGAGGAAAGAGAGGCAGGTGCGCCCCCACGCAAAGGGAGACTCGGGCGGCGTGGCAGGAGCCACGCAGTGAGGGGCTGGAGCGGGCGTAGTTGGGGGCGCGGGCTGGACGCCAGACTCTGGCTGCCCCAAGTGGGGGATGTGCTGCACCAGGGCTTCTATTTGCTCTGGGGTGAGCAGGGTGGCATAGGCTGGCATGGCCCCGCGTCCGCGAGAAATGCTCTCCGTCCACGCGGCTGAATCGGGGGCGGTGCTGCTCAGGTGCGGGATTTGGGGCATGCCTAGGGTGTTGGCTAAGAAGGGCGGGGTTTGCCCGTGTTCGCCATGGCAGGCTGCGCAGTATTGGCGGTAGAGGAGAGGCGTGCTAGGCTCGGGCTGGAGACCAGCGAAGGGGATAGCACCGGGAACATGGCCGCGGGGGATGCGGGTGCGCTCGGTCATGTCGTTTTGCAGGCGAGCTGGCAAAAAGGCGCTATCCCATTCGACTCGCCAGCACAGCAAGGCGGCAGCGGGCAGCAGCAGGGCTAGGGAGAGGATACGCGCTTTCATTTGCACCTCCTTGTGCGGATGAGATAGTGCAGCGCCATAGCCAGCCCTGCACCCAGAAGGATACACACCAGCAAGGGCGGAAGGATGAAGGGATAGCCCATGGGGCGATAGGCAAGGCCGCCTGCGGTGTCAGCCCATTGGGTGAGGGTGTACCACAGCAGCAAGGCGGCAGCACCGCAGATACCGCCGATGCAGGCAACGAATCCTGTGCCAGTTGGCGCGGCTTGGGTGGCCGCCGTGGCGGGGTCTATGTGTTCGCGGGGCATGCGGGCAGAGATGGCGAGGAAAAGCGCGAGAAAGAGACCAATGCCACCCAAGAACATGGCGATATCTGTGGTGCTGGGGGAGTAGCTGCCGTGGGTGTAGCAGGCCGAGCGGCAGACGATGATGTGCACGCGCTCCCACCACATGCCCAGCAAGATGCCGATGCTGCAACAGGCGATGAACCCGCGCCTCTGGCGGGCTGCCGGCCACCAATAGAGCGCGGGAATGCCCACGTTGAGCAGCAGCATGATACTATAGCCCCCCTGCCATATCAATGCGGGCGTTTCCCAGAGCTCGGCCGCGTAGAAGAGCCCCATGGCCATGCTGAAGATGAGGGTGAGCCGCGCCATGCGCTCCCGGCAAAGGTGGACGCCGTCCTTGGTTCGGGGGCGCAAGCTCAGCTCGATGAGCTGCACTGCTGCCATGCCGCTGAGCAGGGCCCCGCAGACAAAGTATGGCGGGATGCCCAAGCTATGCCAGCGAAACACGACTGCAAAATCGCAGCCCACGACGCTGTGCACCGTGACGACCAGCACCGTGAGCACGGTGGCAAGTCCCATGCAGGTGCGCCCCCACAGCGGGCGGCTAGGTTGTAGCTCTGCTTGTTCGCCCCGCATGCCAATGAGCCAGAAGAGCAGGGACAACACGAAATACGAGCCAATGGCTACCGCATCCCACAGCAAGGCGGAGCTCAGGTTGGGCCACACGCCACTGCTCACGGGGAGCGGTGCAATGGCCCACAGCATCCATGCCCGCCCCACGTGCACCAACGGGTAGATACCGGCGGTGATGATGGCGCACAGTGTCATCAGTTCTGCGTGGCGGGCTATGGCGCCGCGCCATGTCTGCCGGCTCAGGAGCAAAATGGCAGAAATGAGGGTTCCGGCATGGCCCAGACCAATCCAAAAGACAAAGGAGACCACATCCCAGCCCCAAGGCACGTTGTTGTTGGCACCCAGCACGCCTACGCCCTCGGTGGCGATGCGCCAAGCGCCACCACCCAATCCTAGAAGCGCTACCAAGGCACACAGGCCGATGCAGCACCTGCGTGCGCGGGAGTTGCTCGCATGCCCGGTCATGGTGTGCAGCACTTCATCACGAAAGCTGGGCTAGGAAGCCACTTTCATCCAGGTACAACTTCTCCGGCAAGGTGTAGGGCTTGCTCAGGCTGGGACAGGTAAGGGTGGTGGTGATGGTGTCGCCATCTTCGATTTGCTCCACGTTGTAGCAGGGCAGTAGCAGGCCGCGCGTGCGCGGACGCACACCCAACTGGATGGTCCCGTCGTTGATTTTGAAGACGCTGTGGCAGGTGCTCATGGAGATGATGATGCCATCTGCCGTGACCAAGCAGGGACGCCAGCGCATGTTGGGGGTGGAGATGTCTGGTCCGCCACTGAAATCGTAGAACGGTACCTGCCGCGGCGGAATGGCCTGCAGCAAGATGCGGCGCATGTGAGCCCCACCGGCTATCTGGGATATGCACGAGTCAATCTGCGAGCCGGGGTTCTCAATCAAGTGCACGGGGGTGCGGGTGAGAATGGGCCACAGCACCGCGATGACCAATTCGCAGGGTTCGCCATGACCCACCGTGGTGAGCAGGGGGTGGCGGTGGCGCTCCTTGAGTGAGTTGATGCGGCGCACTTGGGCTGTGTTCATCCAGAAACGGTGCAGAGAGACCAAATCCTCGGTCCCATCGATGAGCAATTGCAGCCATTTGCGGAGCAACTCGGGGATAGAGTCGGGGGCTTGGCGGCTGATGAGGGCTGCTGCCACTTGGATGCCCGTGAGGGTGCCCTCAGAGCAGTGCACCAGCGATTTGTTGCCGTAGATTTCGAGCTCGCGCACGAGGGCATCGCGGCTGCCGGAATCGGAGGCCTCTAGGCAGTTGGCCGACAGGCGGCGGAAGGTGCGCAGCACTTGGCGACTGTTGAAGGTTTCGGGGTCCAGCGGCTTGCCCACTGCCACGGTGAAATGGTAGGGAAGCTGGCGCGGGAACTTGCTGAAGAAGCGGTTGCGCGAATAGGAGAGCACGCTCCCCCAGAGACCATCCATGTAGATGGGAATGATGGGGGCATGCGCACGACGGGCAATCATTTCCATGCCGCGGCGGATGGGGGTGAGTGCCCCTGTGCGGGTGAGCTGCCCTTCGGGGAAGATGCAGATGAGGTCGCCTGCCTCGAGACCCTTGGCGGCGTTGGTGAGCGCCTCGCGTGGGTTCTTGCTCGAGATGGGCAGGGAGTTAAAGATTTCCAACACCCAGCCTAAGAGGCGTGTCATCATGAATTCCTCGGACACGACAAAGCGCACGGGGCGCGGGCAAATCATGGTGAGGAAGAGGGCATCACCAAAGGTGACGTGGTTGGCCACGATGAGGGCGCCACCGCGTTCGGGGATACGCTCGCCGTTGATGACGCGGGGGCGGTACACCAAGCTGAGCATCCAGATGCCGACCATGCGGATGAACTCCTGCGGGATGAGACGCAGCGAGGTGACCATGATGAAGGCGCTCATCAGGAAGAGCACAAAGAATTGGTGGTTCGGGGTGCAGCCGTATTCGTGCATCAGCCACATGAGCACCACGGCCACCAAGCCCATCAGGTTGTCGAACAAGTTGCCGGCGGCAATGATGTTGCCACGGTTGGCGGGGTCGCAGCTGTCTTGCAAGAAGGCGTTGAGCGGCACCAAATACGCGGCGCCGAATGCCCCCGTGAGGGAGAGGAAAATATGGCTGGCGATGGTGTCGGCATCCAGCACAGTCAGCACAAAGGTACACACGGTGATGCCGATGGCACCCAGCGGGATGAGCCCCAATTCATTCTTGCCCTTGCACAGCTTGGAGGCAATGCCACCACCCGTGACAACGCCACCCCCCAGCCATGCCATCAGGATGCCGCATTGCATACTGAAATCCACGCTCGGGTCGGCGGTCTGCATGTCCTTGGCAATCTGAATCAAAATCAGGAACAGAGAACCCGCCAAGCACCAGAAATAAGCGATGCCCAGCTCGCTGAGGCGCAGCTGGCGGTCTTTCCAGAGGTATTTCATCTGCACAAAGTGCTCGTAGAAGAGACTCCAGCTGAACTTGCGCCCCTGCTTGGCAGGGTAGCGTGGCACAAGGTAGGACGCGACTGCCACAAGGCCAGCCAGCGAGATGAAAATCCACGTGGGCAAGATGGCGGCGCTCCAGCCTGCCTCTTGCACGCCGTCTGCCTCCACAGAGTAGGCATCCAGCAGGTAACTGTACCAGAAACAGACACCAATTTGTGCCAAAAGCAGCACAAAGACAAGGCTGATTTCAATGATGCCGGAGCCGTAGCCAATGTAGCGCGAGCCCAGCAGGTCTTTCACCAGACCCTTTTTGGCGGGACTTAGGATAGTGGCTTGTGTGGCAAAGACGGCAAACCAGATGATGGCGGCGCGCATGTCGTGCTGGTAAAAGCAGAAAAGCATGCACCCCATCACGAAGATTTGCACAATGCTCATCACCTGAATGATGCGGGTCTTGCAAAAACAATCTGCCAGCCACCCCACCAACGGTGAAAATAAGATGTACGGTATCACGAAAATCGCGCCCAGCATGTACTCCAATGTGCTCCCCTCTGCACCCCACAACCACACTCCCAGCGGGATGAGCAAAAATTGTACCGCTTTCTCGTTGAACGCGTTTTGTGCCTGCACTGCGATAAGCGTCCAGAAGCCAGTCCACTCTTTCTTGGTTGGCTCTTTGTAAAACTGATCTGTATCCTCTTGCATAGGCTAGGTTCATTATCGCACACTTTGCCAGATACTCAAGCTAAATTGCACATGCCTAGGGGGATTTGCGCATTTTATCGCCACGCGCGGGTGTGTGATGTATCGCCGCGCTGGATTTGAGAAACAAGCCGTGAATAAATGAGAAATTATCGGCGTTCCCTGCCGATACCTTGCCGCATCAAGGCAAGCCCTCGGCAGGGAATCTGCCAGCCAACTGAAAAGGCGTTGAGGAATCTCCCCAACGCCTGATTTATTTTACTCGCGCTCACGCGAGGCTCCAGCGGTAGCTCACACAAGTCGCTCGCTTATCCAGCCGCACCCGCCCGAGGTCAATCCCGCTGGCCAGCAGAATCCTCATGCAGTCGCGCATCTGGTCACGGCCAGAGAGCGAGCCCTGCGGCTCATGCACCCTCAACTCCGCCTCCACAGCCTCGGCAAAATCATCCGTAGTCCGGCCTGCCGCCGTCCACAAATAACGCTGGTAAATCATCCCGCCAACCGGTGAAATCTCCTCCACCGCGTCCAGATCTCCGAGCAACCCCTCCAGAATCCCCTCTTGCACCTCCTTGGGTACACCCAGCTTCGGCCGGGCAGAAAGCAAAGAATCCATCAAAGCATCACGCAGCCGTTGCCGGAAAATCCTCTCTGCTTCCTCACTCAGCACATCACTCAGCCGTGCCCACGGCAAGCTCACCGCCGCCCGCTGCATATCCTCCAGCTGCGCCGCATAAGCCTCCGCAGGCGTTTTCCCCTCCTGTAACATCCTACGCGCACGCTCCCAGACCCCCTGCAGCACATCACGCACAAAAGGACACCAGCCCAGCACACTCGCCTCATCAAACCAGAGCAAACTCAGCGTCAGCCCCGAACTCCCCAGCGAGTAATACACCCACCACGGCTCATTATCATGCCACGGCGGCGCACCGCCAGCCTCCAAGGCTTGTACCCCCTGCGCCTCATACTCCCGCAGCGTGGCCAGCACCGCGCTGCTCTGCGCCTGAATCAGCGTCATATTCACCTGCCGCAGCAAGGCCACGGCAAAGCCATCATGCGCCGAGGGATCCGCCTCAGCGAAATCTATCATGTGTCTCATTTGTCTGTTTTTGTTGTTGAGTTTACACTACCACCCCGTCAGGTGTAGCATCCTCATCTTAGCATACGCCAAACACCCTCGCAAGGTAACAGACACAGTTCCCGCTAGACACTCTCAGCCCCGCATGATAGAATCCGCATAACTCCACGACGGTGGAGCCCCGGCCTCTGTGCCGGTTGTTGAGTGGCACCGCCGGGCTCCGGCTCGGCGCTGCTTTCAACCTTTAGGCCTCCTTGCGGCCATCCTCAGAGGCATCATCCTCTGGCTTCGCGCCGCGCTTGTGCGGCCAGCGCTCCAGCAGCGTATCAAGCGCCGCAATCAGCCTCGGGCGCAACCTCTCCGGGTTAATATACCACGTCGCGGGCTCCGTCCCCTTTTCATACGGCGGGAAAGGCTGTTTCTTCCCGTTGCCGATAAATCGAAAACTCCTGTGCAGCGGGTAAATATAGCGGTAAGTCTTCGCCCGGAACGGCACCATATCACCCGCCAGCAGCTCAGCATTCGTTCGCACAAAACCGCTCGCACAGGTGGCATTTGTCAAGTTCTGCTCATGGTTCACCTCACCGCTGCGGCGGTTGTGCAGGAAAGTCGTCCAATGGTAGCCATAATAATCGAAATTCGCCGCCTTGTAAATCGTCCCGCAGCCCACGCGCCCATCCGCAAAACTCTGCACCGCCACAATAGTCGGGTCAACCTTGCGCAGCAGCTTGAAACTCGCGCCCAGCAGAATCGTCTCCGCATTCTTCCCCAGCGCATCATCCAGCCACATACGGTTCAGCTCAATCATCCATCCACCCGGCACACTGCTCTCACACACCCGCGCCCTGGGCGACTTCATATAGCCGAAACTGGCCACCCCCAGGCACTCCTCATCAGCCTCCGCACCCTCGCGAAAAATGCCGAAATTATGAATCCCGAAGCTCGCCAGCCACTTGTGGCTGTAATGCCCCTTGACAATCAGCTCACGCGCCACATCCTTAGGCACAGGCCGTATCACCAGCACACCCATGTGTGAGGTCTTCTTTCTAATTGTGTATGTATTTCTCATTTTTGATTACGTTAACATCAAATCTTGCATTGCAATAGTCACCGCAAAATCACCAGATATGGTACCTTCTGCGGATTCAGACTCAACTTCAGGAGTACCTCCATACCCCCACCAATCCTCCCCTTCCACCGAGACTACCCCCGGGAGCGTTCCCTCATACTGCGCACCAAATGTTGGTATCAAACACCCCGTCACTTGCGCAGGATAATCACTATAATCATTATCATGATTAGGCGCGGAAGTTTCGTATCTAGCATGCACCGTTGGCTCATCAGGCGGGCCTGTATGAACACCTTTAACACTAGCCGGATTAACCTCTGCCACAGGCGAGCCATTGAGCGCCTTTCGCTTGGCAATTCCTCCCAGTTGAACCAGCATCAACTCAACAGTATACAGCCTGAATCGCCTCTTCTTCCCTCCAGATCTCTTGATTGTGGTGCGCCCCGTATCCTTAAAAACGAGGATATTGCTCTCCGGCAACTTCTCAGAAGTCGCATTACCGCTTTGCGGAAAATCACACACCACTGTCACTTCCGCAGGCACGCGGCAGCGCACACTTGTCGTTTTTATGTTGCTATCATTAAACTGGAAACTGGATTTCCAAGAAAGAGTCGCCTTATGGGCTTCGTACGCATCTGCAGTAAAATTGTAGTACATGACATATGTCCCACCTTTATATGCGTACTCTCCACTATTCTCGGTGGTCAACTCAACCGTCACTAGCCACCGACCCTGAGTGGTAAAAATCAACTCATCTTCGGCTCTCACATCAATCTCAAATGCGTAGCAGATATTTGTCACCACCCCTGACGGGTCTTTCACCACCTGCCTCTCAGCACGCACCGTTGTATAACGCCCCCCCAGCAGATATATCCCATCGGCCAGCCACTCGCCACCTTCTCCAGGCGGGTCTGCGTCTGGTTCAGTAGGTGGATAATACGGACTTCCCCCGCCACTCCCCCCGCCACTTCCTCCTCCCGTATTATCATCATCGGGATTGGGCATAGCTGGCGGCTTATCAGGCCCATCGGGCGGAGTACTCGCATCTCCCTCCTCTCCTTCAACTCCTCCAGGGTGCTCGCCTGTAGGGTCATCCGCCGCACCACCGCTGATATAAGGGGGAACCTCAGCGTGACAACTAGCCGTCAGCAACACACCATCTGCAGTCGAGCCCGCAATAGCCAGCCACAACTTACCAGCTGGGCTCTCCAGCTCAGCTTCACACACCAACTCATAATCTGGAGCCACAGGCGGCCACGCCTCATCCCCTGGCGTAAAGTAGCCAACATTGTACCCTGCCAACACCCCCGCACCCTCCACCGCAACAGGGTCAAACAAGTAATCAGCGCACGATTCATATCTTCCATTTGTCTCTGGATCCGCCGCGTCCAATAGGTATCCCGCAACCGCCTCCTTCCATGTTGCGTACCCCGTATGCTCTGCCACGGTCGGCTGCTCTCCATACCCACTCCCATACTCCCATGGCCATGTCACCGCCAGATACGCAATCCCCCACAAATCAGCATAATGCAACCTAGGGCACACTAAAATCGGCGCGGCAACGGCCGCCGGTGTCATCGATTGGCCAATGCCTGCCATACACCCCAAATATCCCTCCGTCCCCACCGCCCCAGGCAAGCGCTGCACAGTCAGCTCATCCTGCAACAATACAGGTTCTTCGCCCGCCGCCTCCCAAGGCAAGCGTGCACACCAAAATGGCGCAAAAGGCCCCCCTGTTTTCGTGAGGGCAGCCAAATCAAACCCCTTAGCTTCATAAGGCACCCCCCATGCGCTATACTCCAGCCGATTTGCCCATTCTGCCGCCTCAGTCCCATCTCCCGTCAACAATGAGCTGGCCGTCGTATAAAAACAAAGCACATTACCACACGCCACAGCCCATATCGTCACCCGCATCGCCTCAGAATGAACCCAGCCCGCGGACTGCGCATCTTTTACAAAAACATCCTGGCTCGTGTGGTAATTATAATTCGCCACCGGCTCCCAAAATACATCGGCGCGCCATTTCCCATCGGAGGTCTTCAAACAGCCATCCCTACTATCCATGGGGCAAATTATCATCTGCGGCAAAACTGCGCGAGCGGGTGCCTCTACAGGCAACCCGCACTCACAAGCCATGCCCACATAGCCAGCACCCGTTGGCAATTCTTGTCCATCTTCGTCCCCCAGCCCTTCCTCTGTTTGAACAATCCGCAGCCACACCTTACCCTGCCAGAATGCTGCCAGCAGCCTGCCGGGCACCTGCTCACCTCCTTTCCCATCCAAATCCGTCACCACCTGCCATCCACACACCTGCTCGTAGTCCGCAGCTTTGCAACTTCCCCACGCCAACGGCGCGTACGCTGGAGCCCCCCCTCGTCCCTGTCCCACAGGCCACACCACACCGCTGCCAGCTTCAGCCGCCATCCCCGCCGAGTCGCCATAGCTAAAAGACCCAGCCTCCTTGTACTCTTCTATGGTCAATGTCATATCACTTGCTATCCTTGTATAGAATCTTGCCCACCCATTTTTTCTCGCTGCGGCTCCAAGCGGCTTTCACAAAATACTGTCGCCCAGCCTTCCAATCACCCAGCCTCTGCGGCGAGACTTCAATAATACCCGCTGGAGTTGGCAGTGGCCCACCATTCAACCAGCGCTCCCCAGCATCGTCCATGTAGATGGCAAATGGTTCCTGCTTCGCTGCCGTAGCATCCGTTCGGCAATTCGCCGTCTCACTTGGTGCTACCATCGGCCAGCCACTTTCCTCCTCCTCGCCCTCTCCCGGAGTACTTGCATCACGTGGCAACCCTCTCATCGCCTCTCTGTCTGCCATATCATCCACCGCCTGCCGCCGTCCCAGCGCCTGCCTCTCCAAAAGAGCATCCATGCCAAGAGGCGCTGCTCGCCCAGTTGTCAACACAAGAATCCCTGTCATCGGATTCCAGCGCGCAGACTGCAAAAAACCGAACTCCGTGCCATGCTGGTAGTGCCAAACCCCAGCCAACACAACTGAGCCGTCCGAGCCGCTACGCCGCGTCGAATTATAGTAATCCTGAATCGCTTGCATATAATCACGCCCCGTGGGCTCATTCGTTCCTGCACCCCCATCATCAGGTGCCGTTGCAGCCTCTGGCTGTGCGTTGGTTGCCACCTGGTATCGCGTACGCCGCCTGTTTATAAACACCGCATCCAAGGTCAAGCAAGCATACCGCACTTGCGTTTCTTGGGCATTATTCCCACCCTCGCTGCTGGCGCTCAACCTCATGCTGCCAGAAAAAAAAGACTCAACCTCCGGCCCCTTTGCCGTACCACTATATTCCACACCATCTTTGAGCCACACATACTGCTTCAGCGTCCCCTTGCAAAAACGCAACCCGCTCACATTGGCACGGCTCACACTACTAGCGGGAAAACTACCGCTGTGCAGCACATACATCTTCTCGCTCTCTTCAAATTCCTTATAATTCGCCGGGCCATTCTTCACTTCCAGCGTCGGCGGGCAAAACTTCGTCACCCCTGCCAACCCTGTAGCCTCATCATCCTCTTCCTCCTCCGGGTACGCCTCCGCCACAGGCATAGGCTCAAATACAGCTGTCCCAAACTCCACACATGCCAAGCTTGTCTTCCCCAATACGCGAAAATACCTCTTCCAAAATTCATGGCAAGCAGGCGCATTACCTACCGCCCTCCTCATATCCACAGCCTCACCATCCGCCCTCTTCCACCCCAGCGGCACCGCATACCCCTTCACAAGCTGCCAGCTACCTGCCATCTCTTGCACCGCTGCGGCCTCCTCATCCTCCCCCTGCGCTACATCCACCATCGGCACATGGTACACAAACGCCCCAGGAGTATGCACACTTCCTCCCACTGGTATCGTGTAAGTATACCGCCCACGCAAAGCACACACAGGTGGCACCGCCCACGCCACCCGCTTTTTCGTCACGCTCACCACCTTGCCCGGAAGCTTTTGCGCCAGCACGTTCTCCAGCGTATTTTGCGCATTATAATTCACACAAAAGACATTCCCCGCGTGGTCATAGCATGTCATCATCTGCGGGCACCACCGTGCAATCCCCGCTATGCGGCTCCAGCAGCTCTCCGTCCCGCTTGCATAACTCCCCAGCAGCTGCTGCCCCCCGCCCGTTATTCTCATGCTCCCGAGCCAATGCAATCCCCCTCCTTTCTGAGCTGCCTCCTGTGCTTTAGCAAAAACCTCCTGCGCGGTCATCACCCGCTCTCGCGTTGTATAACTACTCTCTACCATCGGCTTGGCATCCATCACAGCCACATCATTTTTCAATCTTGCCTTCGTTTCGCGCACCCAATCAGCCTCCCGCTCCTCCAACTCTGTCACCCACCCGCGGAAGATACACACTCG
>JAZTYM010000043.1:0-44828 GCA_045637025.1 Akkermansia sp. | reverse complement strand
GTTGAAGAAGTGAACGCTGCCATGAAGGAAGCTGCTGAAGGTCCCCTTAAGGGCATCCTTGAGTACTCCGAAGAGGATCTCGTTCTCCAGGACATCGTGTCCAACCCCCACTCCTGCATCTTCGACGCCGGCTTCACCTACGTGGTCGGTGGCAACATGGTGAAGGTTTGCGGCTGGTACGACAACGAATGGGGTTACTCCAACCGCGCTGCCGAAGCTATGAAGAAGCTCGGCGATTCCATCGCCTAAGTCTTCTCGGCTTCAGCCGAATGACCTTTGGGACTGGTGCTTTGGGCACCAGTCCCTTTTTGTGTGGAGCAGATGTGCCCCCTAGGCTGGCTATTGGAAAGAAGAGGGGTAGGATTAAGCTTGAAATCAGGCGGCAATGGGAGTAACATGTGGGCATGAGCACACTGCATTGCCCGAGTTTGTATCAGTACACCCGCCGAGTCACCCGCGAAGTGATTGTGGGTGGACTGGGAATTGGTGGGGCAAATCCCATCCGCATTCAATCCATGTTGACCAGCGACACGCTGGACACGGCTGCCTGCGTGAAAGAAGCGTTGGCATTGGCCGAGGCGGGGTGCGAGATTATCCGCCTGACGGCTCAGACCAAGGTGTATGCGGCGAACTTGGAGCACATCGCTCGCGAGCTGCGCGCCGCAGGCTGCCAAGTGCCGCTGGTGGCAGACATTCATTTCAAGCCGGATGCCGCCATGGAAGCGGCTAAGTGGGTGGAGAAGATTCGCGTGAACCCTGGCAATTTTGTGGACAAGAAGAAGTTTGTGGAGCGCGATTACACAGACTTGGAATACGAGGAAGAAATCGAGAAGATACGCAAGGCTTTTACCCCGCTGGTGTTGTTCTGCAAAGAGCATGGGCGCGCTATGCGCTTGGGTGCCAATCATGGCTCGCTTTCTGACCGTATCCTGAACCGCTATGGCGACACCCCCGATGGCATGGTGGAAAGCGCGCTGGAGTTTGCGCGCATTGCCCGCGATTTGGATTACCACCAGCTGGTGTTCTCCATGAAGTCCTCCAACGTGAAGGTGATGATTCAGGCCTACCGCCTGCTGGTGAAGCGTCTGACCGAAGAGGGTCTGGATTGGAACTACCCGATTCACTTGGGCGTGACCGAGGCTGGGGAGGGCGAGGACGCCCGCATCAAGAGCGCCACGGGCATTGGTTCGCTGCTGGCAGATGGCATTGGTGATACGCTGCGTGTTTCGCTCACGGAAGATCCTGTGTATGAAATTGCCCCCGGCTTTGAGTTGGCCGCTCCCTATCAGCCAGGCGCAGCGGTGGCAAGCGCCCCGCTGGACGCGGAGCCGACTGCACCGTTTGATCCCTTTGTCTACACCAAGCGCAAGGCCGATATCATCACCCGTGCCGGCGTGAGCATGGGCTGGAATGAACCGGTGCGTGTGGTGCTGACCAAGGCTGCATGCGAGCAGCTGGATGCCGCAGTGATGAAGGATTTCATGCCCGAATTGGCCTACGAGGATGCCGCCGCAGTGGAGATTGACCCGCGCTGCGCCGAGGAGGTTGCCGCCGTGCAGGAGGCGCCCGCCACGCTGGTGACGGTGAAGGACGGTGTGGATATGCCCGTGCCCCAAGCCTTCCGCTTGCTGGCCGCAGTGATTCCCGCTCGCCATAGCATTTTGCTCAAGGATACTCTGACCCCCGCAGCAGCGGCACCGCTGAGCGCCCCCATGGCGGGTGGCGTGAACATCGGCTCCCTGTTGTGCGATGGTGTGGGCAATGCCGTGCTGGTGCGCCGCGAGGCTGAGCCTGCCAAGGCCGCTTACTTGGCTTTCAACATTTTGCAGGCATCCGGGGTGCGCCTGAGCAAGACGGAATACGTCTCTTGCCCATCCTGCGGGCGCACGCACTACAATATCCAAGAGGCCGCCGCGCGTATCCGCCAGGCCACGGGGCACCTCAAGGGCGTGAAAATCGCCATCATGGGTTGCATTGTGAATGGCCCCGGCGAGATGAGCGATGCTGATTTTGGCTATGTGGGCGGCGCGCCCAACAAGATTAATCTCTATGTGGGGCACACACCTGTGGAGATGAATATCCCCCAAGAGGAGGCCGTGGAGCACCTTGTGGCGCTCATCAAATCGCATGGGCGTTGGGTCGACCCCGCATGATGCCTCTGCTGTGTCAGAAAAAAGCCCAGCTCTGGTCAGGATGCTGGGCTTTTTTCATTTATGGAGTGTTTCCCTGAATTTTGCGTCGGATGGCTTGGGCGTATTGCTCGGGCTGCCCGGGGGCGAGGTCGTAGCCCAAGTAGGAGCGGCGGCGCAGCTCATTGTAGCTTTCCCCTGGGCGGGTGACAAGCGCGCCGTGCTTGAAGAGCAGGGCCGAGATGCTGCCGTTGTGAATGGGCGCGAGGTCGTAAATCTTGGGCATGTTGGGGGCGAGCGCACGGAAGGACTCCATCACCCCGCTTGAGCAATTGCTGGAGAGTGTGTTGTAGGGGGCGTGGGCGCTGTGGGCTTGCTGGGCAATGCGGATGAAGTTTTCCAATAATTCTCGCCCTCGCCCCGGCTTGAGTTTCATGGGCATCAGGAGCAGGTCCTCGTGTCGGTGGTTGGTGCGCAGGGCAAAGATGTCCTCCTCGGTGCCGAAGACATACAGCAGCCCATAGCGCTTATACAGCCCGCCCAGCCCGCTTTGCTCCTCGCCTTCGGGTAGTCGCGTCTCGGCCGAAATGACAAAGTGGCGGCCATCTGCAAAGCCAAAGCTCAGCATGGTGTGGCAAATGGCTTCCATGCCATCCCAATGGCATTCGGCAAAGTCTACCTCGGTGAGTTGGTTGAGATTGTAGCTTTCTGTGCGGTAGTGCACATCAAAATCTGTTTCGCTGCGGTAGTGAAAATCGCGCAGGTTGGAGATGGTGAGGGTATCCCCCTGAATGGAGAATTGCGGCTCGCGCGCCCAAGAAGTTTGCCAGCGTTCGGGGGCTGGGTTGGGCAGCAGGTGGTAGGATATGACACCACACCCCAGCAGTACCCAGAGCCAAGCGCGGGTGCTGCCGGCCTTGCCGCGTTTCCTGCGGTAAAAGACCCATGCAGCTGCCACGAGGAGCAGCCCCGCCCATGTCCACGGCTGGTAGATATAGAGCCCAAGAAGCCAGAGAAGGCCGATGCCCAGAAGCACGTCTGCCACGATGAGCAGAATGAGTTTGAGTGCTTTTTTCACGGAGAATTAGAAGCGAAGCAGGATGGGCATTTGCGGCTGGCCGCCCGGGGCGAGCGCTTCGGCTGCGGTGGTGGGTATCCACCCGCGAACACCTGTGGCGGTTTCGATGTAGGACCAAGATGCGCGGTGGGCCAGAATGCGCACGGGTGTGGCCGGAGTGAGACGAATGAGGCTGCTGCCGTCCTGCTCGTCGGGGATGTTCAGTGCGTGGGTGGGGGTGAGGATATAAGCCACATCTTGGGGCGGGAGCGCGGTGAGCGCAGGCTTTTCTTGCCCGAGGTAATACACCCAGTTGATGCCGCAAAGGATGCTCAGCAGCGTGAAGAACACGGTGAGACCGTGCAGCCAGCCAAGGCGGCGTTTGGCGTGCCATGCGATGAGGAGCGCTATGCACAGCGCCAGGGCTGCCGTGCAGAGGATGGTGAGCACCCACAGACGACTGCATGAAAGGAAAGTGAACACAATATCGATGCCAGAACGCTCGGGCAGGACGGAGCCTTCTTTGCGCTGGATGAAGGCCAAGTTTGCTGCCGCCTCGCGGAAGCCGGGGTCTACCTGCAACGCGCGGGCATAGGAGAGCGCGGCTTTGCCTGGGTTGCCGAGGCGGTATTCGCAGTTGCCGATGTTGTAGAGCTGCACCGCTTTGTTGCGGATGCCGGCCTGGTTTTGGAACTCTTGCATGGCTTTGCTGTACTGTCCGGCCTCGTAGGCAGCCACGCCGACACGGGCAGGCGGCTCGCTGGCGTGCAAGGTGGAGCCCAGCACACAGCAGAACACGAGCACTGCGGCACTACCCAGAGCAGATAGCGCCTTGCGGACGCGGCGCAGCATACTCTCTTTTTCCTTGGATGTCAAGGTGGTGCTGGCTTCGGGGCGGAAGGCTTCGTTGTCGCGGCGGGTGAGGATTTCTTGCAAGGCGGGAGTCATGGCAGAGCTGGGAATTCGGCTTTCGACAAAGGCGCCAATGGCTTTCAGGAAGTCAAGGTCGTTGGGGATGCGCTCGATGCGGGTCAAATCGCGTTCGCGCTCGCGTTTGGTGGCGCCAGCAGACAGGCGTTGGCGGATGACTCGGACAAGGAGCGCCACCAAGATGGCCAGAGCAGGTACATAGGCCAGATACCACAGCCAACGCGGCAGCTGGATGATTCTGGATGCCTCTGCCTGGGGGATGCAGCCATAGATGTCAATCATTTCTTCCACGGGCACATCACCTGCGGGGGGCGGTTCGGCAGCTACGGTGCGCAGACCACTTCCCGCGGCATCCGTTTCTTTCCACGGAAGGGGAATAGGCTTTGAAATGGCCGTTTTGTATTCCTGCGCAATCGGGTCGAAGTAGCTGAACGAGAAAGCTGGAATGCCGCCCACTTCTGCCGTGGGGCGTATCACTTGGGTGAAGACGACTCCGGTGTTTTCACCAGCCGAGTTGCAAATGAGCTCGATTTTAGGGCGGTAGACCTTCCAGTTGGCTTCGTCTTGGGGCGCGGGGCACTTCAATTGTTCCAAGTTGCCCGTGCCGTTGACCTTAATTTCAATCTCCACGGGCTCATTCATTGCCAATTCTTTGGCTTTGCAGGTGGTGGAGATGCTGTATTGGCCGACAGTGTTGGCGAAGTTGGCAGGGGCCCCCGGGGGCAGGGGCAGGGCGCCAATCGTGACACTAGGTACCACCACTTCTTCTTGGGTGGCGTTGAAGAATCCTTGGGCGCGCACCATCATGATTTTGCCCACCACGTCAGAATTGCCTTCGCGGTAGGGGGTGAACTCGCCCTTGAAATCTGCTGTGCGCCATTTTGTGCCGCGCGCAAATGCGGATGTTTCTGGCATGATTTGCCCTTGCACCAATTCGACAACACCCTGCACAGAACGGCTGAAATTGCCTGTCTTCACGCCTACGGCCTCCAGATGCGGCGGGTAGGGCATGTCGCAGTCGCTGCGCATGAAAAGCTTTAGACTAGCCTTGACGGGTTGGTGCACATAGCCGTCTTGGATGTCCGTGTACCACAGCGCGCCGTATACCACGGGGTCATTGTACCACTTGATGTCGCTGGTGGGGCGCACGGGCAATGGCGGAATTTTGACCGTTTCTTTTTTGCCAGATTTGTAGGTTGCGGTGATGTCTTCTACCTCAATTTGCCCCGACATGTCGGGCGTAATGAGGATGGGCAACACCTCGACCATGGCGCGCTTGGGATCAAGCGGGTTTGCCCCAGATTTGGGCTGGAGTACACGCACCGTGGCAGATTTGACGCGAGGTTGCTCGGTGAGCAAGAAAACATCACTCCCGCTTTGGGTGTCTACGAGGTATAGCAGCACCTTTTCCCCCGGTACGGCTACGCCCGTGGACCAAATGGGGATGATTTCTGCCGCCAAACGGCTGGTGCATGCCAGCACCATTGCGCATAAAAGGGTGATGATGTGTCTCATGGTCTGTTAATAGTCTTTCAACACAGGTTGGGTGGGTTCAAATTGGGGAAGGGGGGAGCCATCTTCTTCATCCATGTGCATTTTGAGGATGCTGTAGGCCTTTTGTCGTTTTTTATCTTCGTCGCTCAGCTGCGGAGCATCTTGAGGGGCAGGCTGCTGCTTTTGCTTCTTCTGCTGGTCTTGCTTGTCCTGCTGGTCTTGCTTGTCCTGCTGGTCTTGCTGGTCTTGCTTGTCTTGCTGGTTCTGCTTATCCTGCTGGTCTTGCTTGTCTTGCTGGTTCTGCTTATCCTGCTGGTCTTGCTTGTCCTGCTGGTTCTGTTTATCCTGCTGGTCTTGCTTGTCCTGCTGGTCTTGCTTGTCCTGCTGGTTCTGCTTATCCTGCTGGTTTTGCTTGTCCTGCTGGTCCTGCTTGTCTTGCTGGTTTTGCTTGTCCTGCTGGTCTTGCTTATCCTGCTGGTCTTGCTTATCCTGCTGGTTCTGCTTATCCTGCTGGTCTTGCTTATCTTGCTGGTTTTGCTGGTTCTGCTGGGTTTCTTCTTCCAATCTTTTGATTTCTTCTTCGAGCTTTTTGACGAGCTCTTGGATTTTAGCCAGATTGTTTTTTGCCGCAGAAAGGGATGGCGATATGCTCAGCGCATCCTCATAGGAGCGAGAGTTTTTCTGCAATTCTTCCACAATAGCTTTCAGTTCCTCTGGTCCTGGCTGACCTGGGGTCAACGCAGCCTCTCCATCTGCATCTTCTGAGGGTTGGTACAACTCCCTCAATTTTTTGAAAGTCTGCTCATTGTTGATGTTGCTAATCGCGTAGTGGGAAGCGGCTTGCAGGGCTGTGTCGGAGCTGAGCAGCGCCTGAGAGAGCGCTTCTTTCGCTTCTTTGATCGCGTTGGGGTCGGAGCTCCGCGCTTTTTGGAGTCCCACGGCGTAGCTTTCGGTGGCGTCGGTGGCGTGGACCTGGTGGGCGGCGCCGAGCAGCAGCACAAGCAGCATCACCTGTGTGAACGCACGCGGTCTGCGCCAATCGGTGCTCAGGAAGATGGAAAGCACCAGCAAGAAGAGGGATGCGCCCGCAAAGTATCCGAAAATATCATACGGTATCTTGGTGACGGAAAATTGCTCTTCGTGGCGGTCAAGTTTACTCACTGCCGACTTGGCGAAGGCGGCTAAATCCGTGCCAGACGACATGGAAAAATAGCTACCGCCTGTCTCTTCGGCCATTTTTTGCAAGGATTCTTCGTTCAGCTTGCTGATGACATGTTTGCCGTTGGCATCTTGCCACAGGCCGTTTTCACTTGTGGGGTCGGGTATCGCTGCGCCTGTGGTGGTGCCGATGCCCACGGGAATCACCAGCAATTTTTTCTCCTGAGCGAGCTGTAGCATCTGGGATGGCGTATCGACGGTGTCTTCGCCATCACTCAAGATGACCAGTGCATTGGTGCCGTTGGGTGCGCTGCGGTGAAAATCTTGTATGGCTTTTTCCAGCAAGCGCCCGTAGTTGGTGCCACCATGTGCCGTCCATCGGCGGTCAATCTGGGCCAAAGTGCCCCGCAGTGCCTCGTGATCGTAGGTGAGGGGGACAATCAAATCGGCATCCCCAGCGAATACGATGAGCCCAATGCGGTCGCTCGGCAAGGCATCAATCAATTCGTAGGCTGCCGCGCGGGCTTCTTCCAAGCGAGAGGGCGACACGTCATCCGTCTCCATGGAGCGCGAAATATCCAGCGCAATCATCAGATTGCGCCCGCTGGCAGATTGTTTTGTCTGCGTGTAGCCCAGGATGGGGCGGGCAGCCGCCAGAATGCAGCAGGCAAGAGCCGCCATGGCAAGGGTTGCGGGCAAGGCGACGCGCCATGCGGGGCGAGTGTGCACGAGCTCTGCCTCGTGTGCGGGGGAGACGAGCGCGCGCCACGCTTGCCCCACTTGCTGGTGCAAGATGATGCCCAGCACGCCCAAGCAGAGGGGGAGCAGAAGAAGCCAAAGGATATTTGGGTATAGAAAGGACATGGGTGCGAAGATTCTTAGGGGGCAGAGCGCGGGCGCAGCACAGAGATAAGAAGCCCTGTGAGCATCAGCGCAAGAGCTACTGCCAGCGGGATGGGGAAGAGCTCCTCGTATGTGATGAAGGTGCGGCGGCGCGCTTCTGTTTTTTCCAATTTATCGATGCTGGCAAAGGCTTTCAGGAGACGTGTGCCGCTGCTGGCGCGGTAGAAGCGCCCGCCGGTCAAGGCGGCAATTTCTTGCAGCGTTTTTTCATCGAAGGTGTCGACATCTGCCGTGTGGTGAGAGATGCGGTCGTCTTTGCCAATGGCGATGGTGAAAATCTTGATGCCCAATGCCGCCGCTTGGCGCGCAGCTTCAATGGGAGAGATTGAACCACGGTTGTTGGCACCATCAGTCACGAGGATGATAACCTTGGATTTGGTGTCGTGGCGCTCGTCCAATCGCGTGGCGGCAGAGGCAATGGCTGTGCCGATGGCGGTGCCATCTTCTTGAATGTAACCAGGGCGAATGCCCATCCCCGAGGGATGCCGCGAGGCCAAGTAAAATTGGTCAATGATGTGGCGCACAATGGCGTGGTCCAGAGTCAGCGGGCTACAGAGTTTGGCCTTGCCCGCAAAAGCCACCAGACCAATGCGGTCGTTGGGGCGGCCAGCCACAAACTCTTTGATGACGTGTTTGGCGGCCGTCAGACGATTGACCACCTTGTTGCTGCGGCGACCTCGCTCGTCTTTGGTGGTGAAAAGCATGTCCTGCGCCACCATGGAGCCCGAAAGGTCGCAGGCCACCATGATGTCGATGCCGCTCACGAGCTGTTCTTCATTCTTGTGCATCCACTGCGGGCGGGCGAGCGCCACCACCAGCGCCATGGCGGCCAGCGTGAGCAGGAAGGGGCCTATGCGCCCTGCCAGTGTGGAGGGTGTGCGCAGGTGCTGCGCGACAAAGCGGATGGTGGGGTGCGTAAGGCTGGCGATAGCCCCTTTGCGCCGCCGCAAAATGAGTAGCAAGACGAGCGGAATCAGCGCCCAAAGCCAATACGGTGCGCCGAAGATGAACTCCTGCACATGGGGGGCTTCGGCGGGCAAAGATGCGTCTGCTACAAGGGGGTGAATCATCATGTGTTATGGGGCTATGGCAGCAAGCTGCTTTTTGTGCTCGGCTTCCTTGTGTTGCTCATCCACAATGCGTTGGAGGAGATGTCGTGTCTGCCCGATGAGCGCTTGCTCGAGCCTGGCGTTGTCCTCGCATTCTCCTGTGTATTTGTATTCTGCAAGGGTGTTGAGCAGCTCTTGCGTCCCCAAGCGGCAGGTGGCCGGCAGGGTGGTGAGTGAATCGATGCGCTGGGTAAACTCCTCGTGCGTTTCGTACAGCGAGGTGTCTTGGGCTTGCCCCGCTAAGAACTCGCGGATGATGAGAGAAAGGCGGATGCTGCACTCGCGCATGGGGGGCAGGCCTTCTTCCAGCTCATCCAGCAGAGCTGTGGCCACGGCAAGCGGGCTGGGACCTGCGGCGGGCGCTTGGTGCTTGCGGCGCCAATACCACCAGCCCAGCAAAGCGCCCAGCACGGCAAGCCCCCCCACCACACAAGCCGCGATGAGCCAGGGGGATGTGGTGGCGAATTGCTCTGCCGGTATATTCCCATCCAGCTGCGGGATGGCGTCGACAATGGAGCTCTGGGCGGGGGTGGGTATCATATTACAGTTGAATCAGCGTACGAAAAGACGGCTTCGGCGGTTGAACAGCGTGCGCAGCTGCGGGATGAAGTCGTCCGCCGTGCGGGTGTCCAGTATGTCAATCCCCAGTTGGGTGAAGGTGCGTTCCCACTCCGTGAGGTGCGCTTTCATGGCTTTGGCGTGAGCCGCGCGCAGGGTGGAGTCGGACAAGTTGCCTTGCAGGATAGCGCCACTTTCGGGGTCGCGGAAGGTGATGCGCCCCGCTGCGGGCAGCTCTAGCTCGGCGTGGTCGTGTATGCGCACGGGGATGAGTTCGTGGCGGAAGTTGAGGTGCCCTATGGCTTTTTTATCTGGCTCTTGCAGGAAGTCGCTCATCAGGAATACGATTGAGCGCTTGCGCTGGGTTTGCAACACCAAATCAGAGACGCGTGCCATGCCATCATCCTCCCCGCCTGGAGCCGCAGACAAAATCTCGCGCACGATGCGCAGGCATTGCTTCATCCCCTTGGCTGGGGGGAGGTAAAAGCTGGGTTTGCAGCCGAAGAGCAGTAGCCCCACCTTGTCGCCGTTCAGCACTGCGCTGTAGGTGAGCACCGCGGCCAGTGTGGCGGCGTATTCCAACTTTGTGTCCGCTGCATCAGCCCCGGCGTAGTGCATAGAGCCGCTCACATCTACCGCCAGCAGCAATGCTTGCTCGCGCTCCTCGTGAAACTTGCGCACATAGGGCGTGCCTGTGCGAGCCGTCACCTTCCAGTCGATAAAGCGGGGCTCATCCCCGGGCAGGTATTCCCGGAAATCATCAAACTCCAGACCCTGCCCACGGAAGCCAGAGCGATACTGCCCGGCAAAGGTGGCGGTGGTCATCTTGCGCGCCTTCAACTCAATGCGGCGCACTTTCTGCATGATTTGCTGAGCCTTATCCATGGTGTGGCAACGAAATCAGACACGTGCGGGGTGCATCACGGCACGGGAACTTTGGACAGGATGCGGTCGATGATGGTGTCGCTGCTCAGGTTGGCGGCTTCGGCCTCGTAGGAAAGCAGGATGCGGTGGCGCAAGATGTCGTGCGCCAAATCCTTGACATCCTTGGGGGTGACATAGCCGCGCTGCTTGGTGAAAGCAAGCGCCTTGGCTGCCAGGGCGATGTTGATGGTCGCGCGGGGGGAAGCGCCTGCACGCACCATGCCTTCCAGACTGCGGTCTACCGCGGCGGGGTTGCGCGTGGCGCGCACCAAATCAACGATGTACCCCTCGATAGCGGGGTCGATAAAAATCTGGTCCATCAACTGGCGGGATGCATCCAACTCTTCCACCGTCACCACGGGGCGCGTGGTGGGGCTGCCTTCTGTGCTGCTCATCATGGCCAGCACCTTCAGCTCCTCATCGCGGTTGGGATAATCCACAATCACTTTGAAGAGGAAACGGTCCAGCTGAGCTTCGGGCAGTTGGTAGGTGCCCTCCTGTTCAATCGGGTTCTGGGTGGCCAGCACCAAGAAGGGGTTGGGCAGGCGGTAGCTGGTCTCGCCCAGCGTGACTTGGCGCTCCTGCATGGCTTCCAACAGGGCACTCTGTACCTTGGCTGGCGCGCGGTTGATTTCGTCTGCCAATATCAAATTGGCAAACACGGGACCTTTTTTCGCGATGAATTGGCGCTCCTCAGGGTTGTAAATCATGGTGCCCAGCAAGTCTGCCGGCAGCAAATCTGGCGTGAACTGAATGCGCGAGAAGGCGGCGTGCATGGTGCCTGCCAGCGCTTTTACCGACAATGTTTTGGCCAAGCCTGGCACACCTTCCAGCAACACGTGGCCCTTGCACAGCAGACTCAAAATCAGGCGGTTGATTAAGGCCTCTTGCCCCACCACCACGCGGGCCATCTCTTGTTTGATTGCGCTTACCCACGCCGAGCGTCGGGCTATTTCCTCGTTAAAATCCTGTGTGTTCATGTCGGTTTTCCTGCTCATTAGTTTAGCAAGCTGGTGGCCTGCTTTCAAGAAAGTTCCATAATCCTGACACAGTTTGCGCAGATTCCGTTCAATCCTAGCGTCTCGTTGCCTTCATGGCGAACTTTTTTGCCAGCACTCGCGTTATACCGTGAAAGATGCTTGACGTGTCATCATAAATCAGGTATGCTCCCACCTGCTATGGAACAGAATATAAAGCCGACCGATTATCACACCCACACTATCTCCGTACTCGTTGAGAACAAGTTTGGCGTGCTTTCTCGAGTGGCCGGTCTCTTCTCCGGGCGTGGCTACAATATCCATTCCCTCAATGTAGCACCGTGTGAGGATCCCCGCTTCTCCCGCATGACCATTGATGTGAATGAACACCGCGAGAAACTTGACCAGGTTATCAAGCAGCTCAGCAAACTGGTCAACGTGGTAGAAGTAATCGACTTCCGCGCTGTTCCCACCGTGTACCGTGAGATTATTCTTATCCGTGTCAAGTTCAACGACAAGAAGCAAGAAATCTTGGAGCTCTGCAACATTTTCGGTGCCCGCGTCCTCGATGCCACCCGCGAATCTCTCACCATCGAAATCTCTGGTGGCGAGTTCCGCTTGGCTCGCTTCATCAACCTCATGCAGGACTACGACGTGACCATGATTACCCGCTCTGGTAAGATTGCCGTTGTGAAGCCCCGCAGCTGATAGGTGTCATCATTCCTTTTCATTCGCGCCCACCCTTGCCTCACTTGGCTCGGGTGGGCGTTCCTTTTCACCTCATCGTGTAGGAAAATCTGGTTGGATTATAGTGCTTTTGTGTGTGGGGGATGAATGGTCGACAAAAAAGCTGGAACCGTTGTTCACAGTCCCAGCGGAGAAAGGCAGAGTCTTATGTTATCGCTGCGCGGCTTTGAGGATTCTGGCGCATGCGGCCTTGCGTTTTTTCAGTTCCGGCGCATCGTAGCTTTCCTGACATTTTGCGAAGAAGAGAGCATCACGACCTCTGCTCGTACGGGCAGATACATCGACAGAGGGTAGCTTGAGTAGTAACTTCACCATTTCGACGTTTCCACCATCTGCAGCGTGGTGCAGTAGGGTCTTGCCAGGGGCTTCTTCTGCGTGGTTTGCATCGATGCCGGGGAGAGAGAGCAGAGCGAGCACGCTTTTGTGCAGGTTCAACTGCACGGCTAGCAACAGCGGTGAGCTCTTAAACTGTTCATCCTTGGCGCAGAAATCTTCGCCGTCCCATGCCAATTGGCGTATCTTTTTGACATCTTGGTGCACGATGGCATTGAGGGCTTCTGACAGGTGGGACGCATCGAATCGTTTGTCCGCCAGCATCATTGAAAGACACTCGCCTGAGCCGTGGGAAATGGCAAGATTGATGAGCTCGGCAGGGGCGTCTGCCTTGAAACTCGGGTGCTTGAGTGCCAGTTTGAACATCTTGGGCAGTTTTACTTCAATCGCGTAGCGTGCCACCGTATCAATGTCTTGCGCGGATTTCCACTTGTTGAACATGATTTTCAGGAGCTCTAGATTCCGTGTACGGTATGCCTGGGCTATAGCTGAATGATATCTTGTTTCTTGGTCGATTTTAGTCTTGGGGTGCGCCACGATAGCTTTGGCGCAATCATTGTACCCACGGTTGATGGCCACGGCGAGAGGTGAGTATCGCGGCCATTTCATGCAGGTGTTGTTGGGGTCGATTCCTGCTTTGCTGAGAAGGACGCGCACGCAGTTTGCATGCCCATTCCTTGCCGCATGGTAGAGCAGGGGCATGCCTTCGTATAAATCGTTCAATTCGGCATGCTTGCTAGTCAGTAGAGCTGCCAGCATATCTGCCTCTCCCTTTGCGGCAGCGTGCTGCACCATGGTGCGAATCAAGCTTGCGGCGTGGGTGTCCTTGCCTTCGCCAATCAGCTCGCGAACCTTGTTGTGTTGGTTGCACATCGTCGCTTCTGCCAGCTTGAGATGGGGTCCTGTCGGTTTGGCCCCTGCTTGTTTCAGTTTGTGGTAGCAGTCGCTATGAAGTTCGCGGATGGCCCAGTACATGGGCGTTTCGCCTAGGTTGTTCTTTGCATGGATATTGATACCCTTGGCCGCAAGCAGCAAATCTATGCACTTTCCGTAGCCCCTAGCGGCAGCTTTGTGAAGCGCCGTGTTGCCATCGGCGTTGCCTTGGTTGACGTCGATACCTGCTTGTTTCAGGAGCAACTGCACCGTCTCAGGGCTGTTGGCCGTGACCGCGCAGCGCAGCGCCGTGGCTCCACATTTGTTGGTCCCGTTGATATCAAAGAGTTTCTTCTCCAGTAGGAGCTGGACGATTTCGGGCTTGCCTGCCAGAGCTGCTGCGTGCAGCAGGGTGTTGTCGTCATGATCTCGCATAGTTGCCACTTTGTCGCCCGCTGCTTCAATCATGAGCTTGGTTATGTCATCGTATTCGTTGTAGATGGCGTACATGATGGGTATCTGCTTTTCATCTATCATATAGGAGGTTTTGATAGGTGTGCAAACATCCACAAGATGATGTTTGATGAGGAGTTCAATGCTTTCCTTATCGCCATATTCCATCAGGCGCCAGAGTGGGATGCTTTGCTGCGGGGTGAGCTCGCAGCCTGCTTGAATGAGGGGGACGAGAGATTTGATAGCCCAAGCATTTAAGGCGCAATCCACGGGGGTGTTCCCTTGTTTTGTTTTGCATTCTTTGTTGATGCCGTCGATGGCCAGTAGTTGTTTGACCGCAATGTGGTTATCCAGCTTTGCGGCTTCGTGCAACGGGGTTACTCCGTCATTGTCGGCTTTGTTGACATCGCAGGTGTGGTGCTGGAGAAGCATTTTCAGGATGTTGGGATTCTTCTTTTGGCGGATACCCGCACGCAGCGAGGTTGTTCCATCCCAGCTTTCGGGGTGGGAGACATTAGCACTAGGATGTTGAAGTAGAAGCGCTAAGCAGTCTTCATGGTTTTCTTGGCATGCCAAACTAATGGGGGCGCGTTGAGAAGGGTGGCTCGGGTTTACCTCAATCCCTGGGACGGCCAGTAGTGTCTTGACACATTGTGTGCGCCCTTGTTCTACGGCGAGAGCCAAGGCCGTATAGCCTTGGTTATTGGCTTTGTTGATATTCACTTTGCTGTCTTTTGCAAGCTCAGCCAAGGTGGCAGGGTGGGCTTTGTCTACGGCTAAGTGCAAGAGTGTGCCATTGTTCTCGTGACAAGGTTCGTTGATTGGGCATTTGCCGGCCTGGATGAAGCTTCGCACGGCATCAGGGCATCCTTTTTCCGCGGCAAGATAGAGCGCCGTGCGGGAATCATCATTGCGCTGCTCGATTTGCGTAGCCGGATGATTGAGCAGTATGGCTGTGCTGCCGCCTTGGTTGTTCAAGGCGGCAATGTGCAGGGCGGTGTTCCCCTGCGGGTCGGTGGCGTTGGGCTGAGCCGTCTGAGATTCGAGCAGAAGCTGGAGACACTCATCATGCCCCAGAGCGGCGGCGAGGTGCAGGGGGGTGTACCCCGCTGGGTCATGCTCAGCGGCTTGGGCACCTTGATTTAGAAGCTGCTTTGTTTGTGCTGTATCGTTGCCTACGATGGCCAAGTGCAGCGGTGTCCAGCCTGCTTTGCTCCAGTCGGTGGCGGCTAGCAGTAGCTGGGTGCAGTCGGCGTGGCTATTCAGGACGGCGTGGTGCAGGGGGGGTGAGCCCTTTCAAATCTACCGTTTGTAAGCGCACCCCCGCACGGATCAAGTTATCGAGCACATCGGCATCACCTGTACGGGCGGAGCGGTAGAGCCCCACTTGGGCAAGCAGGTTGTTGTAGCCAGCCTTTTCCAACTGACGCACGGGGGATTGCAAGTAGAAAACACCGCAGACAAGCCCCAGCAGCAACATGGCGCTGCTACTGGCTCCCCAGCGGAGCAGCATCCCCTTGTCCCAAGTGGGGGCAAGCCCCGCGGCTTGTTGTTGTTTGCGCCGCATATATTGCTTGGCGCTGCCTACTCCCAGCAGCGCCAGTGCGCCAGCGAGGCCTATACCAGCGGCGATTGCCCACAGACACCCCGCATCACTCAGCGAATCCTTTTGGCGTTTGTGTGAGGTATCAACCTTGCTCGTGCCCTGAGTGTTGGGGGCAAGCGTGGCTATCTGCATGGTGGCAATGGGCCCCCAGATGTTGCAACGCGGGACAAGTCTGCCCTCTGCATCCACCCAGCCCCATGTTTTGGCATTCGCATCATTGGCCTCGCTCTGTGCGCATACATGGCGGGTCGAGAATCGGAAGTGGGAGACGATGTTTGGCTGCATGGTCTTGCCCGTGTACTCCTTGAGTTCATCGGGCGATTTAGCTGTAAAGTAAACGAAATACGTATCATCCTCCTTGATGGGAGCGCCCGCAAATGAGAGCCTTGTTTCAGTGAGTGGGCTTGTTTGCACTTGGTTTGACACCGCCACCACTTTTTGGCTTTTCTGGTGTACCAGCAAGGCTGTCATAGGCGTGTCGCTCGCCTTTCCATTTCCCATCAGCAAGGTGAGACTTTGCAATTGCAGCTTACTACCCTTTTTGCTGGATTTGCCGCCGGTGCTGATGCGGCCGTTTTTCTTGGCATCTTTCAAGCAGAAGATGAAGCCATGATAATTGCCAAAATCATTCCTCGAAAAGTGCTTGGTGGTCGTAGCCTGAATGGTGGGAAGGGCGTATTTGTTGTTGAACAGTGAGGTGATGTGTGTGTCGCTGTTGCCGCCATTCATGTTGCCGTTGTAGCTGTGTTGCTCAAGGCGCCCATTTGCCCCCGAAAGCGTGATGGTTTGCTTGCCATTTTCGCCTTGGTTGCTGATGGTGTATGTGTTGCCCAGCGCCAGCTTGGTGTTGAAGTTGACGTGGTTATGGGGTTGAAACGTGTAATGGGTTTTTTCGGTGATATGGGGCTCTTGCGGCGTGCCGGCATTGTTCAAGCTGCCGCGGCCAGCTGTGAGCGTGGCTGTTTTGGTGGCTGGATTGTAGCGCAGGACAAATCCGTTCGAGTAGAGCATGTCAGTACGGAAGTCGCCGTAGTATGTGGCGAGCAATTCCTCTTTGTTCTGTTGGCCGAATGCTTCCTCCTTGATTGTAAAACTGAAAGAAAAGTCTCCAGCATAGAAATCTCCTTTCGTGGGGATATCAATCTCGTTGGCTCCGAGACATATGCCACTCATGGCGATGATGGAGAGAATAGCTGTTTTCATGGTAGAGTGATACGTGTGATATTGAACGCCTGTCAAGTTAGCATGAAAAAACGATGGATGTCAAGCCGTTAAATGTATGATAGGTGCTTCTCAAATGCCAGATAATGAATGCCGAGAGCGGTGCTCTCTGCGAGCCCCGCGTCAGTGCGCGCGTGGTGTGCTATGATGCGCCGCTCCTCTACTGCCTGCCTTGTGGTCAACTGCCACGTTTTGTCTCACCTGTCATGATTTTTTCTTGTCAACTCACGCTGAATGTGGTTCAATGACTCCCGCAGCGATGCTACAGTGGCGGAATGGTAGACGCAGGAGACTTAAAATCTCCCGGTCGTTAAGACTGTACGGGTTCGAGTCCCGTCTGTAGTAGCTTAAAATAAGCGGCTTACATGCAAGTGTGGGTCGCTTTTCTTTTTGCCAAAAAATGGCAAAAAAGCACTTAAAACGCATTAAAACGAACCCCAAAAAGGGGATTTTTAGGGGACAACGCTCACCTAATAAGGGTCACTCCGCATCATGTTGCTTGCGCTGGGAGAGGCTGCAGGAGCGTGGTTTGCCTCCGCGTTTGCGGGCGCGAGCTAGCTCGAGCTGGCGGGGAGAGGGCGCGCCATTGAGCCGGTGGTCAAGTTCTTCGCACAGGGTGCGGCGGGCAAGGTAGCGGTTGATTTCGCGCTCTCGCTCGCAATGGCATTGCACCACAATACCCGTGGGTACATGGGTGAGGCATACTTTGTTGTTCGTCTTGTTCACCTTTTGACCACCTTTGCCGCCGCCGCGGGTGAATTTTTCCTCCAAATCTGCCTGCTTGATTTCGAGCCTCTGCATGAGAAGCTTGAGCTTTTGCATTTTTTCGGGGGAAACGGGCATGCTCAGTATCCTACCTGCAGCGGGGCTTGCTGGCAAGGATTTTTAGGTGCCACCGCTCCATCTCATGAGAGAAAAAGCTCGCTGCGCATGGCGCAGCGAGCAAAAATGAAGCAATCCTTGCAGTGGAATCACAGGCGCATCAGAAGACGAAGCTGCCTTGGATACCAGTGGCGCTGGCGTAGTTGGTATCGCGGTAAGCGGGATCGTTGATGAGCTGGAAGTAGGGAGAGATGGCGAAGTACTGGTTGAGCTGCACTCGGTACATGCACTCAAAGATTTTTTCGTACTTGTTGACGAGGGGGGAGGTGGCGGTATCAGCCCCCTTGAAGATGCCAACGCCTACGCCGAGGTAGTCGTTCGGGCGAGAGGGGGTGAGTCGCAGCGTAGCGCCAGCGGAGAGCTCTTGGGAGCAGCGCTGGTAGCTGCCGCTGGCGATGCCAGCGCGGGCATAGACCTTGGCCATGTGGTTGACGTTGTATTCCATGCTACCGAAGATACCCACAGCGTTGTGCTGGTGCTTCACACCATCGCGCCCGGGCGTGTCTTGGCTGCAGAAGAAGGGCGAGCAGCGGAAGGTGGCGTCGCCCTCGGCAAAGATGTGGCCGTATTCGCCCACGAGAGCGTAGCCGTTGGAGTGCTTGGTGTTGAAGGGGTTGGAGCCCCAAGGTGTGCCCATGCGGGTGAGGGCACCCGTGACCCAGTTGCGGCGGTCGATTTCGCCCTGCACCACGATAGCCAAGTTGTTGAAGGGGAGGGGGAGCACGCCGGAGCTTTCAAAGTTGTCGTTGGTGAAGCGGGCGTGGCCAATGCGGTCCATGTAGTTGTTGAGCTTGATCATACCGCCGGTGATGGCGACTCTCTTGCCGGCCAAGAAGTGTTTGACGGAGACTTCCAGCAGGGCCAAATCGTGCGGCCCGAGGATATCTGTATGCAAGCCGGAGCACATGCCGATGCCGTTTACATAGAAGCTGGATTCAGAGGCGGAGGCGCGGTCCAGCCCCCAAGAGCCTGCCACGTCCATGCGCAGCCAGGTACCGCCATTGATGTCGTCCTTGATGAGCTGCTGGTTGAGGATGGCGTAGAGGATAGCCACGTTGTTGGTGCTGTTGTAGCCGGGCATGGCATTGTCCAGAGCCCAGAAGCCGTATACAAGTTCACAAATCCACTGAGTGCCAAACTTTTCGTTGGCAGCGCGCTTGTAGGCGGGATCCGATTCACCCGGGGCGAACATATTGGTGTTGTACACAATGTTGCCTGGTGCGGGGGCTTCTTCTGCGGGGGTCATGTTGGCACAAAGACCCAAGAACAGGGCTGCACTAAGGAGGAGTTTTTTCATGTTTTCGTTAGAGTGAGATACTGCTGCAAAGATTCTACCACAAAAGCTTACGGTTTGGAAGCGTAAACTTGGCTAACGAAGGAAGAAAATGGCTGCACAAAGAGTTGGGAGTCGTGGTCGGATGTGCCATGGGGCATGAAGCCAAAGTGGCGGGAGAAGGAGACCCCTTCGGGGGTGATGTTGTCCGTCGCGACGAGTTGGCAGCGGTGTTGCACGGGGAGGTAGGGCGCAATGGCGGCTCGCAGTAAGCGGCGCGTGAGCCCCGTGCGGCGGTAGCGCGGCTCAACCAAGATGCAGCTCAAAAACATGTGCAGTGGGCCGTCATCGGCATGGATGTCGACGATGGAATCCGCCGTGAGCTCGCTGTCGTTGAGCTGCCCGCGCAGCAGTTTGTCGAATGCGGCTGCTTCGATGGGGAAAAGGTTGACAAAGGCTACTACCTCATCGTTCACCGCAGCCGCGGCGATGGTGTATGCTTGCTTGAGATACCAGCGGTATGCCTCCTCGGCTGGGGTGATGAAATCTGCCTCGTAGTATTGCAATTCGAGGGCCGCCATTTGCTCAAAATGAGCATAAGTGAGCTGGGGGAGAATGGCGGGGAGCTGGGGCGCTTCATTCATAGTCTGCCATGGAGACGGCATAGATGGCGTTGAAAAGCTCATCATCCAGGATGTTGTCGAGCACTTCATCTACCACCATGGTATCGTCTATGGCTACACTGTTGGCCGGGGGTGTCTCGGTGGAGACAATCAAGGGCAGCAAGGCTACACACAGGCACAGCACCGCAGCGCTGCTGCATGCCCAAGTGGATACGCGCTTGTACCACGGGCGAGTAGCGTAGGCAGCCAAGGCTTCTTCTCGACGGATGGCGGCCATGATATTGTCCGCAAGCCCAGCTGGGGGCAGGGGGGAGGTCGCCTTGCCCAGTAGCTCATCCAAAGCCTTGTCTTCTGTGGTGTATGGTTCTACCATTTGTAGGGGTAAACCCCAACGGGGGAATGAAGTTGCGGAAAAAAGTGAAAAAAATCAGCTCAAGTACGCGGTGAGGTCGTCTTGGTAGAGTTCTGGCTCGAGCAGGAAGGAATCGTGCCCCTTGGTGGAGCTGATGCACTTGTAGCGAGCCTGCACACCGTTTTTGATGAGTCGGCGGTAGAAGAGAGAGCACGAGCGCGGGGTGAAGCAGCAGTCCGTGCTGATGGAGAAAATCATGAAGGGGATGTTGTGCTGGGCGTAGAGCTGGAAGACCTCATCCAGATTTTCTTTGCCACAGTGGGCGGGCAAGTCGAAAGAGGCCCACATGTTGATGATGCGGATGTAGGCGTTGGCATCGAAGCGGAGCGCAAACTTGGTACCCTGGTGCAGCATGTAGCTTTCTGTGTTGCGGGTGGGCAGATACCATGTGAACATGCCTTTGCGGTCGGGGGTGCCACCTTTGCGAGCGCGCTTTTCCAACCCACGCTGGTAGACAAAGAACTTGTGGCTGATGATGCGGGCCAAGGCCAAGCCGCGGCGTGGTGGGTCGCTCAGTGGGTAGCGCCCCTCGCGGTATTTCTCATCAATCTCGATAGCGGCAAATTGCTCGAAGGCGGCGAGCTTGTGCTCAATGGGCGGTTGGCAAGAGGCGCCAATGATGACCACGCTGCGCACGCGCTCTGGGTACATGTGGGTGAATACCAGGCTGAGCATGCCACCAATGCTAGGGCCCACAATGGCAAAGCGGTCTATGCCCCATGCGTTGAAAAGTTGGATTTGGGCCCGCGCTTGGTCGTTGGGAGTCACCATGGGGAAGCGGCTGCCCCAGGGCTCGCCATCGGGGGCGATGGAGGTGGGGCCACTGCTGCCGTAGCAACTGCCTAAGAAATTGACGCAAACGATGAAGTAGCGCTCCGTGTCTAGCGGTTTGCCGGCACCAATCATGCGGTCCCACCACCCTTCGTGGTTTTCTGCTCGCCAGAAATCCCCAGCCTCGGGCAAATCTGTGTTGAGGCCATGTGCGTGGTGACTGCCCGTGAGCGCATGAAACAGCAAGATGGCGTTGCTCTTGTCGGCGTTGAGTGTGCCGTATGTTTCATAGGCCAAGCAGATGTTGGGCAAGGTTTCACCGGAGTCGAAGGTGAAATCGCCAATCTGGAAGATTTGAGTTTTGACGTCAACGCTCATGGTCGGGGAAGGGGATGGGGCTGGGTGGGGGTGCGCTTTGTGAACGAAAAAAAAGACCGGGGTCGGATAACGCCGGTCTCTCTTTTCGGGCGGGGTGGCAGGAGGATAAAATTCACTGCTGCCCCGTGCAGGCAATTCTTACTTGACGCCCTTCTTGCTGAGGCGTGTGCCGGCTGTCGTGCCCTGACGAGCCTTGAACTTGGGGTTGCTCTTGCAGATGACGTAGAGCGTCCCCTTGCGCTTCACGATCTGGCAGTCAGCGTGGCGGCGCTTCATAGAGGCGAGGGAGGAAAGAACTTTCATGATCTTTGGTTGGTTGTGTGGTTAATAAGATTTTAGTGCCGGGAAGATGGCGTCATCGGGAAGCAGATTATACCCTTAACTTTTCGCTTGTAAAGACAAATTTGCGTAAAAGTGCAATTTTTCTTTTTTAGATGGTCTTGGAGTAGGGGCGGAGCTTGCCGTAAAAGCCATTGTGCATGGCCCGGAAAAGGGTGTAGACACGGTTGATGGTCAATTCGTTCGTTTGCAGCATGGCCACAATGCTCAGGATGATGTAAAAGAGGCAAGCGGCCAAGCGGTGCGGGTAGCCCTTGGGGCGTTTGAGGCGTTGCAGCCATGCCCAGTTGCGCACTTTGTAGTAGCTGCGGTTGGTGGGGAGTCCGGGCTCGTAGAAGAACGAGTGCTTGCCGAAGGTAAAATGCACCAAAGGCTGTGTGGCTGAGGGGTGCTCTAGCTCCGAGTCTCTGATGGTGACAAAGCTGAAACCCGCTTGGCGCACTTTCCAGGGGTATTCCTCATCTTCTCCGCGGATGAAGAGCTCTGGCGTAGGGACACCGGCGCGCATCCATGCCTCGCGGGGGTAAAGCGCCCCCAGCCAGCCACCGCGGCTGGCTATTTCGTTGCCCGGGGGCAAATCTTGGATGCGGATGGCATTTTTCCACGGGGTGCGCTGCATCCCTGTGCACATGGTGAGCGGCCAGCTCAATTCATCGTTCTTGGTGGGGTCTATCACCATGCTCATGCGCACGGTCTGCGGGGAGACCTCTGCGGCCAACAGGTTTTGCAAGCTCATGGGACGTGGCCAAGAGTCGTCGTCCAGTACCCACACATAATCCGCACGCAGTTGGCGGAAAGCGTAGTCCAACCCATGGGCGCAGCCACCGGCATTGCCCAAATTGCTGCTCATTTGCAGGATGTGGAGCGTGCTTGGGGGCAAGAGCTCTGCGGCCAGCGCCTGAGCTTCGTGGGTGATAGGGTCATCAGCCGAGCTGTTGTTGATGATGACAATCGCCTCTGGTCGCCGCGTTTGCTGCGCCAATCGCCGCAGGCAGGTGAGGCTTCTCTGCCTGCTGCCGTAGTGTGTGAAGATGGCGCAGATGGTGGGCATGGCTGCATTATGCCCCAAGCTGGCGCCTTTTGCAAGTTTTTCTCACGTCGCTCTATCAAGAAAACATTGACAAAGAGCTCGTGCGTGGTGTATACATGTCGCTATGAGAATCAGGTTGACATGGCTTTCTGTGGCGGCAGCACTTCTGACTGCGTGTGCCAGTGTGCAAGAAACTCGCATTACAGATATTGCGGATTTGCCCGTCAAATCTCATGAGGCTCCGCAGTTTAGCTGGCAGAATAGCCCCTTGCGTGCCAATGCCATGTATGTGTTTCATGATGCCAATACCCAGCGCCAACGCGCGGCCTTGGTAGGGGATTATTACTACGTCAACTGGGACGACGCTGAGCCCGACAAGCCTGCTCGCTTGGTGATGCGCTATACTCAGGCTGCCACAGGTGCCGATGTGAAGGAACGCGAGGTGGTGTTGGCCGCTGGCCGTGGCGAGCCCGCTTCTCGCAAGACGGAATTTTTCTTCAACGGTGAGGAACGCAAGCTCAAGGGCGATATCATGTCTTGGCGCATAGAGCTCTATGTGGACGGTGAGCTTAAGGATTCTCGCCAATCCTATTTGTGGGAGTAATCAACGATACGAATCCGGGCTGAACCGTGAAAATTGACCGTAGTACGAGCCAGACTGAGCTGAACCAGCTGTATGAAGCTGTGGTGCGCCGCGAGTTCTTACGCAACACTCCGCTCAATATCAAAACATTTCTGCGCTACGCTCTGCTTTTTGCCCTATTCCCTGGGATGCGGCTGGGGTTTCGCTGGGGCTTGTTGATTACCGCGACGTTTTCAACGGTGCTGATGGTGATGCTGCTCTGCGGTGTAGAGCAGTGGGCCACGTGGGCGGTGCTGGCGTGGGTGCTGGCCGGGCTTTTGGTGTTTGTCACCGTCTTTGTGCAAGTGGTGCGCACAGCTGCGCACACGCGCAAGGCTCGCTTGGAATACCTGCCCGCAGAGGCGGATTTGCCTGCGGGGCGCTGCTGCCCAGAGCTCACACCGCTCACTTGGCGCCGCGATAAGCATGCCGAGCTGCGCCACTCTGCTACCGTGGTGCTGGAAATCCCCAAGACGGGTATCTACGCCTTTATCCTCAACATGGATAAGGGGCAGCGAGATGCCCGCATCGTGACCCACGGCCGCCGCGGCACTTGTGTGGTCTATGCCCAAGGCGGGGGCAAGAGCGGAGAGCCCTTCCAAGCCCTGATTTTGTATCGCCTGAGCGCTGGCCGGCACGAGCTGCGCTGGAGCGTGGATTCGCCCCGTGGGGCAAAGCCACGCGCGACTCTCACGCAGATGAATGTCGTGCCCTGATGCGCCACCGCCTTTTGTCGAACCCTGCCTAGGATGCTGCCCCCTGATTAAGCACCCGCGCAGAAATAGAAAAACCGCATAGTCTTGCAACTATGCGGTTTTTTGTGGGGAAAAGGGGAGATGAGATTAGTAGCGAATCTCGTAACCACCGGGTTCGCGGGGTGTCTCGGGCACGCGCTCGCAAGCGGGCAGCATGGTGTTGAGATGGCGCTTCTGGATGGTCTTCTTGAGACCGCTGTCGTTGCGGGAGGTCAGCTCTTTAGCTTCCTTGATGGCATCTGCGCGGTCTTTTTCAGCCTTCTTCACAGCGGCGTTGTGCTCATCCAAGCTAGCTTGCTGGCGGGGAGTGCCCACGCCACGCAGGGTTTTTTCAGAGATTTCCACCGGGTTCACCACGGGGGCAGCCCATGAGAAAGAAGCCATGGCGACGGCAAGTACAGAGAGGAGGGAAAATGTTTTCATAGTGATGGTACGGTTCAAGTATAAGGAATGCGCCCCATAAGTCAAGCTGTTTTTTGGAGAAATAGCAGACTTTTGCAGTGCCTTGTGGGGATGTGGGGAAAATCAGCCAAAAATCGGGGTTGAGAAGTAGCGGTCGGCGTTGTCTGGCAGGATGACGACGATGATTTTGCCAGCGTTTTCGGGGCGCTGTGCCAAGAGGGTGGCCGCATAGAGCGCAGCACCGCCTGATATGCCCGTGAGCACGCCATCCGTGGTGCCCAATTCGCGGGCATAGGCAATGGGTGTCTCGTTGTCCACGGGGATGACTTCATCGTACACGCTCGTATCCAGCGTAGCGGGGATGAAGCCCGCGCCGATGCCTTGGATGGCGTGTGGCCCGGGCGCGCCGCCAGAGAGCACGGCTGAGCTGGCTGGCTCCACCGCTACGATGCGTATGGCAGGCTTTTGCTCCCGCAAGTATCGGCCTGTGCCCGAGAGGGTGCCACCTGTGCCCACCCCTGCCACGAGGATATCGACTTGGCCATCTGTATCAGCCCAGATTTCGGGGCCCGTGCTGGCGTAGTGCGCGGCTGGGTTTACGGGGTTGTCAAACTGGGCGGCAATGATGGAGCCGGGGATGCTGGCTTGCAGCTCTTGTGCTTTGGCAATGGCTCCTTTCATGCCTTGCGCGCCTGGTGTGAGCACAATTTCAGCTCCATAGGCCTTGAGCATGTTGCGGCGCTCCACGCTCATGGTGTCAGGCATGGTCAAAATGGCTTTGTAGCCCTTGGAGGCCGCAATCGCCGCAAGGCCGATGCCTGTGTTGCCGCTGGTGGGTTCGATGATAGTGCTCCCGGGGACCAAGCGCCCGCTTGCTTCGGCATCTGCGATGATGGCTTTGGCGATGCGGTCTTTTACCGAGCCGGCGGGGTTCAGGTATTCCAGCTTGAGCAGGATGCGGGCTTGGAGACCGTGCTTGGCCATGTAGTTGACAGGCTCCAGCAGCGGGGTGTTGCCCACGAGTTCGGAGATATTGCTATGAATGTTCATGGAATGTGGAAAGTGTGTCGAATGCCTGCGCCAAATCTGCCAGCAAATCTTCCACATGCTCGGTGCCGATGGAAAGACGCACGGTGTTGGGCTTGATGCCAGCCGCCTGCAGCTCTTGCTCGCTCAGCTGGGAGTGGGTGGTTGATGCGGGGTGAATCACCAGACTCTTTAAATCAGCCACGTTGGCCAGTAGTGAAAACAGTACCAGATTCTCGCAGAATTGGCGAGCCTTATCTGCGCCGCCTTTGATTTCGATGGTGAAGATGGAGCCCGCTCCCTGTGGGTAGTAGCGTGCGTAGCAATCGTGCCCCGGGTGCGTGGGCAGGGCGGGGTGGTTCACTCGCTCCACCTGCGGGTGGCTTGCCAGATACTCGACCACGCGCAGGGCATTGGACACATGCCGCTCGATGCGCAGGGAGAGCGTCTCGACCCCTTGCAGCAGTAAAAAGGCGTTGAAGGGGCTGATGCTCGCGCCCTGATCTCTCAGAAGTACGGCGCGCATGCGGATGATGTAGGCCAAGGCCCCGCATGCCTCGCTGAAGTTGAGCCCGTGGTAGCTCGGGCTAGGCTGGCTCAGCCCTGGGAACTTGTCGTTTTGGGCCCAGTCGAACCGCCCGCTGTCCACGATGATGCCGCCCATGGCTGTGCCATGCCCGCAGATAAACTTGGACGCGCTGTGCACCACGATGTCTGCCCCATGCTCTATCGGGCGGAACAAGTAGGGCGTGGCAAAGGTGTTGTCCACAATCAGCGGTATCCCATGTGCATGCGCCACCGCAGCTATGCTGCTGATATCGGCCACGTCGCAGTTCGGGTTCGCCATGCTCTCTACAAAGATAAGCTTGGTGTTCGGGCGGATGGCTGCCGCAAAGTTTTCTGCCTCGCCCTGCTGCACAAAGCTGGTTTCGATGCCGCTTTCGCGCAGCGTGTGTGCCAGCAAATTATAGGTGCCTCCGTACACGGTGTTGGAGCATACCACATGGTCGCCCGCACTCGCTATGTTGCGTATCGCGTAGTCGATGGCGGCTGCCCCCGTCGCTACAGCCAAGGCCGCTGCCCCTCCTTCCAGCGCGGCCATTCGTTTCTCGAGCACTTCCGCCGTCGGGTTGGTCAGGCGCGTGTAGATGTTGCCGGGCTCACGCAGGGCAAAACGCTCCGCTGCCTCATCCGCATGCGCAAATACGTAGGCCGTGGTCGCGTATATCGGGACGGCTCGTGCGCCTGTCGCCACGTCCGCCGACTCTTGCCCTACATGCAGTTGCTGTGTCTCAAATCTATATGTCGTGCTCATTTGTATTATACTACCAAAACGGTAGGAATAAGCGAATGCTACACTCTCTCTTGCCTTTTGTCAAGCATCTCTGCGCTTTTTTTTCGTATTTTCTCTCCGTTGGCGCTTCATCACTCCGCCAGCAGAGCTGAGACCTTGCAGGGCTTCTTCAGGGCGCAGGTATGGGCAAGGCTGAAAAGACCGAGCGCGACGAGGTGGCACTTGCTGCCCGTGCCAGCACCCGCAAGGTGGATGGACTGACGCGTGCGCTGCCCGCATGGCTTGAGCCTATCAAAAAAAAACTAATTGAGGCACGCAAGGCGGGTGCTACGCTGGCAGAGCTGCGAGAGCAGATGCTGGAGTGGCACCCGAATACACAAGCTCTGGCCGAGGCTCTTGCAGGGAATGTGGAGGCGGGGCTGCGGGGAGAACAAAGTGAGGAGATTGAAGCGCAGTGCAATCAGCATGAACACGATGCTGGGTGTGATAACGCAAAACAAAATCTGACTAAAATTGTTTTTCAAAATACCGTCAAAACAAGAAACGAAGCAAAAGAATTGCTGAAAAACAAAGGATATATTGGAAAAACAATATCAAACAAAAAGAATAAAAAGCTTTCAACAAAAATAAGCGGTGAGGGTTTGCGAAAATTAACCGACAGCCATATCACAAAAAAGAATCTTGTCCCATTAGGCTTTTCAATAAAAGAAGCCGAAGAGATTCATATGACGGCTGTCGCTAACTTGCCAGAATTATTTGAAAAAGCAGAAGATATAGATATTCAACCTGCATATCATGGCAATGGAAGAAAATCAGTAACGCATTTGCGAGCACCGTTTTCTGTGCAATCTAGCAATAACGATTTTGTTGCAGATATGTCATTGATTCAATATGTCGATAAAAACAACGGAGATAAGCTATATGCTTTGCATGTAGAAATCGGAAGCCCTGACGGATTACGCGAGGCTGATTAAAATCAATCTTCGCACCGCAGGGCTTCTGAGTGTTTAATACTCTTTTAAACGCTCTTTGTCCAGCCTTTTCTGCAAAAAAAATCAGCCCCTCGCGTGAGGGGCTTTTTTTGATGGAGACTTACGGCCACAAGGTCTTAAGCTTTTTGGCGTTTTTGATAATGTCGTCTTAGCTTTCTTAGATGTTGCTTTCATAGCAGCGCTCATGAATGGATACATCTTGGGCGCATGCCGAATGCGGCAAATGAGAAAAGAGCAGGGTGGGGGGCATGAGCAGTGGCTCAGATTTTGAAAAAGGTTTTGTGGCGGTAGAGGCTATAGCAGAGAGTCCACGCCAGCAAGAGGTAGAGGGAGTAGTGCGCCACGGCGTGCCAGCCATGTGGCACCAGGCAGCGTATCGTCCCGCCAAAGATGCGGGCGGTGAGAGCATTGAAGGGCACAATGTGGGTGAACAGGTAGATGAACAGCGCATTCATGCCTATGATGCGTAGGGGGAAACACCAGCGCTGCCAGCCGCAGACATCCACCACCAAGTGCATGCAAGCTGTGCACAGGAAGCCCCAGCCCAGCATGCTCACGGTGAAGCCTGTGCTCCATATATTCTTGATGATGGGGCCGCAAAACATGCCCGCTCCGATCAACCCACCCCCCAGAGCAAACAAGATGCCCAAGCGGCGGGGGACCTGCTGCACCTGCGTGATGATATGGCCACACACCATCCCGCCCAGCGCCAAGGCTGTGGCGGAGACGATGCAGAGGAGCCCCTCGGGGTCGACCACCTCGTAGTGGAGCACGCCGGGTAGATAGTGCTGGTCCAACCAGGCATTCACGCAGCCCGCGGGGCTCATGTCGCCCCCGAAGTGTTGGGCCAACCACACTCCCACCAGCATGCCGGCGGCAGCGATAGCTCGCCCCACCGGGCGCTGCACCCACAAGGAGAGGCTGCCGGCCAGTGCGCAGGAAAGACCGATGAGCCCCAGCACGGATGCAAAGCGCATGCTCCCCGCATCCCAGCTCAAGGGGCCGTTGATGAGCCAGCCCAGCACGACCAATAGGGCCGCGCGTTTCCACAGTTTCAGCGCTTGCTGCCACGGCTTCTGCCCAGCGCTGCGCCTGCGCTGCATGGAGAGGCTCATCGCCATCCCCGCTATAAAGACAAACAGCGGGAATACCATGTCGTATACACGCAGTCCTTCCCACGCTGCGTGCCCCATGTGCCACGCCACTTTTTGCCACAGCTCGCACCCAGGAAATTGCCCTGCCAGACTCCGCAGAAGCAGGTCCAGACCGATGATAAAGCACATGTCTGCTCCGCGCAGCGCGTCCAATGACACTAAGCGGCCGCCTCCTTGGGTGTTGTCTGTGTTCATCTTATCTATTTTATGCCGTTGAAAGTGTATTAGTCAATTCAAACAAAATTAGAAAAATTCTAAAAAGGACTTGCAAAGTATGTCGGGGTATGATACATTTCGCTCAGGCGGACAGAACGAACCGCGAAACGCACAACCAAAAAGTATACTATGTTAGTAGGAAAGAAAGCACCGGAGTTTACGGCAAGTGCCGTAGTAAATGGCGTGATTGAGAATGGGTTCAGCTTGAGCCGTTATCGCGGCAGCAAGTATGTGCTCTTCTTCTTCTACCCGAAAGATTTCACCTTTGTGTGCCCGACGGAGCTGATAGGCTTCCAGAACGCCCTGGCCGAGTTTGAGGCACGCGACACCGTGGTAGTGGGCTGCTCCACGGATTCGGAGTTCTGCCACTGGGCTTGGGCCAACACCCCGAGAGAGCAGGGCGGGATTCAGGGGGTGACGTATCCTCTCGTGGCCGACATCAACAAGGAGGTGGCCGAAAAGTTTGATGTGCTGGCAGGCGAGGTCTGCAAGGATGGGTCTGGCAGCTGCTGCTATGTGGGAGAGCGCGTGGCATACCGTGGACTCTTCCTCATCGACAAAGAGGGCATCGTGCGCCACATGGTGGTGAACGACATGCCGCTGGGGCGCTCCGTAGACGAGGCTCTGCGCATGGTGGATGCCCTGCAACACTTTGAGCAATATGGCGAGGTGTGCCCGCTGGGGTGGCACAAGGGGCAAGAGGCCATGCAACCCACGCACGAGGGGGTATCTGGCTACCTGAGCCGCTAAAACATTTCTGTTGGTAATATCGGCGCACGCAATAACGCGGCCGGGCGGGAAACCGCCCGGCCAAATTATTGGCAAGGGCAGCTGGGGGGCACGGCGCGGATGCTTCTTGACCGCGGGCGGCAGATTCGCTATACTGCGGGCATGGCAATCGAAAGTTTTGAAGGGGCGGCTCCGCAGGTGGCAGGTGCAGCATTTATCGCGGCGAGTGCCGATATTATTGGGCAGGTGCAGGTAGCAGAAGACGCCTCCGTGTGGTACAATACCACCATCCGTGGAGATGTGGCGGCTATCAGCATTGGGAAGGGGAGCAACGTGCAAGACAACTGCTGCATGCACGTGGATTATGAGCTGGGTTGCCATTTGGGAGAGTATGTGACCGTGGGGCACAGCGTGACCCTGCATGCCTGCACCGTGGAGGACAAATGCCTCATCGGCATGGGCGCCATCGTGCTGGATGGCGCGGTGGTGGGGCGTGGCTCCATAGTGGGGGCTCATGCGCTGGTGACAAAGAACACCATCATCCCGCCGCATAGCTTGGTGCTGGGGTCTCCCGCCAAGGTGGTGAAGCAGCTGCCCCCCGATACAGCCGAGGCCAATTACCGCCATGCGCTCGGCTATGTGGAACTTGCCCGCCGCTTTGCCGCACGGTGAGCCGTGGCGGGGGCTGCAGCAGCGTGCTTGGAGCCTGCGCTGGGGGTGTTGCTGGCCGCGGGCATATTCAATCTGCGTGCAGGCGAAAATACTTTTCGTCTAGGCTTGACATTGAGCCACGAGCGCGTATAATGCGCCCGCATGAATTCCGAATCAATCAAGAGCACGCCGCTGTGCGACAAGCACGTGGCGCTCGGCGCCAAGATGGTACCCTTTGCAGGGTGGAACATGCCTGTGCAGTACACGGGCATCATTGATGAACACAACACGGTGCGCACGGCTTGTGGTGTGTTTGATATTTCTCACATGGGCCAGTTCTTGGTCAATGGGGCTGGTGCTACAGAGTGGCTCAACAAGATGTTCACCAACAACCTGAACAAGTTGGTGGACGGTATGGGCCAGTACTCCATCATGCTCAATGAAAAAGGTGGCGTGATTGATGACCTCATCATCTACCGCTTGGCTGAGGACGACTACTTTGTGGTGGTGAACGCCTCCATGATTGATGAAGACTATGCATGGCTCACCGCTCACAAGCCAGAGGGTATCAACCTGGTGAACAAGAGCGATGCCTACGTGGGCTTGGCTATCCAAGGCCCCACCTGTGAGGAAGTGTTCGCCGCCATGTGCCCTGGGGTGGAGCTGCCTGTTCGCAACGGCATCCTGATGTACTCTGCTGATGGTGATGACTTGGTGGTATGCCGCACCGGTTACACGGGCGAAAACGGTTTTGAGTTCTTCTGCCCCGCAGAGCAGGGCGTGAAGTGGTTGGAGAAGGCTATTGCCTGTGGCGCTAAGCCCTGTGGTTTGGGGGCTCGCGACAGCCTGCGCTTGGAGATGTGCTACTCCCTCAATGGTTCCGACCTCTCCCCTGAGAAGACCCCCTTGGAAGCAGGCCTCTCCTGGTGCTGCGATTTGACGAAAGACTTTATCGGCGTAGACGTTCTGCGCGAGCAGAAGGCCAACGGCCGCCCCACCGCTCTTGTGGCTATCGAGTACAAGGGCAAGGGTGCGCCCCCCCGCCACGGCTACGAAGTACAGCTGCCGGACGGCACGCCCTTGGGCGAGCTTTGCAGCGGCGTTCTCTCCCCCTCTCTCAACAAGGGTATCGCCATGGCCTATGTGCCCGCCACCCTTGGTAAGATTGGTACAGACGTGAACGTAATTGTCCGCGGCAAGGCCGTGCCTGCCACCATCATCAAGAAACCCTTCCTCAAGAAGTAACCCCCTAAAAACACATTACAATGAGCACAATCCCTGCTGATTACAAGTATTCCTCCGAGCACGAATGGGTAAGCCCCGCCGTTGACGGCGTGGTGACGCTCGGTATCTCCGATTTCGCCCAGTCTGAATTGGGTGATGTTGTATACGTTGACCTCCCCGAAGTGGGCAACACCTATGCCGCTGGCGACAGCATCGCTGCTGTGGAGTCCGTGAAGGCTGCTTCCGAGGTGTACACCCCCGTTTCCGGTGAAATCGTAGAAGTGAACGAAGCTTTGGACGGCGAGCCCGGTATCGTGAACACTGATGCCTGCGGCGAGGGCTGGATCTGCAAGATCAAGCTTAGCGAACCCAGTGAGCTCGACGGCCTGATGGACGCCGCTGCTTACGAGGAATTCTGCAAATAAAGATTGACCCATTGGGCGAGGTGTGGAGCCGTATCAGCTTCACACCTCGTCGTCTTTTCACCCCATACTCGATATGATTACCACACAAACTTCATTTGTGCCGCGCCACATTGGCCCCAATGAGGCTGAGGTAGCCGCCATGCTCAAGGAGATTGGCTTTGATTCTCTGGATGCGATGACGGATGCTATCGTGCCGGCCGATATCCGCCTGAAGGCTCCGTTGGATTTGCCCGCTCCCATGGCTGAGCAGGAGGCTCTGGCTGCCTTGCAGCAAGTGCTTGCCGCCAACAAGCCGGCTCACAGCGTCATTGGTCAGGGCTACTACGGTACGTTCATGCCCGCTGTGATTCAGCGCAACGTGTACGAGACCCCCAGCTGGTATACGGCCTACACGCCCTATCAGCCAGAGATTGCTCAGGGCCGCCTGGAGATGCTCATGAACTTCCAGACGATGATTTCCTCCCTCACGGGGCTGCCTGTGGCCAATGCATCCATGCTGGACGAAGGCACCGTCGCTGCTGAGGCTGTGAATCTGTGCATCAGCTCCAAGTCCCGCAGCAACACCTTCTTTGTGGCTGATACCTGCTTCCCGCAGACGATTGACGTCATCAAGACCCGCTGCGAGACCACGGGTGTGAACCTGATTGTGGGCGATTGGAAGAGCTTTGACCCCGCCTCTGTGCCTGGTTTGGCTGGTGTGCTTGTGCAGTACCCCGACAACATGGGCTCTGTGGAAGATTATACGGCATTTTTCGCCGCTTGCCACGCCGCCAAGGTGCTTTGCTGCGTAGCCGCCGACCTGCTGGCTCTGACTGTGCTGCGCGAACCCGGCACCTTTGGTGCAGACGTGTGCGTGGGCACCACGCAGCGTTTCGGCATCCCCATGGGCTATGGTGGCCCCGCCGCCGCCTACATGGCTTGCACCGATGCGCTCAAGCGCAAGCTGCCCGGTCGCTTCATCGGCCTCTCCGTGGATAAGGCTGGCAAGCCCGCCTACCGCTTGGCTCTGCAGACCCGCGAGCAGCACATCCGCCGCGAAAAGGCTACTTCCAACATCTGCACCTCTCAGGTGCTGACGGCTCTGCTGGCTACCTTCTACGCCATGTATCAGGGCCCGCAGGGCCTCAAGGATACCGCTACCACCATTCACCGCTTGGCTGCGGGCTTTGCCGCCTCTGTGCAGGCTGCTGGGTACACGCTGGTATCTGCCAACTACTTTGACACCGTAGCGGTGCAGGCCGCCGGCAAGGCTGCTGATTTGGTGGCTGCTGCGCTGACCTCTGGCTACAACATTCGTCTCGTGGCAGAAGATGTGGTATCAGTCTCCTTCGACGAGACCACGACAGATGCCGATGTGGCCGCTCTGGCTGCCGTGTTCGGGGCCGCTGTGGCAGAAATCCCCGCCGCACCCGTGTGGGCTGAGAGCTGCACGCGCACAAGTGCATTCTGCGAGCAGAAGTGCTTCAACTCCTTCCACTCCGAGACGGAGATGATGCGCTACATCCACTCTTTGGAATGCAAGGACCTTGCCCTCAACGAGGCCATGATTCCGCTGGGTTCCTGCACCATGAAGGCCAACTGCGCCGCCATCATGATGCCCATCACTTGGAAGGCCGTGACCGAGCTGCATCCCTTTGCCCCCGCCGATCAGTGCCAGGGCATGCGCACCATGCTCAAGCAGCTGGAGCAGTGGTTGGCCGTGGTGACTGGTTTCGATGCCTGCTCCCTGCAGCCCAACTCCGGCGCTGCTGGTGAATACGCCGGCTTGCTCACGATTCACCGCTACCAGGTTGCTCAGGGCGAAGGCCACCGCAATGTCTGCCTTATCCCCAACTCTGCACACGGTACCAACCCCGCCTCCTCCGCGATGGCTGGCTTCAAGGTGGTGCCCGTCAAGTGCGACGAGGCTGGCAACATCGACCCCGCCGACCTCAAGGCCCAGGCCGAGGCTCACCGCGATAACTTGGCTGCCCTCATGGTCACATACCCCTCCACCCATGGTGTGTATGAATCCACCATCGCTGAAATCTGCCGCATCGTGCACGAAAACGGCGGTCAGGTGTACATGGACGGCGCCAACATGAACGCCCAGTGCGGTCTGACCAACCCCGGCACCATCGGTGCTGACGTGTGCCACCTCAACCTGCACAAGACCTTTGCCATGCCCCACGGTGGTGGTGGCCCCGGCGTGGGTCCCATCTGCTGTGCCAAGCACCTCACCCCCTATCTGCCCGGTCATGTGGTAGAAGGTGGCGGCCGCACGGCCGGTGCTGTGTCCTCCGCAGAGTTCGGTTCGGCTTCGCTCAACCCCATCACTTGGATGTACCTCGCCATGATGGGGCACGAGGGCCTGAAGCGCGCTTCCCAGATGGCTATCCTCAATGCCAACTATGTGGCACGCCGCTTGGCTCCCTACTTCCCCACGCTGTACTCGGGCGCCAATGGTTTGGTGGCTCACGAGTGTATCTTGGACACCACCATCATGCTGGGCAAGAGCCACCTCTCTGTGGACGATATGGCCAAGCGCCTCATGGACTACGGCTTCCACGCCCCCACCATGAGCTTCCCCGTGCACGATACGCTCATGGTTGAACCCACCGAGTCTGAAAGCAAGTATGAGCTCGACCGCTTCATCGACGCCATGATTGGCATTCACGCCGAAATGAGCGCCGTGGCAGATGGTTCGGTGCCCGCTGATGACAACGTGATGGTGAACGCCCCGCACACTGCCCAGGCTGTGACGGCTGACGAGTGGAACCACGCATACAGCCGCAGCGCCGCCGCTTACCCCGTGCCCGGCCTGCGCTTGCACAAGTTCTGGCCCAGCTGCTCCCGTGTGGACAATACCTACGGCGACCGCAACTTCTGCTGCACCTGCGATACGCTCGTGGCTGCAGAAGAGGCCAACGCCTGAGCAATGCCGCACAAGGCTTGATGGAATCTTCGGCAGGGTTGCTTCGGCAACCCTGCCTTTTTAGCTGTTAATCAAACAAATTGCCAAGCCTGTTGTTAGCGCGTACGATGCAGTTCGGGATAAACCCGATTCAATACAATGAAAAACTGCATTTATAGTTTTGTGAGCGGCGTTTTTGTCGCCTTCCTGATTCACCGCATGGCGCATTGTCCGCACATGCGCGAGCTGATGTGCCGCGGTCGCCGCTGTGGCAAGGTGGTGGAGGATGCCGTCCTCGATTCCCTGCACAAGCTGCGAGATGAGGCTATCTGCAAGGATGGCTCCTGCTGCCATAGCAAGGCCACGGATACACCTCCACAGGCTTAATCAGAGCCTGTCATGGAGATGTAGCTCAGGGTGCGCTTGTTCTGTTGGGGGACGAGTGCACCCTTTTTGCACCGTGCATGGCGTTGTCTGTTGTTTGGCGAATCTTCTCCAGCATGTCTTGCATGAGATAGACCATCTCTGGATGCTGCGGTGCTATATTATGCTGCTCCTGAATGTCGTTTTCCAAATAGTACAACTGCGGCCGTTTCCCGGGCACATACTTGTGTGCCCCCCAACGCAAGGCTAAGCGGTTCCCGTGTGCTTGCTCCACCAAGTACACGCGCCCCGCCTTATCCTGCCCCAGCAGGGCGGGCAGCTGGTTGGTGCTGTCGGGGAAAGCCTCTTGGGGTATGGTCGCACCCACCAGCGTGCCCAGTGTGCGCGCCAAGTCAACCTGCCCCAGCAGCGCATTGCTGGTGCCGGGGCGAATGCCTGCCGGCCAATGGACAATGAAGGGCACGCGGGTGCCGCCTTCTTTGATGCCGTATTTGCCGCCTGTGCAGGGGGCAGAGGGCGTGTGCCCCTTGCAGTCTACATCGGCGCCGTCCAAGTAGCCATCGGAGATGACGGGCCCGTTGTCGCTGGTGAAGATGATGAGCGCGTCGTCTCCGTAGCCAGCATCCTGCAGGGCTTGGTAGATGGAGCCCAAGTTGTCATCCATCTGCACCGTGGCATCGCCGCGGATGCCCAGCTGGCTCTTGCCGCGGTAGCGGGGGTGCGGGTCGCGGGGTACATGGATATCATTGCTGCAAAAATAGATAAAGATGGGTTTGCCGGCGCTCTCGCGGATGAAGCGCACGGCTTCCGCGGTGATGGTATCTGCCAGTTCTTGGTCTTTCCACAGGGCTTTTTTGCCGCCTGTCATGTGGCCGATGCGGGAAATACCATCGATGATGGTCTTATCGTGCTGCTTATCTGCCGAGCGGCCCCATGGCTTCAGCAGTTCTGGGTGTTCATAGCCCAGCAGTTCGTTTTCATAGCGGAAATGGGGCGCGTAGTTCACACGAATGGGATCGGCGGGGTCGAGCCCCACCACTTCGCCGTCGCGCAAGTAGACGCAGGGCACGCGATCGCCCGTGGCGGCCATGATGAATGAGTAGTCAAACCCCACCTCGCGCGGGCCTGGGGAAATAGGCTTATTCCAGTCGATGGGGGCTTGGCCGCGGCCTAAGCCCAAATGCCACTTGCCGAAAGCGGCGGTGCGGTAACCTGCTTTCTGCATCATGGCGGGCAGGGTGTGCCCCTCTTCCTTGGTGGGCAGGATGAGCTTGGCATCGCCGGGCAAAATTCCCGTGCCTTTTTGGCGCCAAGCGTATTTCCCTGTGAGCAGGGAGAAGCGGGATGGGGTGCACACCGAGGTGGTGCTGTGCGCATCGGTAAACAGGAGCCCCTCGTTGGCCAGTTTGTCCAGATGCGGGCAGGGCACCTTGTCGCAGCCGTAGGCCGAGGTGTCGTGCAGCCCCACATCATCTGATAAAAAGAGAACAATCGCGCGCGGCTTTTCTTGCTGAGCTTGCGCAAATGCGCCCATTATGGCTACAAGAAGAAGGCAAAGAAGGTGTCTCATGCCTCTCACTCTATCATATCGGCGCTGTGTTTGCCAGCGTATTTTGCGGGTGCCGCAAAATCACAGCTTGCCGTGGCGGGCGGTGCAGCGGGTGGTGATTTGCTCGCGCAGGTAGTGCAGGAACTCCAGTCGGGCATTGCCCAGCACGCTATCGTTGCTCAGGCGCAGGTTGCAGGCCGCTGCGGCCGTGAGCGTCTGCTCGGTGGCTGCGGTGTCTCGCACCCAGATGCCATCAGATGCCATGGCGGCGAATCGGCTCTCGAACTCGGCTCTGTTCTCCACTTGGAAGGGCACCCCCAGTTGCTCCAAGCAGCGGGGCATCCATGGGCGCAAGGTGGCGGTGCTGATTTGTACCTCGCACCCCGCCTTCAGGGCTGCCATGAGGGAGATGGACAAATCAATATCCGAGGTGGCCTTGCCTACTCGCAAGCAGAGTTTGGCCGGCTTGTATTGGATGGTGGTTTCTTGCCCCGGCTGCGGGTTGAGGGTGCGGGTGATGCCAAACTCATTTTCCCACCAGTACGAGATGGAATCCGCTGCGGTGGTGAGTCGCATGGCTTCGTCCGGTGTGGGTTTGGGGGAGAGTGAATCCCACGGGGAGAAGGGGATATTGCGCTGCTTGCCGCGGCGCTGGGGACGCCCCGTTTCTTGCCACTGGGCCAAGGCCGTGATGTAGTTGGGGCCACCTTGCAGGGCTGCGGCGCCACACAGCGCGGGTGCCCATGTGCCGCAGGGTTGCAACCCAGGTCGGTATTGCGGGCAGCAGTTGATGCTCAGGGATGAGCAATCAATGTAGCGGCTCCAGTGGGCAATCTCTGCCTCATCGTGCGAGTAGATGGCTGCGGCTCTGCCGGCCGAGACACTCTGCTGCGCTTGGATGGCGGCATCTGTGCTTTCTACGCGCACCACGCCCAGCAGGGGAAGCCCCGCAACGCGGTGGGCAAATTGCGGTGCAGAAGCAATGCCTGTGCACACACCCAGACTCCAGATGCGGGAGTCCATCTCAGCGGCCATGGGCTGCACGAGCCAAGTCCAGCCATTTTTCTGGCTGCGGAGCGCCTGCAAATCTGCCGGGCTCAGCAAGTGGCCGATGGGGCCTAAATCCGCATTTTCGCGGGTGCCAGCTTGGGCACGGAGGCTGTTGGCAGCATCCTTGAGTGCATTGATAAAAGCTTGGTTGTCATACACCTCTGCATGGGCAAAGAGTACATGCGGGCAGAGTACGCTTTGCCCCGAGCGGCGGGTGACGGCATGCAGTACATCGCGAATGGCCTTGTGCCAATCCGCCGTGGGTGCCAAGTAAACACTGGCTGCGCCCGAGCCCGAGTTCATGACGCGCTGCGTGGGATTCTGGGAGATGAGCTGGCGCGCCGCGGCCTTGTTGCCGTTGAACACGACACCGCCCACGCTGGGGCTCATCATGAGTTTCTTGGCAATTTGGTTGTCGAGGCAGGGCACAAATTGCAAATCCGGGTCATTGAAGCCTGCTTCTTGCAGCAGACCCAGCAGGGTGTACCCGAGCAGGGCGGTGTTTTCGCCAGGTTTGTAGATGATGGTGTTGCCCATGACCCACGCCGCTGCGATTCCCGCCACAGCATCTGCCAAGGGGTGGATGTTGCTCGCTGCCACGATGACTACACCCAAGGGGCTGGGCTGTGTGCCATCTAGCAGACCATCCTGCGTGGCGCTTTCGTTGTAAAAATAACATGCCCCGATGGCGTCGCGCAGCTCCGTCTCGGCATCTTCCATCGTGAAGCCTGCATCGCGCACCAGCACAGCGCCCAAACGCGTACGATTTTTCTCCAGCAAACGAGCCAGTTTCAGGACTTGGGTGCCGCGCTCATCTGCCGAGGCTTGCATGCGCACGCTGGCTGCAGACGCGTGTTGCAGCACGCTGTTGATGGTGGTGAAATCGGCGCTTTGGTAGCGGTAATCTTCTTGCTCGGGTGCGGTGAGGGAGCGGTGAATGCAGGTGAGCGGCGTGGTTGTTTCCAAACCATGCACCATCAGGGGGATGGGGCTCTGCTTGCGCTCGGCTTCTGTCTGAGCCGCGGCGTAGAACTCATCGACATAGGCTCGCGTGAGCACATGGTGCAGCGTGGTGCAGTAGTGGAGGGGGGCTTGGCGGTTGTCGTGCTGCTCTTCGCGGCCACTCAGGGCTGCCAAGAACTGCTGGCGCATGCGCCCCCAGCCGATGGAGTTGGCCTCCACCGCGTAGCCTGCTGCCAAGAATCCATCAGGCCGTGCCAGTTCGTTGATGAGGCATTGCAGGTAGGTTTCCAGCCCTGTGCCCTCTTCTTCGGACGTGACGCTGGTGGAAAGGGTGATGGTGGCGCCCTCCTTGGCAAGCATGCGGCCAATGTGGTTGCCCAAACCAGCCGTGAACACGAATGACGGTAAGCCCGAACGCCCGCTGCGAGCCCAATCCATGAGCGCGTAGGCAATATCAAAGAGGTTGTGGGTGCCGACGACGGGGTTGATGGCCTTGGGCTTGGCGGAGATGGCGGCATGCACCAGCTGCTTGTAGCGCGCTTCGGTCTCGCCCTTGGTCTCGCTCAAATCCATGCCCTTGCCATAGATGTAGGCGCGCATTTGCTCCTCTGCCAAGTGTGACCCCTTGACGAGCAAGACCTGCAGCGGGTCGGCGCCCTTGGCAGCGCGGGCCTGCGCCCAATCCGTCAGGTTGCGGAGCAAAGCGGCGCTCTCTTTCAGGTAGCCGGGCAGCTCCAACATGATGTCGGCGTGGTGAAACTCTGTGCCCGAAAGCGCCATCTTGAACCCTTCTACCACGATGGGCAAGAGCTCGGAGGTGCCGCTCTCTACAATCAGTTTGCGCTTGTTGGTCGGCTTGCAGGCTGTGCGCAGCAGACTTCGCAGCGCTTCTGCAAAGCTTTTGGCCGAGGCCTCGGGCGCATAGGGAGACATGGCTGGGCACATGCGCCAAGGCTGCACCACCAGCCCCACATTGTCCTTGTACGCCAAGATGGAGGACAGGTTCTTCATGTAGCGCTCAGCGCTCTTTTTGCCCACAACACTGGGCGAAAGCGGGTTGAGCGCATGCGTGAGCCCATCTTTGGCGCTCTCGCGGATGCGCTTGCTCAGCTTGTCCAGATGCGTGGGGAGAGTGAGCTCGGCAAAGGTGGAGCGGAACACGCGGTGCACCTCGGCCATGGCGGCGCTTTGCATGCTGCGAGACGCCATGGAGGCGGCCTTGAAGCGCAGCTTGCCTACGGTGCTAAAAAAGGTGGGTACCCCGCCAAAATCGGCCATGAGACGCCGCAGGTTGGTCGATTGAGTCTCGACGGTTGAGGCGTGAAAGACCTGAGCACAAAGCTCTTGCAAGAATTGGCGGTTCTTTTCATCTGCCACCAAGCGGCTCAGGGCGCCCAAGAGGGTGCGTTCATCAGATTTTAACTGTTTGAGGGAAGCATGCAGAAGATCCTGAGCCAAGTCCGTAGCTCTTTGAGCCAGTGTACGGTCATCTGGTTTTCGTTCTCTTGCCTGCTTGAGCCGTGCGCTGATTTCAGATTCCCCCATAACGTGCGGACATTCTAGCCCGATATTGGAGTGCTTGCAAGTTCAAAATACGCCTTCTCTTGCCATGCTTTAGTTTTTCATGGCATCCCAATTGATGAGCTGGGGGGTGAGCTGGGAAATGAGGCTGCGCAGTTGGGCGTCTGCCACTTCTTCGCTGATGCCCGTTTCCCCACCCCAATAGGTGCCTATTTGGTAGTAGGCCCAGCGCTGCACATAGCCATGCAACACGCGGTCGCTCATGTCGCGCAAGGTGCGCCCTAGGTGGGTGCTGAGTATGGAGTTGTGCCCCACAAAGACGTAGTAGTTAATGTGTTGGAGTGCTGGTCTGCTGGGGCCTTGGCCCGGCGTGCGCGAGGCAAGACGGGTGAAGGTGAGGCGGCGCCCATCGCTCAGGACGAGCTCCTCTTGCCGCCCTTGCAAATCCACATGCCCTTGGGAGGGTAGGCAGCGCTCAGGGCGGTGGATGGAGGCGTTCATATCGCTACCGGAGTAGACGATGGATGCCACAATTTCCGGCCCGCGGGGCTCTGCAAGCGTGGTGCGCAATTTGGTGTAGGAGGCTTTGCTGAATCGCGTATCGGCGGCGAGCGAGTTGCGCTCCAACTCGGATTCCTGCAATTTTGTGCCCAGCCAACCAGGCAGGTCATAGGCCAGCGGCATATCCGGGGAGATGGAGGACTCCACCAGTTCATCATGCTTGGGCAGCAGGAAGACGAGACTGAGAATCAGCATCAAAAGGGCAGGGGGCAACACCGCTTTGATGAGGGTGTGTGGGTCTGTTTTCATGCTTGTTCCTCCTTTCCTGTGGGCGTGCTCCCGCGATGGCGGCGTACCACAACGCGCCGCTTCTTGAGAAATGGCAGCTCACCCGCCAGCAAGCCGTGCAGCAGCATCAGCCCCACCAAACTGGCGGGGAAAAAGAACAACAACCCCGACCAATCGTGCCATGTCTTGCCCGCAAAGGCGTAGTTCACATACTCGGCACACACAAAGATGCTCGCCACACGGAAGGCGTTGGCGATGATAGCAAGGGGAATGGCGCTCAGCCCCAGCAGCACCCGCTTCCACAGGCTCAGATTATCTGCCAAATAGGCCCATGCTATCGAAATCATCAACAAGGCCATGAGCGAGCGTATGCCCGAGCAGCCGCCCGCCACGCTATATGCATCCCAATTGCCCGTGGCGGAGGAGATGTTGGTGCCATCCATGATGGTTTCGACCCCCAGCAGGCCTGCGCCCCAATGCGCACCCTGCGTAGCCAGAAGCTGCATGCCAACCGTGGCTTGCTGGAAACCCGGCAGCGGGATGCTGAGCCACATGAAAAAGAAGGGGAATGCGCTCGCCAGTGCGGCTCGCCAGCCCCAGTAGCACCATACCATCCCCGTCAGCAAAAAGGGGAGCGCACCAATCGCCACGCGCCCCTGCTGGGTGCGCACGGCCAACACGCACAAGAGCGCCCCCAAGCCGATGCCCCACAGCCCATGCAGACTCCCCTCCGTTTTCTGGAGCGTCGTTTTCACTTTCAGAGCAGCGTGGCGCAGCATGTAGAGGCTCAGCAGCGGTATCATCCAGCCGTGCTCGTAGTCGTTTTCTGCATTCCATGCGCTCTCCAGCCAATAGAGTGCGCTTTGGCTGTTGCCCATATAGGCCGGGTAAAAACCGTAAAACCACGCCAAAATGAGGAGAAAAGCACCAACGCTTATCCAACAAACTGATGGTAAGTTGAATATGCTTTGTTTTTGCCTTGTCTCTGGGTCGCGCATGCGAAAAAATGTAAAAAAAATGTGCTTTTAGTATTGCTTTTTTTCCGAAAATGTCAAGAATAGACCTGCACACAATTCACACATCATTCCATGAAAATCATTAGCGGTACAGCGCATCCTCAGTTAGCCAAGGACATTGCCAACGAGATGGGGCTCCCCCTCTGCGATGCCACAGTCAATACTTTCCCTGATGGCGAAAGCTTCGTGCAAATCAATGAATCCATCCGCGGTACAGATGTGTTCATTGTGCAGCCCACATGCCCGCCCACCAACCACAATCTCATGGAACTGCTGGTGATGGTGGACGCCGTGCGCCGCGCCAGCGCTAGCCGCATCACCGCCGTTATTCCTTTCTACGGCTATGCTCGCCAGGACCGCAAGGACAAGCCCAGAGTGCCCATCACCTCCAAGCTGGTGGCCAACCTGCTCACCGCTGCTGGTGTGAACCGCGTGCTCACCATGGACCTGCACGCTGCGCAGATTCAGGGCTTCTTCGAAATCCCCGTCGATCACCTCTACTCCCTCCCCGTGCTAATCAAGCACCTCAAGGAGCACTATGTGCATGACCTCAAGAACCTCGTGGTGGTCTCCCCCGACATTGGCGGCGTGAAGAACGCTAAGAACTACGCCAACATCTTGGGCACAGAGCTTGCCATCGTGGCCAAGCAGCGTATCTCCGCCACCGAGGTGGACGCTCACGCTGTCATCGGCAATGTGGCTGGCAAGGATGTCCTCCTCGTGGACGACATGACCGAATCTGGTGGCACCCTCTGCGCTGCCGCTGCCATCCTGCGCGAACACGGCGCTGCCCGCATCTTCGCTGCTGTCTCCCATGCCGTGCTCAACGACAAAGCCATTGCTCGCTTGGCCAACAGCCCCATCGAGCACTTGCTCACCTCCGACTCCGTGCCCATGGCATACGGCGACCGCGTGGATACCGTCAGCATTGCGCCGCTTCTGGCTCAGGCTATCAAGAACATCCACAAGAACGACTCCGTCACCCACCTGTTCGAGGTGTAAGTCTCTGCTCGTTAGATTCCCTTACAACACAGGCCGCAGTTCTCTCACAGAGCTGCGGCCTTTTGTTTGGCGTGTTTCCCATCCCCCCGTCACTACCACGCCCCGCCCAGCTAAACAAAAAGCCCGGTCTTGCGACCGCGCCTCTCTTGAGCATCCCCACGCGGATTCGAACCGCGGTTCTATGACTGAGAATCATATGTCCTAACCACTAGACGATGGGGACATGGATACTCGCGCTGACTTGCAGCACGCACAGAATAGCAGAAATTGCTCCGTAGTCAAGCCAAAATCGAAAAAATCTACATTTTTTTCTTTAACTTTGCTTGATTTTTTTTGTTTGCATACAAAATTTGGACTTGCGGAGAGACCTAGCAAAAAGTAAAATTAGCGTGTATGAAGACCCGCACCCTTACCGCACTTGCTATCACCATTCCCGTGCTTGCTAGCGAAATGCCCCCAGTCATACCAGTGGGCCCCGTCGCTTATGAAGATGTGAGCTATCAATCCGCCACAGAGCCCATGCCGGGCACCCTGGCCACCACAGAGTACATCGCCGCCGCTGGCGATACCCCCGCCTACGACCCCGCGACAGCTCCTGCCGCACCGGCCTCCTCCGCTTCCCCCAACACCATCATCAACCTCAACATCTATTCCTCCAACTACCAAGTGCGCGGCATGGGTGTCACCAATCACCTGAGCGACCACGGCTTCTCCTCCGTGTCGGCCTCTCACACCTTCGCCAACCGCAACCTCTTCAACAGCGGTATTCACCACCGCGTGGGTGGTACTCTCGGCTTTATCTATGATGGCGCCTACCCGCTGGGCGAAACCCCGCTTTTCCAAGTAGACTACGCCATCGGCAAAGAGATTTTCCCCAACCTCAACCTCGACTTCGGCTACTCCTTCAAGCGCGGTGGTCTGGAGGGCGCGGCTGCTCGCTACTACAATGGTGGCGCACACCGCGTGGCTCAGGATTTTAACCTGACGCTCGATTTCAACGACTACCAAAAAGGCTTCTTTGGCCACGCCACTTGGGGCCTCGGCTTCCAAGGCCTGACGGGCAGCTACTTCGATATTGAAGCCGGCTACCGCTTCACCAACATCTTCGTCTCCCACAACTTTGCCGCCGATTTGGAGCTCTCCGCCGGTGTGGCACCCTCTCTGGGATACTGGGGCGGCGGTGTTGAGGGTGTGGATGCCTACCGCATCAAGGCAGCCCTCGTGCCCTATGCGCTCAATGGCGCGTTTGGCCGCGATTCCCGCCTCTACATCAAGCCTTGGGTGCAGTGGTCCTGCTCTGGCTCCAACGCCCGCAAGCTCGACAACGTCGCGGGCAATGGCCCAGTAGACCACTCCCAGTTCACCTTCGGCCTCGACATGGGCTGGAAGTTCTAATCCACCCATCCCCACCTCATTTCCGCAAACCTCACCGCACCACCATCGGTCACACCGGCCGCTGGTGGTGCTTTTTTCTGCCCTCGCAGCACGAAAATCCCCCAAAAATCCCCTTTGCTGTCATGTTGACTCAAATTTACTCTTGCATTCCCACCCGTTCTCGTGTACAATGCCCTCGCTTCGCCGGATTAGCTCAGTGGTAGAGCACCCGATTTGTAATCGGACGGTCGTCAGTTCGACCCTGACATCCGGCTCTTGCAGAAAGAACCCCGTAAGTCCTCATAAATAAAGACTTGCGGGGTTTTTCTTTGGACTGATTTTACAGTGTTGCAATGTGCGATATAATGGGCGTGTTCGGGGCTTAATGGTCACTAATGGTCACTAGTTACGAAGATTTTGCTATGCGACAGGCCGAAAACTGGAATAAACTGGAATAAACTGGAACAAAAAAGGCCTCAGCTGAAGCTGGGGGCAGCGGAGCATCAGTCTTTGCAGCTGCGTTTGTGCAGGAGGGCAAGGAGGATGCAGCTTTCGTAGAGCAAATAGAGGGGGAGCAAGGCGGATCGTAGCCATGTCGTTCTGTGAGGCAAGGAGTT
>JAZTYM010000042.1:0-35858 GCA_045637025.1 Akkermansia sp. | reverse complement strand
GGTGGCATCAAGCGCTGGGTGATGCTGCGCCTCTGCACTTGGGGCATACCGACTGGGTGAGCCTCGCTTTATGCCACCCACTCACTTCGTTCGGGGTTCTATCGTTATTCTATCCGAGACCCAGCGTTGCGTCGCTGCGCGACTTCACGCTGGGCTATGTTATACCGCCCGCCATGCGGCGGGCTCTCTATTCCGCTCGCCATCGGGCGAGCCTAGTTTCAAAACCCCGCGGTGGCGGGGCGGGATAGACGTAGCGAGGTGGTGGAGCCGGCCCGCGGGCGGCACAAGAGTGTGTGTCAAACTTGTAGGTATGCTATGCGTACCTAGAGACGCGTGCCTAGGTGAACCCCGAACGTAGTGAGTGGGTGGCATCCCGTAGCCCAGCGTGACGCCACGTATGTGGCAGAACGCTGGGTAGGGTGGAAAAAGGGACCCGAACCCCGAAGCGCAGCGGAGCGGGTGGCATCAAGCGTTGGGTGATGCTGCGCCTCTGCACTTGGGGTATACCGACTGGGTGAGCCTCGCTTTATGCCACCCACTCACTTCGTTCGGGGTTCTGTCGTTATTCTATCCGAGACCCAGCGTTGCGTCGCTGCGCGACTTCACGCTGGGCTATGTTATACCGCCCGCCGTGTGGCGGGCTCTCTATTCCGCTCGCCATTGGGCGAGCCTAGCCTCAAAGCCCCGCGGTGGCGGGGCGGCAGAGTCGTAGCGAGGTGGTGGAGCCGACTCGCGGGCGGCACAAGGGCGAGTGGCGAGTATGCTGGTTTACCATGTGTTCCAGAGACGAGCGACTTTGTGAACCCCGAACGCAGTGAGTGGGTGGTATCCCGTAGCCCAGCGTGACGCCACGTATGTGGCAGAACGCTGGGTAGGGTGGAAAAAGGGAGCCGAACCCCGAAGCGCAGCGGAGCGGGTGGCATCAAGCGTTGGGTGATGCTGCGTCTCTGCACTTGGGGTATACCGACTGGGTGAGCCTCGCTTTATGCCACCCACTCACTTCGTTCGGGGTTCTATCGTTATTCTATCCGAGACCCAGCGTTGCGTCGCTGCGCGTGCTGAGGGCGAATGGCACGAGGAATACGGAGCTGGCGGCGGCACTGGCCACGCTGGGATTTAACCTGGGGGACCCGCAAGCGCCGGGATGCGAGCGCGGAAACGTGGGCCAAGGCCGAGGCGTTTTTGACGAGGTAATTTACGAAGTAAGAATTACCCGACTACGCGTCACGGCTGACGCTGTGCTTGCTACGCCGTGGCAAGCGAATAACGAAGTAGAATTTACCTGCCGCTGCGCGGCAGTGGATGAGACAAAAAAGCGGGACCCGTCTACGCCAAGGCTACGCCGCGGCGGGACTAAAGTCCCGCGCTCCGGAAAAAAAATGAACGGATTACGCCCAGAGATTTGCCAGATAAGTACGCATGCGCGCGGTGAGTGCGCTTATTTCGGCTGCGTCATTTTCAAGAATGGAGCGCGTAGCGGTATCCAGAGCAAGGACGTCGGCCTGTTGCAAAAGAAAGGTGTTCACACGGGAAGGATCAGACAAGGTTGCCAAGGCGTATTCTGCATGGATTTTTCGGTTGACCCCATAGCTGACGGAAGCAAGGTTAACAGAAGAGCAAGCTCGTTTGGCAAACACGTGGCGGTGTTTGAAATACCAAGAGAGCGCGTCTTTTGCTGTGAGGGTGTGGGCCATGCGCTGTGATTTTAGCATGGTGATGAGTTACGAGGCAAGATGATTTTATATTTTTAACTAAAAAAAGATTATGAATAAACCGGATGCGAATATTAGTGAGGGGGCAGATGCGTGCCGATTTATGAGGCGCTGGGGAAGGTGCTTGGCCGTACGCGCGAGGAGGTGGTAAAGCTGGGCGCGGATGGGAAGATGGCGGGCAGTGATTTGCTGGCGGCTTTTGAGGCGAGCGGGGGAGAGGGGTGTGAAGCAAGAGTGCGCTTGCAATGGGGGAGAATTGTGGTATGATGCAGCGCATAGGGAGGAGCACGGATTGAGATGAGCTGGAGCGGACGAATGATGCAGCGGTTGCTGGGTGTATGCGCGTTGTTGTGCGTGCTGAGTAGCTGCCGTTCGGCATTGTATAGGGCCGCTGAGCAGGGGGATGTGGAGCGGGTGCGCACCGAGTTGGCAGCTGGCGCGACGGTGGATGGCGAGCCGCGTGTGGCGAATGCACTGTGGCAGTATCCTGCTAAGTTGCTGGCAGGGGCTGCGGATGCGGTGATGGGGATTTGCACGCTGGGGGTGTATGATGAGCCCCGCATGTGGAAGGGGGTAGATGCATTTGACAAGAGCGCGGTGGATGTGGCATGGGAGCGCGGTCACATGGCGGTGCTGGATGTGCTGGCTGAGGCTGGCGCTGTTGTGGCGCCGGAATCGCTGCGGGAGGGGGTGCTTTTGTTGCAAGAGGATTGGTATGGCAGCGAGGGGCGCGCGGAGGATGCCTCGGTGGTGGCAGAGGTGTGCAATGAGAATGTGGCGGATTGTTTTGTGCGGTATTGGGCAGAGGATGATGATTGGCGGCAGCGGCGAGGGGTGGTGTTGAAGCATTGTGTGTGGCGAGGTGCGGCAAAGGGGCAGGAGCTCTGCCACCAGCCAAGGAAAAAGAGCACCCCCGATATGCTGAAGACGCCAGATGTGCTGTGCTACCGCCGCACGGGGGTGCGCAGCGCGGAGGTGACGGAGCGTGTGCTTGTCCCTGCGCTGGCTGGGCATAAGTATGAGCTGAGTTTTGACACGCCGCAAAGCGGCACATACCGGCATTTGTATGCCGATGCTCAAGGGGTGGTCCGCTCATTCAAGGGGCGGTTTTGGTTGCGTGCGTTGAACTGAGAGAGAAGATTTATGCAGAATCAGGTATCAAAGAAGGTTGTGGAAGTGGTGGCTGCGCTCATTTTTAATGTGGCTGGGCAGGTGCTGGCTACTCAGTGTCCCCCGCACAAGCATGGCGGTGGCTGGGAGTTCCCCGGGGGTAAGATTGAGGCAGGAGAAAGCCCCGCTGCGGCTATCGAACGCGAAATTGCGGAGGAGCTAGGGGTGCAAATCAAGGCTGGTCAGGTGCTGCACACCGTTGAGTGGGATTACCCCACATTTCACTTGAGAATGCATTGCCTCGTGTGTACTTGGGAAGCTGGCGAGATGCAATTGCGCGAGCACACAGACGCGCGCTGGTTGTCGCTGGAGGCTCTGCACAGTTTGGATTGGCTCCCAGCAGATGTGGATGTGCTGGCTCCGCTGGAGTTGTATATGCAGAAGATGGTATGAAGAAAGCTCGCTATAGTTGGTGGTTGCGCCATTCTCAGATTGTGTTGGGGTGGGCTGCGGCGCTGTGTGGGCCGCTGGCGGTGGTGGCGATGGTGGCTGGTTATGAGGTGCTGGGGCACGTCTTATTTTATGGAATAGGCGTTTGTCTGTTGCTGATGTGGGTGAACTACGCGTGCAACAGGAAGATGCGGCGCTATATGGATAAGATATGCCAGAAGCCTGTCACGCAAGATGCGGAGCCTGCTAAGGTGGCGAGAGCGCTGATGTGGGGACATTCCCCCAAAGACCATTATGCGCACTTGCCCGAACATATCCGCCGTAAAAGCTTATTTGGCGGGAATCGCCATTAAAAACTAGCCAACTAACGGCAAAAATGTAAAAAAAATGCATTTTCTAGCATATTTTGCTTGCCAAGAGGGGGAAAATATGGTTAACTCTGGGCGCACACTTCGGGTTGATGCCTGAGTGAAGCAAGAAAGCCTCCTTAGCTCAGTTGGTAGAGCAGCTGACTCTTAATCAGTTTGTCCGCGGTTCGAGCCCGCGAGGGGGTACTAAGAAGCGGTGCTGAATGCACCGCTTTTTTGTTTGGTGCTGGGTGTGCGTAGGGTTGACATCCAGTTGTTAAAAACAAAAAATCCTGCCTGAAAAAAGGCAGGATTGAGAAGTAGCCCCGGCGGGAATCGAACCCACATCAAAGGTACCGGAAACCTTCGTCCTATCCATTGAACGACGGGGCCACAAAGGTGAGGAGATGCTAGCACGCGGCGCGGGGTATTGTCAAGAGCAGAATAGATTGCAAACACACATTCTGCTTGTCATGGCGGGGGAGATGGAGTAGTATGTGCAAAGACTCGTTTGAATAAGATTATGGATTTCAGAACATACCTGCGTCAGCACCCAGACAAGAACGGATATTTTGGTCGATTTGGTGGTGCCTATGTGTCGAAAGAATTGGAGCCCGCATTCAAGGAAATCACGGAGGCATACAATAGCATTTGCCACTCTGCGCAATTCATCAGCGAGTTGCGTCGTATTCGCAAGCAGTTTCAGGGACGCCCCACGCCGGTATACCATTGTGAGCGTTTGTCGCGTCTGAATGGCGGTGCGCAGATTTACCTGAAGCGAGAAGATTTGAACCACACGGGGGCACACAAGCTCAACCACTGTATGGGTGAAGGCTTGCTGGCCAAGTTCATGGGCAAGAAGAAGATTATTGCTGAGACGGGTGCAGGGCAGCATGGTGTGGCGTTGGCTACGGCTGCTGCGTACTTTGGCTTGGAGTGCGAGATTCACATGGGTGAAGTGGACATAGCCAAGCAGGCACCCAACGTGACGCGTATGAAGATGCTGGGCGCTAAAGTGGTATGCGTGAAGCACGGCTTGCGCACGCTCAAGGAGGCAGTTGACTCTGCATTCGAAGCCTATCAGCGCGATTACAAGACAGCTATTTATTGCATCGGCTCGGTGCTGGGGCCGCATCCGTTCCCCATGATGGTGCGCGATTTTCAGCTTGTGGTGGGTGAAGAAGCGCGCGACCAATTCATCGAGATGACGGGTATTTTGCCTGATATTGTGTGTGCATGTGTGGGTGGTGGCTCCAACTCCATGGGCATGTTCCCTGCCTTCTTGAATGATCCGGTGGATATATACGGTGTGGAACCGCTGGGCCGCGGCTCCAACTTGGGCGACCACGCTGCCACCATGGCATACGGGACCGAGGGTATCATGCATGGTTTCAACAGCATCATGCTCAAGGATGAGAATGGCGAGCCTGCTCCTGTGTACTCCGTATCCAGTGGTTTGGATTACCCCTCTGTGGGGCCGGAGCACGCCTACTTGCGCGACATTGGCCGTGTGAAGTATGAGGGAGTCACGGATGAAGAGGCTATTGATGCCTTCTTCAAGCTTTCTCGCTACGAGGGTATTGTGCCCGCCTTGGAAAGCGCGCATGCCGTGGCATTTGCCATGCGCAAGGCCCGCGAGATGGGCACGGGCGCCATCTTGGCCAACTGCTCTGGGCGCGGCGACAAGGATGTTGATTTTGTGGCGGCCAACTACGGTTTTGGCGAGGACTACGTGTTCTGATAAGCGCGAGCATCATCTCCAACCCCGAAGTTGTTCATGAAAAAAGCACTGGCAATGGTGGTATTGACCGCGCTGGCGAGCGTGGCTCCTGCGCTGGCAGACCAAGCAGCTATGCAGGCTGCGATGAATCGCTGGCAGCAGCGCTTGTCTGAGTATGAGGCTGCGCGGAGTGTGGCGCAGACGGATGAGCAACGCGCAGCTATTGCCGAGCCTGATGGCTCAGATGTGGCCGCTGCCCTGTGGAAGAGCATCTGCACCAAAACAGGGGAGCGCGATGAGATGGTGGAGCCCAGCGCTGAGGAGCGCATGCGCGGCGCCAAGGCCGAGCTGCGCAAGGTAGCCACCTATGCTTTTGAGGAGACTTGGGCCGCCCCTGCGGTGTTCTGGTTCATCAACAGGCCGCAACAGCTTGCCCGCTTGTTTGAGGGGAAACCCCGCCAGCTTTCTTTTTATGCAGACGCTCTCCTCAAGTCGGTTGATAAGCGCCACTACAGCAGTCCGCTCATCGCAGATTCTTGCGCCAAATTGGCAGAGAGTCCCAGCGTGCGCGTGTACAAAATCTTGGAGAAAGCCTATACCCGCAATCAGGATTCCACGGCGCGTGGTTGTGCGGCTTTGGCCATGAGCATCATGCTGACCAACCCCACCATCGCCGCCGCTGAGGGGAGTGAGACCGTGGCGCGTGGTAAGCGTATTTTCTTTTTGAAGCAAGCCCTGAATCTCACCCCCGAGAAAGCGCGTTTTGGGCATTCCACCGTGTCTGAAGTGGCGACAGAGTTGGCCTATGTGATGCGCAACCTCTCGGTTGGGAGCATACCGCCGCAAATCAAGGTGCGCGACATGGGGGGCAAGACGCATACATTGCCGACCCCGGGCAAACCCATGTTGCTTTTCTTCTGGTCTGTGGACGAAGAAGTGGGCAGGGGGATGGTGGCCAAGGGCGAATCGCTCAAGCGCCAGTATCCGGGGCTGGAGTTCTGCCCCATCACGGTGCACCAGGATGCCGAAAGCTGGAGTGCGAGTTTGCAGGAGCTGGGCATCAGCCATTGCTACATGGACAATGCAGAGAATAGCGGCGGCATGGCCTACCGAGTGCGCCAGTTGCCCACGGCTGTGCTCATCGATGAGCGCTGTCACATCCTCTACATCGGCTACCCCGACATGAAATTGCAAACGGCCCTCATGGCGCATTTCAACGACAATGTGGCCAGCGGACCGCGCGTGCGTATTGGTGAGTCTGCCCCAGGGGAAACGGCAGCTGAGCCGGTGATTCAGCCTGGCTCGCAGCCCACACCCGCAGCACCCGCACCCACGCAGCAGCCCCAGCCGAGCGATGAAGCCCCCGCGCTGCGCGAGATGCCCCAGTTTTGAGGCATGGTACACAGTTAGCCCGCATCGCAGGTCTGTTTGGCTTGACTAATCGAGGCGAGGGGTGATAGCTTTGAGAGTATGGATGCCGACACCAAGAAATCGATAGCTGCGCTTTCCTCTGTGATATGGAGCGCTTTGCTCACCGCTATGAAGTTTGTGGTGGGCGTGCTCACGGGGTCATTGGGCTTGCTTTCTGAAGCGCTGCACAGTGCGCTCGATTTGCTGGCAGCTGGCGGCACGCTGTATGCGGTCAAGGTAGCGGCACTCCCAGCAGACAAAGAGCACCCATACGGCCACGGCAAGGTGGAGAACCTGATGGCTTTGGGGGAGACGCTTCTGTTGTTGCTCACCGCGTTGTGGGTTATCTACGAGGCTGGCGAGCGCCTTTTGAGCGATGATCCCGCAGCCTTGCATGTAGAGACCTCCATCTGGGCATTCGTGGTGGTGATTATTTCGCTCGTGGTGGATGTGAACCGCTCTGCGATGCTGCGGCGCGTGGCCAAGGAAACGCGCAGTGCAGCACTGGAGGCGGATGCCGCGCATTTTGCCTCGGATATATGGAGCAGTGCGGCGGTGTTGCTGGGTATTACGGGGGCTGCGTTTGCGGATATGGCAGCAGATGTTCATTGGCTGCATTGGCTGCTGCTGCGAGCAGACGTGTTGGCCTCGTTGGTGGTGGCCGTGCTTATCCTCAACATTTGCCGCAATTTGGGGCTCAAGACCATCAATAACCTGATGGATAAAGCCGATACTGAGGTGGAAAGCGCCATACGCTCGGCTATGAGCAAGCGCATGCCCGCGTATCCTGTGGCCAATTTGCGTGTGCGCGAGGCGGGAGCCAAGGTCTATGTGGACATGGTGGTCTGCGTGCCACGCGCCATGCACATGGATACGGCACACGAGATTGCCGATGCTATTGAACAACTGGTGGCTGAGGTGCAATCTGGCGCCGAAACCATGGTGCACATGCACCCTGTGGAAGTAGACGTATCAACCCCTGAAATGACGGTGCGCCAAACGGCTCTCACGCACCGCTTCGGTGTGCATGGCCTCTCCATCTTGCGTACGGAGGATGGCCCTGTCATCTTTGCAGACTTAGAATTGCCGGCAGATGCCATTTTGGGAGATTGGAAAGTGGCCGTGCGAGCTTTTCGGTCTGAGGTGAAGCGACGTTTGCGTGCGCGCCGGGTGGTGGTGCACATTGAGCCAGCCTTGCGAGAAGTGCCGCATTTTGAGCAACCCGTGGGAGACGTGGGTGCTTGGGAGGAAAAGGTGACGCAGACGATGATTCTCATGGGTGCTCCGCTGCCTACGAGTGTGGCTTTGTATGAAGTGGACAATCAGCGTTTGTGCATTGTGACCATCCCGCCAGAGGAGGGGTTGACCGTGTACAACAGCCACAGGCGCTTGTCTGCCCTGACCAAGGAATTGGCTTCGCGACTGCCCGCTGCAGCCAAGGTTATTGTGACCTATTCCGGAGAATAAACTCGCGCCACGAACGCGCATAAAATAGTGCCTTTATGCTAAAGAATTCTCTTGCCAAGGGCAGGGGGCAGGAGTACACTAGCCCGCATGAAAGCGCTCGTCAAGACAAAGGCCGACAAAGGACTCGAACTGATGGATGTACCCATGCCTGAAGTGGGCCCGAATGATGTATTGATTAAGATTTACAGAACGGCCATTTGCGGTACAGACTTGCATATTTGGAATTGGGATGCGTGGGCGCAGCAGACAATTCCCGTGGGTATGCATGTGGGGCACGAGTTCTGCGGTGTGATTGAAGCCGTGGGCTCTGCCGTGACTCAGTACAAGCCGGGTGAAGTGGTATCTGGCGAAGGTCACATCGTGTGTGGTCATTGCCACAACTGCCGCAAGGGCCTCTTCCACCTTTGCCCCAACACCATGGGGGTGGGTGTCAACCGCCCCGGCTGCTTTGCCGAGTACCTTTCCATCCCCCAAAACAACGTCATCCGCATCCACAAGGATATGCCCATGGAGATTGCTTCCATCCTTGACCCCCTGGGCAACGCGACGCACACGGCCCTCTCTTGGGATTTGGTGGGTGAGGACGTCCTCATCACCGGTGCTGGTCTGATTGGTTCGATGGCTGCCGCTGTCTGCAAGAAAGCCGGTGCTAAGAGCGTGACGATTACGGACGTAAGCGACTACAAGCTCAACTTGGCCAAGGTGATGGGCGCTGACCGCACGGTGAATGTGCTGAGTGGCGATAGCATCGATGCCGCTCGTGCCGAGCTGGGTATCGACGAAGGCTACGGCGTGTGCTTGGAAATGAGTGGTGCGCCTGCTTGCCTGAAGGACATCATCAAGCACTCCGCATACGGCGCCAATATCTCTCTGCTGGGTATCCAGCCCGGTGGCTCCGGTATCGACTGGAACACCTTTGTGTGGAAGGGCCTCAAGATGAAGGGTATTTACGGCCGCGAAATGTTTGGCACCTGGCAGAAGATGGATGCCATGCTGCGCTCTGGTTTGGATGTATCCCCCATCATCACCCACCGCATGCACTACACCGACTTCCGCGAGGGCTTCGAGGTGATGAGCTCTGGCAAGTCTGGTAAGGTCGTGCTGACTTGGGCTGACTAAAGGCTGCGCGAAGCACTCGCCATGATTATTGATACACACTGCCACCTTGTGTCGTCCAAGTACGGCGACATGGAGGAGATGCGGCGCAACTCTCTTGCGCTGGGCGTGGGGCACTGCATCTCGCAGGGTACGGGGCCCCACGACTGGGAAGGCACGCTGGAGCTTGCTTCTCGCTGGCCAGATTTCGTCAGCAGCTGCTTGGCCGTGCATCCGTCGGATTGCACGGAGGCCAGTGATGAGGATTTTGCCCGCATGGCAGACATGTGCCGCCAGCACCCGCAAGCGGCCATTGGCGAGACGGGGCTGGATTATTTTTGGGATCCGCCCGAGGGGTGGACGCTGGAGGACTACTACGCCCGCCAGCGTCACTTGTTGGAGCTTCATTTTGCGCTGGCAGAGGAGCTGGGGTTGAACATCTCGTTGCACACGCGCGACAAGGCAAACGCGGGCACAGCATGTTTTGATGATGCCTTTGCCATTGCCCGCCAGTTCCCCAAGGTGCGCCCCGTTTTCCATTGCTTCATCGGCTCGCAGCAACAGGCCGAGGCTATTTTTAGCGAATTGGATGGCCTCATCTCTTTCACGGGGCTTCTTACTTTCAAGAAAACGGAGCAGGTGCAAGCTGTGGCGGCGTGGTGCCCCGCAGATCGCTTCATGGTGGAAACTGATGCTCCGTTCCTTTCACCAGAGCCCTACCGCGGCATGGTGAATATACCTGGCCGCACCCGCTACGTGGTAGAAAAGATTGCGCAACTGCGCGCATGCTCGCCAGAGGAAATTGCGGCTTGCACCACGGCCAATGCCAAGCGCTTCTTCCGCTTGCCCGTCATAGGCTAAGCCCAGCTATTCCTGCCATAGGGGCCATCCGAGCACATATCTTCAAAGAAAAACGACCGGAAATCATACGATTTCCGGTCATTTTACTTACACCTACTCTATGAAAACAGTTTCCTGTTTCAGACCGGCTCTCACCCCGGTCTTTGCTAAGAATACGGTGCCCGTATAAGGAATCTTTCACTTATTTCACCATTTTTTTAATTTTTTTCTATTTTTTCTTCAGAAACCCGCTCAAAGATGATGGGAGGCGTATCGAGAATGGGGGCAGGAGCGCTTTCAAAGGACTCACCAAAGATGCGGCTGAAGGTATCGCTGTTGATGTAGTCGATGAGCGGCTGGTGACCGTAGCAATGAAGTTCTTGGAATCTCTGGAGCGTGGGGATGAGGCGGCGCGCCGTTTTTTGAGCCATCGGGGCGTCATCTCCCCAGCAATCTGGCCAAGGTGCATGTGAATCTGCTTGCAGGGCCAGCAATTTGTCCGAGTGTTTGATGGCCTCTCGGGTGCAAACATCTGCGAATGGCTTGGCATCGATGGATGCGAGGGTATAGAGAATGCGAGAGAATAATTGCTCGCGCTCGTTGCCGCAATGGCGCCTAGGCAGCGGAGCATCGTGCGAGCCGCTTACCACGCGGTGCTGCATATCCTTGGCGAGGAAGAGGTAAGAGACGGGGGGATACACGTCTGCCGAACCATCGATAAGGTCCAGCCGCACTTCTTGCATGGCGAATGCTTGTTGGACCTTTTGGAAGAACGGGCGGTAAATCCACAGCTCGCATATCAGTTTGAGGGTTCGCACCGGGTGCATGGTGCCATCGGGATGGCGTTGTTGGTAATTTGGCCCAAACTCAGCCAAGAAGCGCGAGCGCACTTGGTGGGCGGAGTTTTTAGAATGCAGAACGGGAGGCGTGGCGCGGAGGATGTATTGCCCGTTCTCCTGACGGCAAGATATTTTCCAGATAGCGGGCTGCAAGTCCTGAAAGATGTCTAGAGAGCCATTGCTCATCAAGAGCGTATCGTTGGGCGGGGTTGATAAATCCCACTCATAATCGAAGGCAAGCAAGCCTGAGTGCTCTCGTTCATCGGTAGGCGTTAGGGTTGTCTTTTGGGGATTAGCGATGTTTTCCATCACATCATCCGCAAACATGGGGCGCATGGCAAAGAAGCCAACGCCTGTGGCTGCCAAAAGCAGCAGTAGCGAAAAAACAACAATCAGCCTTTTCATACGTAGCATTCTAAACACCAGACGAGGCTAAATCAAGGCTTGAGTTTTAATATGACGGGTATATAATGCCCAAAACGCGCGCGTATGAGTATTTCCCCCTATATCAATCACAATGTGCAGGAATTGGTAGCGTATCAACCTGGTAAGCCTATTAGCGAAACTGCCCGTGAATTGGGGCTGGATCCCGCGCAGATTGTCAAGCTGGCATCCAACGAAAACTCCCAAGGGCCATCGCCCATGGCTGTGCGCGCGATGCAAGAGGCAGCTGCCGGCATGCACATATACCCAGATGGAGCTTCTTATGACCTGCGCAGCAAGATTGCCGCGCGGCATGGGGTTGAGTTTTGCCAGACGGTGGTGGGCAATGGCAGCAGTGAGCTCATTGAACTGCTGTGCCACGCGTGCTTGCGTCCTGGGCTGGAGCTCGTGGCGGCGCAATATAGCTTTGCCATGTACGCGTTGATGGGCAAGTTGTTTGACGCGAAGTATGTGGAGGTGCCCAACAAGGCAGATTGGAGCCATGATTTGCAGGGTATGTTGGCCGCCATCACGCCGCAGACGCGCCTTGTATTCATCACCAACCCCACCAATCCCGTGGGTACCATGGTGGGGCAGGCGGAAATGGATGCCTTCATGGCGGCGGTGCCAGAGCATGTCATCGTGGCTTTTGATGAGGCCTACATTGAATTTGCAGGTGAGGTCGTCGATTGCTTGAAGTATGTGAAAGCTGGCCGCAATGTGGTAGCTCTGCGTACCTTCTCCAAGGCCTATGGCTTGGCTGGTGCGCGCGTGGGCTATGCCGTGACGACCCCAGAAATTGCAGATTTGCTCAACAAGGCGCGTTCGCCATTCAATGTCAACCTGATGGCGCAAGTGGCCGCCTGTGCAGCGCTGGACGACACCGAGCACCTTGCGCGCTCTGTCGAGATGGTCAAGCAGGGGCGCGAGCAATACTACGCCGCCTTTCAGGCGTGGGGTATCCCCTATATCCCCAGCCACGGCAACTTCATTTTGGTGCAGGTGGGCAATGGCAAGGCTGTCTACGACGAGATGCTGGCACGCGGGGTGATTTTGCGCCCCATGGGCGGGTACGGTTTGCCTGAGTATGTGCGCATCACCGTGGGTAATCAGTCAGAGAATGAGCAGTGCCTCGCGGCATTGCAAGCTGTGTTGAAAAAATGAGCTCCACCAGTATGCCCAGTGGTGAGCCGCTGACGGGGCCATTGCTCAAGGCGGTATCGCGGTCGTTTTTTTTGACCATACGCTGGCTGCCGCGAGCCATGCAAGATGGCGTGGCGCTGGGGTATCTCTTGGCTCGCGCGACAGATAGCGTGGCAGACACATCATCTGCTGATAGCGCAACGCGCGAGGATATTCTCCGGCTCATGGGCGAAGCTGTGGCGGGTACGCTGCCGCATGCGGACGAACAAGTGCTGCTGCATGAGTTGGGCGGTGCTTTGGCCGACTCTCAAAGCCACCCTGCGGAGCGTGTGTTGCTGTGCCGTTTTGGTGAATGCTTGCAGCTTTTGCGCAGCATGCCTGCGGGGCAGGCGAGACTCATTCGCCAAGTATTATCGACGATTGTGGAGGGGCAACTGTGGGATTTGCGCTATTTCCGCGAGCAATCCAGCGTGACAGATGATGCCCAGACTCGCCAATATACCTACCAAGTGGCGGGGTGTGTGGGCGAGTTTTGGACCGAATTGGGTTTTGAAACCATGGGGGCTGCATTTTGCGAGCCCGAGCGCCAGCAAGTGATGACCGAGGCCGGTATACGCTATGGTTGCGGGCTACAGCTGGTCAACATCTTGAGAGATAGCGCAGAGGATGCCGCGCGCGGCCGCAGCTACCTGTGTAGCCCGCGCGCAGCGTGGTTGAAACGGGCTGAGCGCTATCTGCAAGATGGCATGGATTACAGCACCCGCTTGCGGGGCTTCCGCTTGCGTTTTGCCAGCATGCTGCCAGCTCTCATAGGGCTGCGCACCATTGAGCTCATGCGCCGTAGCCCCGAGGGCGTGCGCGTTAAAGTACCCCGCCGCACCGTGTATGCTTGCATGCTGCAAGCGGTGTGGCTCAGTAGCGTTCGGCGAGCTTCTTGAGCTTCTTGGTGAGGGTAATCTTCGCGGCAGATGAAACGCGGTCGGTAAAGAGGAAGCCTTCCAAGTGATCGCACTCGTGCTGCAAGCAACGAGCGAGCAGCCCGTCACAATCTACTTCCAACACGCTGCCATCCAGCTGGGGAAGTGTAGCGCGCACATGGTCGGGGCGCGATACATTGGCACGGATGTTGTGCACGCTCAAGCAGCCTTCGGTGAAGAGGTACTGCTTGCCATAGGGCTCGATAGTGGGGTTGATAAAGACGAGCGGCATGATGCTTCTCACAGGGCGGAGCTCACCGTTGATGGTGGCCATGGCGGGTTCGGCGCCATCATCTTCTTCATCCTCCGGGATATCGATGACAACGAGACGAATGTTGCGGCCCACCTGCGGGGCGGCGAGCCCAATGCCGTTGGCCTCGTACATGGTTTCAAGCATGTTTGCCACCAATTCGTGCGTCTCTGCGTCGACTGTTTCTACGGGGGAGCTTACAGCGCGTAGTACCGGATTGCCGTATTGTGTGATGGGAAGAATCATGTGCGCCTATTCTGCTTCTTTCTGCCCCAATTGTCAAGGCTATAAGCCCAGAGTGCAGTAGATTCGGGTGGGGCGTGCTCGCGTTTTCGCGCCATACGCAAAAGAACCTGCTACTTTGGTGTAGCAGGTTCTTTTGCGTTACTCCTAGGGTATCGGCGTGTGAGAGCATCGCCGACAGAAGGGAGCGAGGGTGTGTGTAAAAGGGGTATAAAAGCAAGGGCGCTCATCGCAACCCCTGCAAAACTAGCTTAGCGCCAGTTGATGCGGGAATAATCGTACTTGCTCTGGAAGCCGAGTTCTTCGGGGAATTCGGAGAAACCAGACCAAGTGTTGTATTCGATGAGACCGCTACGACCGCAGCTACCCTGATAGGGAGGACGGTAGGTGCACTTGTAGGTGGGAGCCCAGAACGTGACCAGTTCGTAGAAGCCGTAGCCCATGCGGGTGAAGGTACGAGTGAAGCCTTCCACGATGCCAACGGAGAAGCCAGCATTGTTGCCTTCGGCTTCGTTCCAGCGAATCATGGTGGTGGGCAGCTCTTCAATACCGAAAAGGAGGTTGCTAACGGCGCGGCCAAGCTTGCGAGTAGCGGTGTATTCGGAAGCAGGCGGAGCCTGGATGTCGGCGTAAGCTGTGCCAAGCATCCCGAGAAGAAGTGTAGAAAGGAGTAAGCGCTTCATGACAAAATCAGAAATATCACATTGCTGTGCTTCTTGCAAGCACAAAAGAGCTTTTTTTGACGTTTTTTTTGATTTTTTTTACGGGAGTAAATCAGGCAGTTTGGTGCTAATTTCCTCGTCTGTGAGGTAGCAGCCTGGGTCAGAGCCATACCAGTGGCCATTGGCAAAGGCTGCGCGGGTGCGGAAGCCCCCGCCACAAAGGTGGAAATGCTGGCAGGAAGCGCAGCGGCCAGAGAGCTTCTTTTGGCGTTCGGCGGGGTCATCGCTGCCACGCAACTCCGCCAGCTGAGCGGCCGAGGGGGCGTGGGCGGCTTCCCACACGGTGGAGAAGCGTTCGGACTTGACATTGCCGAGGGTGACACCCTGCCAGAACTGGTCTGGGTGAATGTTGCCTTGCGTATCAATGTTGGCGATACCGCGGCCGGAGCTATTGGCGCCACCACCGTTCCATTGCAGAAGCTTGAGTGTCTGGGCGGCCAGGGGGCTGCCCTCTCTCAGCTGACGCAGAAGCAGGTAGATGCCATCTGCTGGTTGAGTGACGGTGAGCAGTTCTCGTGTCTGCCCTCTGCGGTGCCACGCTTCTGCGCGGGCAATGAGCATATCCATGGCTGCGCGAGCCTCCTGCGGCTTCAGACTTGCTACATCAACCCCGCGCCCAGTGGGTACCAAGTGGTAGAAGCAGACACGCTGAATGTTTTGCTCCTCAATGAAATCGAGGATTTGCTCCATGCTCTGCACATTGTTGCGGGTGAGGGTGAGACGGAGCCCTGTTTTTTGGCCAGCTTCTTCACACAGGCGGAAGCCGCGGATAGCGCCCTCAAAGGCGCCTTTAACCCCGCGGAATTGGTCGTGAATGTCGCCAATACCATCGAGAGAGATCCCCACATAGGCCACACCGAGCTGCTTAAACATGCGGGCAAAATCGGGGGTGATGCGGGTGCCATTGGTGGAGATAGTCACCTTGAGTCCTTTGCTTGTGGCGCGCTCAAGGATATCTGGCAGGCGGGGGTGAAGCAGCGGCTCGCCACCAGAGAGCAAGAGAGCGCTGGCTCCATACTCTGCCAAATCATCAATCACGGCGCAGCATTGCTCCCATGTGAGTTCACCCGGGTATTTTTCTGCATGCGAATCGGCATAGCAATGGATGCAGCGCAAGTTGCAGGTGCGCGTGATATTCCACACAACAATAGGTTTGCGCGCGCGAGAAGAAGCGGGGATGCAGGCTGCGGTGCTTGCTTGGGCGCTGTGCATGCCGCCATGGCGCAAGCCGTAGCGTAAGTGGTCTGCCGGTTGTTCGGCGCCGGTCCAGAGACGGGTGATATTAATCATGTTGAGAGTTGCTGCGCAGGGCAGCCGGTATGTAGTTGCAGAGGGGTTCGGCCGCCATCATATCGCCCAGACTACCGTAGGCGCGGGCTCGGGAGCCACCGCACACGCGTCGGTATTCGCACTTTCCGCATTTTCCGCCCAGCGCATCGTCGTTGCGCAAGGTGGTGAAGATGGGGTGGTGGCGGTAGAGCTCCGCCAAATTGTCGGTGCGCACATTGCCCGCGGTGAGAGGCAGGAATCCACTGGGCTGGACTTCACCCGTGTGAGAGATGAAGAGCACACCCTTGCCATCGCGCGTCGGGATGAGGTGGCGGGGTGGTTGGGCACCCTGTTTGGCGGCTTGTATCAAGACGCGGCGGTAGTGGTGGCCCTCCGTCGTTTTGATAGCAAAGGGAAGTTCGGCACGCAGTTCAGACAAGCGCTGCCATACCTGCTCCAGCTCATCGGCCGTGGGCAAATCTTGCTCTGTTGCGCGCCCCGTGGGGACGAGGACGAAGACACTCCACACATCGGGGCAAATCTCGCGCATCAGCTCCACAAATGCATCTAGCTCGGGCAGGGTGCTGTGTGAAAGGGTAGTGTTGATTTGTAGTTGAATACCAGCGGCTTTTGCCGCCTTAGCAGCCTCAAGGGTGCGTTCGAAGGTGTGGGACACACCGCGAAAACGGTCGTGCGTTTCGCGGGTTGCTCCATCCAAACTCAGGCTCATGCTGACCACACCCGCTTGTTTCAAGCGCGCAAAATCTGTGTGGAGTAGGCGAGGGGTGGCAGCCGGGCTCAAGGCCACACGCAGCCCTTTTTCGGTAGCGCGCTCGATGAGGTCGAAAATATCGCTGCGCATCATGGGGTCGCCACCAGTCAACACGAGCATGGGCGGGGCAAGCTCTGCGATGCTGTCGATGAGGCGCATGGCCTCCTCGTGCGTGAGCTCATCGGGGTGAGCCTGAGGCTGAGCTATGGCGCGGCAATGGCGGCATGCCAGTACACATGCGCGAGTAAGCTCCCAAAACAAGATGAAGGGGCGCTCAGAGAAATCAATCTGCGGGAATGGAGGATGTGCTGCCACGGCAGGGGTATTCTACACACTACCAATCCGCTTGGCAAGCCCAAGTTGCGGCGCTGACGCGCGATGCTGCGCCGAAACACCTCGGGGTTGCATGAACCTCAATTTATGTTCGTAAATGCCTTTTTCCTTGACTTGCAAGTCAAACTGGGGCATGCTCACGCGCGCAATGAACACAGTACTCATAATCGGAGCCGGTGGTGTGGGGCACGTGGTGGCCCACAAGTGCGCCCAGATGGCAGATGTTTACAAGAACATTCATCTGGCTTCCCGTACCAAAGCCAAGTGCGATGCCATTGCGGCAGATGTGATGGCACGAGAAGGTGTGGCGATTACGACACATGCGGTGGACGCCGACGATGTGGCTGCCACAGTGGCTTTGATTCGCGAGGTCAAGCCGGATTTGGTGCTGAATGTCGCGCTGCCGTATCAGGATTTGCCCCTCATGGATGCTTGTTTGGAAGCAGGCGTGCACTACTTGGATACGGCAAACTATGAGCCGCGCGACGTGGCAAAGTTTGAGTACAAGTGGCAGTGGGCATACCAGGATAAGTTCCGCGATGCCGGCCTCTACGCCTTGTTGGGCTCTGGCTTTGACCCCGGCGTGACGAATGTGTACACCGCCTGGGCTCTCAAGCATCATTTCGATGAGATTGAATACTTGGACATCATCGACGTGAATGGTGGTGACCATGGTCAAGCTTTTGCCACGAATTTCAACCCGGAAATCAACATCCGCGAGGTGTCTGCTCCCTGTCGTCACTGGGAGAATGGTGATTTCCAAGAGACCGGTGCTATGAGCAAGCACCAGCCCTTCGCTTGCCCCGAGGGCGTGGGTACCTACGAGATTTACCGCATGTACCACGAGGAGATGGAATCCTTGGTGAAGCACATCCCCACCATCAAGCGTGCTCAGTTCTGGATGAGCTTCTCTCCCAACTACATCAACCACCTCACCGTGCTCAAGAATGTGGGCATGACCCGCATCGACCCCGTCATGTACAATGGCGTGGAGATTGTGCCGCTGCAATTCCTCAAGGCTGTGTTGCCAGATCCTGGTGATTTGGGTAAGACCACACATGGCCGCACCTGCATTGGTTGCGTGATTCAGGGTAAGAAAGATGGCAAATACAAAGCTGTCTATATCTACAACATCTGCGACCACGAAGAATGCTTCAAGGAGGTGGGTTCTCAGGCTATTTCTTACACCACGGGTGTGCCGGCAGCTATCGGCGGCCGCATGATTCTTTCTGGCACATGGAGCGGAGCAGGGGTGTTCAACATGGAGCAAAACGACCCCGATCCTTTCATGGATGCTCTCAACAAGTACGGCCTGCCTTGGAACTGCATCGAGCTGACGCAGGAACAGGCAGAAAGCCTCACCGTGCTGTGATGCTAGGCGCTCAATAGCCTCATCATTCACATTTAAAGGCTATCGCTATGGTAAGCTGGGATGTCACATTCGGGCTCATGGCGATAGCCTTTGTGCTGCCTTTTTGCTTCCTGTGGTTCAAGCTGGATGCCATGCGCCGCCGCGCCCGCAACAGCCACACGGAGCTGGAGCGCTTGCGCTACGAGAGTCGCGAGCTCGAAGAGCATGTGCGCAAGGATAAAAACCTCTTTTTGGAGGCATTGGGCGTGCCGTTTTTGCTGGTGCGTTCATCGGGCCGCTTGGTGATGTGCAACCACCAAGCTGGGGTGCTGCTGGGGCTAGATGCGAACCAGAGCGTAAACCTGCTGCGCGTGCTGGATGCGGATTCTCCCTTTCGCAAAGTGGTGGCAGAGGCAGTGGCGGCGCAGGGGCAAATGCAGCATTCTCTGCAAGCAGAGCTAGGTGGGGAGGCCCGCGTGTATCGCGCTATCTCGACCCCACTTGGCAATGCGGATAGGCATATTGGTATCGTGTTTCACGATGTGACCGAAGAGCACCGCACCCAAGTGATTCGCCGCGATTTTGTGGCCAATGCCTCTCACGAACTGCGAACCCCGCTCACCATCATACGGGGGTATTTGGAAAACTTGTTGGAGGATGACACCGCCGCGGCCGATGAGGCGTTGCGCACGCGCGCGCTTCATCTCATGAAAAAGCATGCCGACCGCATTGTGCGCTTGGTGGAAGATATGCTGGCGTTGTCGCGCTTGGAAAATCCAGATGCCAACTACCTGAGCATGAAAGAATTTGATTTGGCTCAAGTGGTGGATGATGTGCGCCTGCGTTTGGAGGGACTCATGGTCAGCCAGCACGCGACCCTGCAAGTAGACATTAAGCCCCAGCCTTTCTTGATGACCGGGGACAAGTTCTACTGGTCTCAAATTTTGTTTAACCTGATGGAGAATGCGCTCAAGAACAACCCTGAGCGTCCCATCGTGCTGCGAGTCTGCGCGCAGGTAGATGCCCAGGGGCGCTATACCATCTGTGTGCAGGACGATGGCGCGGGTATTGCCCCGGAGGCGCTGCCATTTATTTTCAACCGCTTCTACCGAGCCGATGCAACAGGGCGTATCAAGGGCACAGGCCTAGGCCTTTCCATTGTCAAGCATGCGGTAGAGGCGCATGGCGGCAGCATACGAGCCGAAAGTACGCCTGGTTCGTGCACCCGCTTCACCATCCGCGTGTGATTTTTTTGAGGATACAACAAAGAACAACGGGCAGCTCCTTGGGGAACTGCCCGTTGCTCTTAAAAACTTCCCGAACTCTCAGGATTTAGGCCTCCACAGCGGGAGTCACAGCAGCTGCGGGGATTTCTTCCTTGTTGGTGAAACGCCACTTCACTTTGTTGCGCTTGCTGGCGGAACGAGCCTTGCGGCGCTTCTCATCCATGGGGCTTTCAAAAGCGCGACGACGGCGCATCTCTTCGAGGATACCCTCAGTATCCAGCTTGGTCTTCAGGCGCTTGAGGGCGCGATCGATCGGTTCTCCTTTACGTACGGTGACGGAACGCATGATTGGTATGATTGTTGTTGATAAAATGTCCGGGAACGGGCAGGAAAGATACCCTATTCGGGGGCATCTGTCAAGGATTTTATCGCTCAAATTGCAAAAAATTGCATTCTTACTCTATTAGAGGGCACGAATGGGGCGTGTTGGCGCGTTGACGAGGGGGTTAGACGCCCTCGTAGTCGCAGATAAGGTCTACAAACGCGGGGAGCGTGCGTTCGCGTGTCCATGGGCCGATGCCTTTGAGGCGCCCCGCAGCCTCAACGGTGGTGGGCTTGTGGGTGGCGAGAAGTTTGAGGGTTTCAGTGCTCATGACTCGGTAGACAGGCATGTGGTATTCCTCAGCTATATCTCGGCGCAAATCAGCCAATGCTTCGTAGAGTCGTTTATCCATTTTGCCCACGCCAAGAGATTGCAAGAGCGCGGCGGTGTGGCGCGTGCGCAGTTGGGCGGCTTTGGCCGGTTTGGCCGTGGCGCTCCAGCCTTTGCGCACCATGTGCAGCGCCTCTTCTTGTTTCATGATGCGTTCCCCCTTGGCCGAAAGTGTGATGAGGGGCAGGTTGCCACCCGTGGAGGTGAGAAGCCCCGCATCGTTCATGGCACGGAAGAGAGCCTTCATGCGCTGTTCCGTCAGCTCGGAGAGGAGGCCGTAGGTCGAAAGCCCCGTGAGGTAGCGGTGCATGGTGGCATTTTTGGCACCCCGCAGCATGTCCATGATTTTGCTGCGGCCATAGATGGCCTCCCATTCTCCGGCCGCGTTGCGGCGAGAGGCTCGTGCAACGCCTGCCAGCGCTTTGCGCACAATATCAGCTTCCGCGCCTTCGATGAGTTCGGCATCTTCGGGAGGCTCGTTGGAGCAGTTGTCGCAGCTGCCGCAGGGGGCGGAACCCGTCTCCCCAAAGTAATCCAGAATCCACTGTTGGCGGCAACCTGTGCTGTATGCATAGCGGGTGATGGATTCAATCTTGAGGTGGTCGCGGCGAGCTTTTTCTTCCAGCTGTTCGTGGTCGATATTCCAGTCGTCGAAACGGCGCGCGGGGTCGGTGAGATGAGTGTTGCGGGTGTTGGAGCCCGGTATATCGGAGCGGGTGATGGCACCTGCATGCAGCAGGACGGAGAGAGCCGTTCCCACAGCCATTGGGTTCACATCCTTGCCCAAGAGCTCGGCCATGGTGTCGATGGTGAGCTGCACATCATGCGTTTGCAAATCGCAGCGGGTGCGCAAGAGGGTGTAGAGGGAGCGGATGAGGTGCAGGGGCGGGTTGCTGCCTTCGAAAAAGAACTCTTGCGTCTTCAAATCGGCATGGTTGAAGGGCAGCTCGCAGGCGGCTTGCTCGCCGTCTCGCCCAGCGCGCCCCGCTTCTTGGTAGTAGGCCTCGACACTGCCGGGAATTTCAAAATGCACCACGAAGCGCACATCTGAGCGGTCAATCCCCATGCCAAAAGCATTGGTCGCCACCACCACGTCAGCCTCCCCTGAGATGAAAGCATTTTGCGAGAACTCGCGCTCGGCATCGCTCATGCCGGCGTGGTAAGCGACTGCGCGCACGCCCAGCTGCGCCACCTCCTCAAACACGGTGGCTACGTTCTTGCGCGTGGAGCAGTAGATGATGCCAGTCTTCCACTGTGCTACGACCTTGCGTATGCGCTCGAACTTCGCTTTGCGCCCCTCGCAATGCGTGATGCGAAAATCCAGATTGTTGCGGCCAAAGCCGCTGATGATGACCGCTGGCTCATGCAGCTGCAAGGTCTGCAAAATATCCTCTCGCACCTGAGCAGTGGCCGTAGCGGTGAGCGCTACGGTTTGCGGGTTGCCCAGTTCGGTGCGGACGCGTCCCAGCCGCAGGTAATCGGGGCGGAAATCGTGCCCCCATTGGCTGAGACAGTGCGCTTCGTCAATGGCAAATAGAGAGACCTGCAGGGAGCGCAGGGTGTTCATGAATCCCTCTTGCCCGAAGCGTTCGGGGGCCACATAGAGCAGCTTGAGCTCGCCCCGCCGCAGAGCCCCCATCACGCTGCGGTATTCTTCTGCGCCCAGCATGGAGTTGATAGCCGCTGCGGGGATGCCTTTCTCTTGCAGGGCATCCACTTGGTCTTTCATCAACGCGATGAGCGGAGATACCACAATGGTGAGCCCTGGTCGGCACAAGGCCGGCAGTTGGTAACACAGAGACTTGCCACCACCCGTGGGCATGATGGCTAGTGCATCTTGCCCCTGCATGATGGCGTCTACAATGGCGTCTTGACCAGAACGCAGAGCCGAAAATCCAAAATATTGTTGTAGAGCGGTGTGGATATCGGGCTGGGAAAACGTATTTGTCATGGGGCGACTTCATTCTAGCAAATACACACGCAGAATAAAGGATTTTTTTCTGGTGTTGGATTGATTCTTGCTTGCCAACATACGCTGGCTGTGTTAGTTTTTACCAAGGGTTGCATGACCCACCAACCATACACGATATAGAACGATGAAAGATCTCAAAGGAACACGTACGGAAGCCAATTTGGCTGCTGCTTTCGCGGGTGAGTCTCAGGCTCATACCAAGTACCTGTACTACGCATCCAAGGCCAAGAAAGATGGCTATGTGCAGATTGCCAATCTTTTTGAAGAAACAGCTCGCAACGAAAAAGAGCACGCCAAGCTGTGGTTCAAGTTGCTGCACGGCAACACCATCCCCGGCACCATGGACAACCTGAAGGATGCAGCTGATGGCGAGAACTACGAGTGGACAGACATGTACAAGGAGTTTGCCGCTGTGGCTCGCGAGGAAGGCTTTGATAAGATTGCTGATATGATGGATGGCGTGGCCGCCATCGAAAAGGAACACGAGGAACGCTACCGCAAGCTTCTGGCCAACATCGAAGGTGGTCTTGTGTTCTCCCGCGACAACGACCAGATTTGGCAGTGCGCCAACTGCGGTCACATCGTTGTGGGTAAGAAGGCCCCCGAGGTGTGCCCCGTGTGCGCTCACCCCAAGGCCTACTTCATGATTCTGGCCCAGAATTATTAATCTTTTCAACACCTGCCGGGGTTTGTGCGCAAACCCCGGCTCTTTTGTAAATAGATATGATGTGGCAAGCCAATAAGTGGTGCATTATCTTCCTGCTGGTCGGCATGGGCCTGCTGGGGGGTGCTTATTTTTACTTGGCCCCTCAGGATGAGCTGCTGGCTCGCAAGGTGCTCAGCACGGGTATCTGTGTGCTACTGGCGGCCGGGGGCGTTTTCTCTTGGCTCTCTGCCAAAAAAGATGTGTGAGTCCACCACGCTTCGCCGCCCATGAACAAAAAAGCCGCATCCCGACATGGATGCGGCTTTTTGTGAGTTGAAGAAGATGCTACTTTAGAGAGACTTGAGCGTTTCTACCGCAGCCTCGAGCGAGGCGACGTCTTCAATGGAGATGACGGTGGCATCCTTGCAGATGCGGCCCATCATGCCAGCCAAAGTCTTGCCCGGGCCCATTTCGATGAAGAGGCGCTCGCCCTTGTCTACCAAATCCTGCATACATGCAGCCCAGCGCACAGAGCCACACACCTGGGCACCCAGCATAGCGCGCACATCTGCCGTGTCCTTGACGGGGCGTGCTTCGTAGTTGCAGTATACCGGGACGCTGGGCATCTGCATGTTCACAGCTTCCAGCTCGGGCAGCAATTTCTCTTGGGCGCTCTTCATGAAGCGGCTGTGGTAGGCGCCTGCCACGTTCAGCTTCTTGGCCAACTTGAACCCAGCGGCCTTGGCACCAGCCACGGCCTTGTCTACGCCTTCAACCGAGCCCGACACGACGGTCTGCCCGGGGCAGTTGTAGTTCGCGACGTCAATGTCGCAATCATTGGCCAAGGCCTGCACGGCATCATCGCTGCCACCAATCATGGCGGCCATGGTGCTGGGGGCTGCTTGGCAAGCTTCTTCCATGTAAGCACCGCGCTTCTGCACCAGCTTGAGCCCTTCTTCCATGCAGAAGGTGCCAGCGGCGGCGTGGGCGGTGAACTCACCCAGCGACAAACCTGCTGCGGCCACGGGTTCAATGGCTATGCGGTTGCAAAGTTCCTTGTACAGTGCCAAACCGTGAAGATACAGAGCCGGCTGGCAGTAGCATGTGCGGGTAAGCTCGGCATCGGGCCCCTCGAACATAATCTTGGTGAGCTCGAAGCCCAAGGCGGCATCGGCTTTGTCCATCATTTCGCGGGCGGCGGGGCAGGTGTCGTACAAGTCCTTACCCATCCCTACTTTCTGAGCTCCCTGTCCAGGGAAAAGGATGACTGCTTTCATGGTGTTGTATGTGAGCTTTTGGCTGCTACCTGCATGCTAACGGCTTTCGGCGTTATTGTCAAGTTTATTTCATACTTTTCTAGAGCAAACTCTAGTATGTGTGGCGAGGCATAAAAAAAAGAGCCGGTTGCGAGGGGCAACCGGCTCGGAAAGGGCTATGCGCGTCGGCTTATTTATCTTCCATGACGTCGAGCTCGGAGATAGCAGCGAAGTCGCCACCATCGTGAGAATTGAGCGCAACGAAGCGGAGGAACTTGGCGTGCGTGGGCGTGAAGAAGAGCACCTTTTGCTCCTCAGCCGTGTTTTCCATGGTGCCGCGGGCCACGGGTTGGCCCCAGTTTTCACCATCTTGGCTCACGTAGACCTCATAATCCTTGATACGGGCCTCCTTCTTCATGGGAGCTCCGCGGAAGGTGATACCCTTGAGCTTGCGGTCGCCACCCAAGTCGATGCGGAGTTCGTGCGGGAAGTTGGCCACGGTCACACCCTTCATGCTGTGCCAGTAGGTGTCGGGGTTGCCATCGAGCACGTTGCGAGCAGCGCCGCCTTCGGGCAATTCGGAGCTGGCATAGCTCAGGGAGAAGAAGGCATGGGCGGGGTATTCACCCACGATGCGGCTCACAATGGGGGTGAGCTCGGCCACGGCGGCATAGGGTTGCCCTGCAACCATGGGTTCCAAGCATTCCATCTTCACATACTTAGCAATCGCCGGCTCGGGCAAGAAGACATTTTGCTCGCTGTCGCTATCGTTCAGCGTCAGGGTGCAAGCGGGGGTGCTGCCCCAGTTCTGGCCATCCGAAGAGAGGTAGAAGGCCACCTTCTTCACGCGGGACGATGTGCTGGCCTGGCGCGGGGTGACGGTGAAGCCACGCAGCTCGGATTCAACACCCAAGTCCACCACGACATTGTGGGGGTATTGGGCCACAGGCTCGTGCCACTGGCTGTGCCAGTAGGTGTCGCGGCGGCCATCAATCAGGCTCCATGCCGTGTCGCTACCACCCGAGGTGCTGGAGCAGGAAACGATGCGCAGCAGGTTGTCGGGGCGCCATGTGTTCATGTGCTGGTAAGTTGCAGCAGAGGAGAGGAAACCCTTGAAGTGAGCCTGAGCACGCACGATGCCTTCTTCACGCTGCAAGAAGGGCTGCGTGTAGGTAGAGGTTGCGCCATCGGGGGTGGTGATGTGGATGGTAGCGTTGCGGGTAGCGCAGCTTGCTTCCACATAGCCCAGCGCATTGCGGGAGATGGTGACAGCACCCACCAGCGGCAGGGTCTCGCGACCCACCGTGACGGGGTTGGAGCCAGAGAGCAGCGGGCGGATGGAGAACACGATGGTCGTGGGGCCGGACAAGGTGATGTCGCGGTTGATGGGGCGAGGCCCACATGCTGCACCGCCCAGACCGAGGGTGAGCGTATCAATGCTCAGCACCGTGTTCTTGGATTCGGGCAAATCTTCAGGATGCGGAGCATAGAAGATTTCCTGCGGTGTATAGGGCAGGGCAGAGAAGTTCATGAGCTGGTCGCCCGCCTCGGCCGAGACCATGAGGCCCACGCCGTTGCCATCTGTCACAGCCACCCAGCGGGTGTCCATGCGGTTGCCCATTTCCATGGGGCGCGGGTAGCGCTCCATCATGCCGTTGACGGTGTTCTTATAGATACCGAAGGGCGAGCCGGCCTTGCGGTCGGGGTAGTTTTCGCCGGGGCCGCGGCCAAACCACTGCACTTGGTCAAAGCGCTTGGGCAGGTTGAGAATAAAGCCCAGCTTGGGCAGCACAATCTTATCCTTGCTGGGGATGATGCCAGCCTGCACGTTGATGTAGCCGTTGGGCATGATGGTGTACACCATCTGGGTGACAAATTTGAAGTCCTTCTCGGTGAGGGGACCGTTGTCGGTCACGGAGAAGTGCCCCTGGTCGTAGGTGCGGCTATCCAAGCTTTCCTTGCGCTGACCGTGGCTCGTGATATCGCAGGAGATACGCACCACGCCGTTCTCGAGGCGCTCCACCAAGAGGGGAGAAGCGGTGTGCACCAGATTGCGCAAGCCGTTGGAGAGCCACTGGTTCATGGCCCACTTGTCGTTGGCAAGCGGCGCGCGGAAGGCGTTGAGCGCCAAGGTGGGCTTTTCACCCATCAACTGCTGGCCGTTTACAATGTAATTCTTGAGACCACCCGTCGCCTTATCAATGCACACGGAGAAGTTGCGGCCGATAATCAGCATCTGGCCACTCTGGTTGCGTACGTCGACTTTCAGGTTGGGATCGGTGACCACCACCTGAGACTTGTGGTCAAACTCGGCAAAGGACTCGGGCATGGCGAGCTGCTCTGTGGCAACGACATAGCCACGCTCTGCCCAGTTGGTGTTTTCCTTGAGCTTGAGGTTGATGGTGAGGTAGTAGAGACGGTCCTTTTTCAGCTTGTCGGTGGGGATGCAGCTTGCGGGGATGACCAGCTTACCATTCTTCAGGGGGGCCAGGTTGATGCCAAATGCGCCACCCGCGATGGGGGTGCTGCCTTCTTCGCAGAGAATCCACTCGCCGTTGAACTCGTTCAAATCGGTGAAGAGGTGCTTGTTGCGCACGTCGACGACGATGTCTTGGCCTGCCTTGGGTTCACCCACGAGGGCAAAGGCTGCGTTCTGCTGCACCTTGCGGATTTCTGCGTAGAGCGGGGTGGGTGTGCGGTCGCTGTAGATAACACCCTTGATGCAGAAAATACCATCGTTGGGGAACTCGCCGTGGTCGCCACCGTAGCTCTGGCGGGTCACCTTGCGGCCATTGGGCAGAGTCACCTCTTGGTCATAGCTCTGGTGAATCCACTCCCAAATACCACCGCCGATGATGGAGTCGCTGGAGTCGATGGCTTCCCAGTAATCTGCCAGGTTACCCATGGAGTTGCACAGAATGTGTGCGTATTCGGAGATGTACCACGGCTTTTGCAGTTTGCGGCTGGCGATTTCGCGGGTCCAGTTGACGCTGGGGTACTGGTTGGAGCAGAGGTCTGCCAAGTCGTTGTTGCGTTCGTACTGGGTCACGCGGGAGGTATCGCGGCTCTTAATCCAATCGCGCACAGCGGCGAAGTTGTCGCCGGGGCCGGCTTCATTGCCGTAGGACCAGATGACAACGCAGGGGTGGTTCTTGCTTTGTTCCACCATGTTCTTATTGCGCCACACATGCTGTTCCTTCCATTCCTTGGGGTGGGAGAGGGAGAGCTCACCGTAGTAGTAGCCGTGGGATTCGATGTTGGCTTCATCGCACACATAGATACCCAGCTCGTCGCACATCTCATAGAAGAAAGAGGGCTGCGGGTAGTGAGAGTTGCGCACGTGGTTGATATTGCCACGCTTCATGAGCAAGAGCTCGGTGCGGCATTCTTCTTCGGTCACGCTGTGGCCGTTGGCGTGTTGGCTTTCGTGGCGGTTCACACCCTTGAGTTTCACGGGCATGCCATTCACCAAGAATCGGCCATTTTCCAATTTCACTTCGCGGAAACCAATCTTGCGAGAGATGGTTTCGGTCACCTCGCCCTGCTCATTCTTGAGGTAGAGCATCAAGCGATACAAATGCGGCTTTTCTGCGCTCCACAAAGCCGGGTTTTTCACTTGGGCCTTGAGTTCGGTGCGGATGTTTTCGCCGTTCTGCACAGAGCCCGTAGCGGGGCTCAAGTCAGCCACCTTTTGGCCTTGCATATCAAGCAACTCAGCAGCAATGCTGTAGTTGGTAGCAGAGCCGCTGCGGTTGTCTACGTCGACCTCCACGCGGAGCGTGCTGTCGGTGTAGTCGCGGCTACCATCGGGGCGGGCGGCAAAGTCTGTATGAACAAAGAAATCGCGCACCTGCACCTTGGGGGTGCTGTACAAGAAAACATCGCGGAAGATGCCGGAGAGACGCCACATGTCTTGGCATTCCAAGTAGGAACCATCGCTGTAGCGGTAGACCTCAGCCGCAATGACGTTTTTGCCGGGCTTGAGGAAGCGGGTGATGTCGAACACGGCGGCACAGCGGCTATCTTTGGAGAAGCCCACCTTCTCGCCGTTCACGAAGAGGTAGAAGAAAGAATCGACACCGTCAAATTGGATGAAGACCTGGCGCTGTTCCCAATCTGCCGGCAGGTTGATGTCGCGGCGGTAGGAACCCACGGCGTTGGGCTCGGTGGCAGGTGTGGTGTATTGCTCTTCGCGCTTGTTGCGGGGCTTGGTCATCACGCGGGGCCAGTCGCGCACGAAGGTGTAGGCTTGGTTGCTGTAGATAGGGGTGCCATAGCCGCGCATCTGCCAGTTGCTGGGCACATCGATATTGGCCCAACCGCTGACATCGAACTCCGGTTTGTGGAAGTCGATGGGGCGCTTGTCGGGCTCGGGAGCCCAGTGGAATTTCCATTCGCCATTGAGTGAGAGCACGAGGGAAGAATCCTTGCGCTGGCCTTTCAGGGCTTCATCGCGGTTGGCAAACGGCACAAAGAAAGCGCGTGATTCTTCGCGCCCTTGCGACAGGTTTTGCGGATTTTCCCAATCAGGATGAGGTGTGTATGCCTCCTGGGCCATCACCAGTGAACTGGTCAAAACGGCTGCGGCTGCAATGCTTCTGAGTACGTTCATACAAACTAGTATACTACAGAAAAACGCTTAATCTTTCAAGAAAAAAGCTCTGCACGGCATTTTTCCGTAGGAAAAGGCATTTTTTTCTGCATTTTTGTGCCTCTTGCACGTGGTGGAAGGATACTGGGGGTGGTTTTTCGCCACTACCATGCAGGGTGGGTGTTTCTAGTTGTTTTCAAACACCGCATGGGGGGGCAGCATCATTACCATCATCTATGAAAATACGAATCATTCGTACGTTGTGGGCAGCTCTCCTCATCGGGGGCACAGCCCTGGGTGCCGAGACGCCATCTACTCCCGCCAAATATCTGGATACAGCCATGGGCTGGAATCCGTATGAGATGAACTCGGGGCAGTTGCCACGCAGCCTTTCGCGCAGCATGGCTGCCCACACACAAATGGCACGCCGCCATGCTGGTGTGCCCACGCACGAGAAGCTGCTGGTGCAGCAGCGTGAGCATGCGGCCCGCAACATGGGCTTGCAACTGGGCTCGTGGTTGCTTTTTCCGCAGACTCCGCAGCATTTTATGCCTTATTTGGATAGTGTGTTTGTGCCGGGCAACACCTGCGCCGAACCCTGCCAAATTATCGGTGAAGATGCCATTTCCTCTGGCGCGCAACAGGTCAAAAAAATGCTGTCTCGGGTGGGCTTGCAGTATGATATGACGCTTTCGTACAATTATACCAAGTTGGCGTCGTATTCTGGCCACCAGCGTTCGGATTTTTCGGCCTTCAACAATTCTGTGTCGGGTACATGGTTTTTGGCCAAAGATTCCGACAATAGCCAAGGCATTTTCCTAGTGTTTGAGGCAGATTGGGGGCACGGTATCAATTTCAACGAGCGCCGCAGCAGCGCGCAACAGAGCTTGGGCTCATTGAGCAACCCGCAGGGCAGCTTGCGCGGTGGCAATGGCGTGTTCTTGCCGCAGTTGGCGTTGGGTTACAGCGGCTTTGATGGCACCTTTGTGGCCATGGCCGGTGTGTTGGATACCTCCAACTACCTCGACCAGAATGCTTACTCTGCCAGCTGGAGTGGCAATCTGACCAACGGTGCCTTCAATCTCAACCCCTGTCTCCCGTTGGAGTGGGCCAACTGGGGCTACTTGACGGCTTGGCAGCCCAACCCGCATTTTTACACGATGTATGCCACCACAGGTTGCAATGGCGAGATTAACCACTCTCCCTTCCAATACATCAGCAGCAATGCTTGGGTCCACGTGGGCGAAGTGGGCTTTATCACCGAGGACTTCTTCGGTTTTGGTCCGGGTACTTACCGCTTCCAGTACACCCTCACCCGCAACAAGGGCGAAACAGGCTCGGGTGTTGCCATCAACTTCCAGCAGCAGCTGGGCGCCGAATCTCGCCTGGGTTTCTTTACTCGCTGCGGATTCATGGACCCGGACGCCGCTGCGGTGAACAATGTCAGCGCTTGCGCGACGGCGGGTTTGGTCTTGCAAGCCCCGTTCCGGAGCCAGGGCTGGGGCAGCCGCAGCAACAATGACCAAGTGGCATTGGGCTTCTTCTGGGAGCGCGCCGCCGCTACCAACAAGCCCTATGAGCACAAAAATGAATATGGCCTCGAGTTGAGTGCCGTGGTGCAGCTCACGCCCACCTTCTTCCTGCAGCCGGACTTGCAATACATCTTTGATCCCATCCATTCCGACGATGGCTCGGGGGCATTCGTCTTCCAGCTGCAAGGTGTATTCAAATTCTGATGCCGCGCGTGCATCAGCAAGCTAGGGCGGCATTACGCCTGCGTTTCGCGGCGCAGGCGTAGTTGCCCGCATGCGGCGTTGATATCATGCCCCTTTTCGTAGCGCATGGTCACAGGAACACCCCCGCTGATGACAGCCTTGCAGAAGGCGCGACAGGCGGCTTCCGAGGGGCGCACCCAGGGCAGCCCCTCAACCGTGTTGTAGGGGATGAGATTGACCTTGGCATTGAGCTTGCGCGCCAGCGCTGCCAAGCGCGGGGCTTCTGTCATCATGGCGTTCACCCCCTCGATGAGGATGTATTCGAAAGTGATTTTGTGCTTGCTGCAGCGGTTCCACTCCTCCAGCGCGGGAACGAGCTCGGCGAGCGGCCATTTCTTGTTCACAGGCATGACTTGGGCGCGCACCTCGTCTCTTGCACCGTGCAGGGAGACCGCAAGGCGCAGGGGCTTGCCAAATGCGGCCAAGCGGCGCAGGCCCGGCACATTGCCCGAGGTCGAGATGGTGATGTGGCGGGCACCGATGTTGAGCGCGCGCTGGTCCATGATGATGGTGAGCGCCGTGAGCAGGTTGTCAATGTTGGCCAGGGGTTCGCCCATGCCCATGAAGACCAAATTATCGATTCGCTCGCCGCTAATCTCCTCTGCCGCGATGATTTGTGCCAAAATTTCTGAGGCCGTCAGGTTGCGGGTGAAGCCCAGCAAGCCGCTGGCGCAGAATTTGCAGCCAAAGGCGCAGCCCACCTGCGAGGAAACGCAAAGCGTGAGTCTCTGGCTGTGCGCCCCACCTTGTCCCACCGCTGCGGGGATGATGACGGACTCCACCAAGTAGCCATCTTGCATGCGAGAAAGGAACTTGCGGGTGGTACCGGTTGTGCTTTGGTTGATTTCGACCACGCTGAGCGGGCGCAGAGTAAAGCGCTCGGCAAGCTCGCGGCGCAGGGTAGGGGGCAGGTTGAGCATCTGCTCAAAATCCGTCGCGCGGTGCTTCCAAATCCACTCTTGCAGCTGCGTGGCGCGGTATGCCTTGTGCCCCATGCTGGCGAGCAGCTCGGCAAGGGCATCGTGGGTGTATTCCAGCAGGGAGGGGAGCACGGTCATGGCGGAAAAAACGGGGGAGTCGTGAGCTTAGAGCAGGGTGTTGGCGTATTCGGTGGGGTTGAAGGGGCGGATATCATCCTTGCCTTCGCCCGTGCCCAAGAAAATGGGGCTGATGCCCAGCTCGTCTTGGATAGCCACGGCCACGCCACCCTTGCCAGACCCATCCATCTTGGTGATGACTACCGCAGACAGCGGGGTCGCTTTGTGGAACTCGCGCGCTTGCATTAGCGCGTTGCCTCCAGTGGTGGCATCTACTACCAAGTAGCAGGCGTGGGGGGCGGCCTCGTCTTGCTTGCCGAGGGAGCGGCGAATCTTGGAGAGCTCCTCCATCAAGTTGTGGCGGGTGTGCAAGCGCCCGGCTGTGTCGCAAATCAAGTAATCTACCCCTTGCTGCATGGCGCGGGTGTGCGCCTCGTAGCACACGGAGGCTGGGTCTTGGTTGGGTTGCCCCTTGTAGAGCGGCACCCCCAAGCGGGTGGCCCAGCTGTCCAATTGCTCCACCGCAGCGGCGCGGAAGGTATCTGCCGCGGCCAGCAGGACCTTGTGCCCTTGCTTTTGCAGACGGTAAGCCAGCTTGGCGCTGGTGGTGGTCTTGCCAGCGCCGTTGACGCCCACCATCATGATGACACAGGGCTTGCCAGCCTGCGGGGTGGGCAGCTGGGGCAGCTGCGCGGGGAATGCGCTGCGCAGCTGGGCCTTGATGTAATCTGCAATATCGCAGGCATCCTGCGTATCCTGCTCGCGCAAATCCTCCACCAGCGGGATGACTCGCTTGGCGCCTATGTCAGCAGAAATCAAATCAGCCTCCAGCTCGTCCCAGTCAATCTGGGGCTCGCCAAGGAATTTATCAATCAGGCTTGTGAAGAAGTTGGCCATGGGTGGGGGCGGTGAATCACTTGTTCTGGGCAACCGCGGCGATGATGCCGTGAATGAACGGAGCGCTCTTGCTGCCGGAGTATGTATCGGCCAGAGCGGTGGCTTCAGATACCACGATGGCCACAGGCAGCTTGTTGATGGTGAGCTCGTAGAGAGCCAACAATAAAATGCACTTGTCTACCACGTCCAAACGCTCCATGGAGTAATTTTGCAGCTGCGCCTCGATGAGGGGCAGTAGCTTCTCGCGGGCGGCGAGCACCTTCTCCGCCATCTCGCGGGCGGCGGGCTTCAGTTCCTCCATCTCGCGGGCGGCGCGCACCACAGCGGCGTACTCGGCATTGCCTTCCAAGTTTTCGGGGTGGGCCAGGGCGGCGCATTCCTTTTGCATGCGGCTGCGGCGGCGCACAACGGCCATGAAGGGGGCCAGCACGCTGTTGTAGGCCGGGAAATCCATGGACATGGGCTCCAGCGTCTCGGTGGCGCCTTCCAATGTGGCTGCCAAGCGCAGCACATCATTGCAGCAAAGTTGCAGCTGGAAAGAACCCTCGCGACGCTTATCCTTCAGCGAGTAGCGCAGAGCTGCCAGGGCAGAATCCAAAGCGGCAGCGCTCTTGCAGTAGCGCTCCACCGTTTCGCGCAGCGGGGCGGTGGTCAGGTCGCCGTGCATGGCGTTTTCAATCTGCTCGGCACGCGCATTGAGCAAGCGCGTGGTGTCGCCAATGCTGCGGCAGCTGTGCAAGATGGCCTTGGTCAGCGCCTTGCGCAAGTGCTCTGTTTCTTTTTCAAGCGTGATATCCCAGAAAAGCCCCATATCCAATTCCTCGGCCTTACCGCCGTTTGAGATGACGGAGTAGATGAGGTGCAGGGCTACCTGTCGCGTTTTGCTGATGTTGCTCATGGGAAAAAGTGTCGTGTGAGGGGGTTAGATGAGAGAACCGTTGCGGTTGATGCCAGACATGCGCTGCTTGAGGCTGTGCAGGGTGTAGCGCTCATCCAGCAGGTTAATCATGGTGATAGCGGCGCGTGCGGCTTCGCGGCCGCGGTTCAGGGTAGATGCAATGCAGCGGGCAAAGGCCTGTTGCTCGTTGTTGAGCAACAATACCTCGTGAATCACAGGGGTGAGAGAATCGCATGCAATGCTCATCAACTGCTTGGTAATAGCATCGCCAATCAAATCGGCGTGGGCGGTGCTCCCGCGCAAAATCACGCCCAAGGCAATCACCACGTCGGGCTTCTCGGCAGCGCTGGGCTCCACAATAGAGCGCTTCACCATGATAGGTACCTCAAAAGCTCCCGGCACGCGCACCACATCCACTATCGTCTGCGGTGCGTTTTCCTCCAGCTCTGCCAAGCAGTTGTCGAGCAAGGCTGTGGTGTATTTTTCATTGTAAGTTGAGGCCACAATCGTGATGTGGCCGCCGTGGCGCGAAGCCTGCGTTTTCTGGGGAAGTTCTGAGGACATGGCAATATTCGGTTGCGGAGCGTCTGTGTCTCCGCGCGTACTCTAGCATGTCTTGCACGATTTTTCAAGTCTTATGTGGTTGCAAAGCACCACGAAAACTGGTACTCTGGCGTCGGAAACCGCGTGTGAGCTGATGAACAAGGGTGTTTTAACATGGTGTTTGGTGCTGGTGCAGCTGCTCTGCTGCATGCTGGCGCAGGGGGGAGAGCCCGCGGAGATGGTGCCGGGGACCAAGAATGGCTACCGCGTGAGCCCAGAACTCTATCGTAGCGGCCAGCCAGATGCCACAGACTTCCGCATCTTCCAAGCCGCTGGCGTGAAATCCGTGCTCAATTTGCAAGAATACCACCGAGATACCAGAAAAGCCAACGGCACGCGCTTGCTGCTCATGCACTATCCCGTGGCTGCCAGTTCGATGACTCTGGAGGATTTGGAGCACATCATGCTCATGCTTCGCCGGGCACCCAAGCCCGTGTTGGTGCATTGCAGGCATGGCTCGCACCGCACCGGCATGGTTGTCGCGGTCTACCGCATTGTCGAACAAAACGCCAGCGTGGAAGAGGCCTTGGCCGAGTTCACCGATGCTCGCTATGGCTACCGCCCCTTTTGGGCGGGCAACCTGCGCCGCCTCTTGCGCGAAACGGATTGGCACGCCTTCAAACAAAGACTCAACGCCGCCCCTCCCGCCCAAGTGAATGACTGATGCCCGCCCAGACAATGAGGAAGATGTGCGCTACCTGACGGAGCAAATCATCACCTACATCGGCAACAAACGCGCCTTGCTCAACTTCATCGGGCAGGGGGTGCGCCAAGTCTGCGCCCGCTTGGGCCGCACCCAGTTGCGCTGCTGGGATGCCTTCTCCGGCTCCGGTATCGTGGCGCGCTACCTCAAAAAATGGTCTTGCGAGCTCTATGCCAATGATTTGGAGAACTACTCGCGCGTGCTCAATGAATGCTACCTCAGCAATGCTTCGGAGCTCGATAGCGCCCAGCTGCACCACTGTCTCCACCGCGTGCGCCAACAAGCCTTGGCCGACATGCAACCCGGCTTAGTGGCAGAGCTCTATGCCCCGCAAGATGACTCTTGCATCCGTCCCGGTGAGCGCGTCTTTTTCACCCGCCGCAACGCTTGCTACATCGACTCGGCCCGCCGCGCCATTGCCGAGCTGCCCCTCGGCATGCAAGTGTACGCCCTCGCGCCGCTCCTGTGCCAAGCCTCTGTGCACAACAACACTGGTGGCGTGTTCAAAGGCTTCTACAAAGACGCCCGCGGCTTGGGGCAATTTGGCGGGCAGGGGCGCCACGCCCTCGAACGCATCCTGCGCGAGATTGAGCTCCCCACCCCCCTCTTCTCGCGTTTTGAGTGTCCTTACCATGTGCTGCAAGGGGATGCCCGCACCGTAGCCACCCAGCTGCCGGAGCTGGATTTGGCCTACCTCGATCCGCCCTACAACCAGCACCCCTATGGCTCCAATTATTTCATGCTCAATCTGATTGTGGAGTACCAGCGCCCAGCCGCTATCTCCCCCGTTTCGGGTATACCGGCAGATTGGAATCGCTCCCCCTACAACAAACGCGCCCAAGCAGCCCAAGAGCTTTTCTCCCTAGTGGAGTCTTGTCCCGCCCGCTTCATCCTCATCTCCTACAACTCGGAGGGCTTTGTCCCCCCAGATGCCTTTGTGAGCACCCTCCAGCGCCTCGGCAAACTCAGCGTGCTCCAACAAGAGTACAATACCTTCCGCGCCTGCCGCAACCTCCGCAACCGCAGCCTCAAAGTCCGCGAATACCTCTTCCTCCTCGAAAAAGCCTAG